>NZ_JAJPWN010000028.1:0-108195 GCF_046549135.1 Amycolatopsis sp. lyj-23 | reverse complement strand
CCGGTGTTCAGGTTTTTCTTGGTCGACGAACCAAATACCGGAGACCTCACCCATTTCGGCCGACGACACGCCCAGCACCGCCAACTCCAGCTCAACCCGCCGGAGACAACTTCGATACAGGCCCTAGAAGGTGACCGAGCAACTCGGGCGCGAGAGGAAACCGGCAGACCTGAACAACGAATCGACGAATGTGCGGAACGGTTCACGGCCGTTCGGCGTTGCGGGCGACGAGCCGCGCGGGCCGGTTGGCTAACGACCGGCGCGTCGTCGCGGCGCCGCTGACCCCTGTAAAAGGGGAACGACTGCACCGGCGCGGTCTGCTCGAACGCCACCGTCGCGACGGCGGCCAGAGGTGCGCGGATCTCGCCGGCGTCCGCCCACCGCGAAGCCCGCGCCGACACTGGGCCGCCGTGCCCTGCCTGCAACCCTGTACCGGCCCCACCCACGCACCTACTCGGCTTCGCGCTGGGCGTGATCCTGGCACGGGCCAACCTGAGTGAGCCACCGGCTTCACCGTCATGGTGGATCGGACTTCGCACATGTTCATCACCTGTATTGCCCGGGGAGGTTGCGATCGTGCGGAACGGTTCCGGGTGTCGATCTCCACCGTCGTCTGGTGAGCCGGCCGTTACCGCGAGCACGGCGAAGCGAGCCTGGCCGACCGGTCCAGCCGACCACGCACCAGCCCGGCTCCCCGCCCGGGTCGAGCGGCGGATCGTCAAAGTTCGGGTGATCCGCCGGTGGGGACCCGCGGATCGCTCACCTGCTTGGCCTCAATCCCTCCACGGTGCACCGGGTCCTGGTCCGCTACCGCTGCTCTCGGCTGACTCATCTGGACCGGGCCACCGACCGGCCGATCCGCCGCTACGAACATCCCGCACCCGGCGACCTGGTCCACGTCGATCTCAAGAAGCTGGGCAACATCCCCGACGGCGGCGGGCACCGGGTCGCCGGCCTGCAGAACAAGAAAGCCACCACCACAGCCGCTACTGGCACGGCAAACCTAGAGCATTACCTCGCCGGAGCACCTGCTTCGGATGTCGTTGCGCGAGTCGGCCGTTGTGCTCGCGCAGCTGACCGTGTCGGAGCGCGACGCAATGCGTGTTCGTGCTGCGCACCTGCGCGAGGTCATGACCGGCTTCCGGGCCGGCGCCGCGGAACAGGCGAAGCCCGCTGAGCCGCGGCCCGAGTACGCACACCAGGTGCCATCCATCGGCGCGGTGATCGTCACGCAGGTGGTCGTCATCGCCGGACGTATTCCGCCGTCCAGACCGGCGGCGCGGTCAGTTGCTGATCACCGCGCCGGCGAACGGCCCGCCGAACCCGGCGCATCGCTCGTCGCTCAGCGCGCTTTCCGGCTAGTGCGCGATCGTGGGACGACGCCGTGACCACCCGTCCTCCGTGGTCGCCCGCACAACGAACCGGGCGAGGTCGTCGCGGTTGATGGCAGTGCCGCCCTCGGGGTTCTCGGCGTCGCCCACCCGGTAGTTCCCCGTCGCCGGTGCGTCGACGATCCGGGAGGGACGAACAGCGGTCCAGTCGAGGAGGCTGCCTTCGAGGACGTGCTCCATGGCGCGCATGTCGCCGTAGAGCTCGCGCATGAGGGTGCGTGCGACCGCGCGGTACCACAGGGGGTGGTGGGGGTCATCGTGTCGCACTCCGCTGGAGGAGAGCACGACGATCCGGTCGACGCCTTCCTCCGTCATCGCGGTCACGAAGTGGCGGGCGCTGGCGGAGTACAGGCCGCCGGAGCGGCTCCCGGGCGGTCCGATCGCGGAGATGACGGCGTCCTGGCCGCTCAGCGCGGCGCGCACCTCCTCGCGGTCGAGCACGTTGCCACGGACGACTTCCAGATCGGGCGGGAGCTCCCCCTGGACCGGGCGGAACGTGGCCGGATCACGCACGGCGGCGCGGACGTGGTGGCCGTCGCGGAGGGCTTGTTCGACGATGGCGTGACCGGTGGCGCCGTTGGCGCCGAAGACGACGAGCTTGCTCATGGCGTTTCTCCGGATTCAGTTTTCGAGGGCGGCGGTGCGGGGCAGGAGTGGCACGGCCGCGAGGCAGGCGAGCACGACACCGCCGACGACCAGGAGCGTCGTGGTCATGGCGGTGGTGGTGCCTCCGCTGGTGCTCACCGTGAGGAAGACGCTGGTGACCGTCGCGGAGCCGATGCCGTTGGCGACCTGCTGCACGGCGCTGAGGGAGCCGCTCGCGGCGCCGGCCTCGTGCGGCTCCACGTCGCCGAGCGCGAAGGTGAAGATCGTGCTGAAGCAGATGCCGGCGCCGACTCCGACGACGACGGTCGCGACGGCGTTGTGCCACCACGTCGCTTCCGCGGCGACGACGTTCACCACGAGCAGCAGGAGTCCGGTTCCGGCCAGGGTGGCGAGCAGTCCGCCGGCGACGAGCTTGCGGCCGAGCCTCGCCACCAGGGCGGTGCTGATCCCGGAGCCGCCCATGATGCCCGCGGTGAGCGGAATCAGGTTCAGCGACGTCATGGTCGGCGAGTAGCCGAGGCCGATCTGGAAGAACAACGAGATCACGTACATCAGTCCGCTGAACACCGCGAACACCAGCAGACCCATGACCAGACCCGAGGTGAAGCCGCGGTTGCGCAGCAGCGAGCGGGCCAGCAGCGGCTGGTCGCTGCGGGCCTGGCGGCGGCAGAAGACGGCGAAGAGGACGACACCGGCCGCCGTGGTGCTGAGCGCGAGCGCTCCCCAGCCGTGTTCGGCGCCGGTGATCAGGCCGAACAGGAAGCCGAAGAGCGAGCCGGCGAGCAGTCCGCTCGCGACGAGGTCGATGCGCGTGGTGCGGTCGGCTTCGACCGTGGGCAGGAACTGGAAGGCCAGCGCCAGCGCGACGCCCCCGACGACGATGTTGATCAGGAAGACGGGCCGCCACGCCAGGCCGAAGAGGTCGGCGTCGATGAGGACGCCCCCGAGCAGCGGGCCGGCGACCGCGAAGACGCCCAGCATCGGACCGAACAGCCCGAACGCCTTGCGCAGCGCCTTCTTCGGGAACGTCGAGGTGATGATCGCCATGCCCTGCGGGATGAGCAAAGCGCCGAACGCGCCCTGGGCGACCCGGGCGCCGACGAGCATCCCCGGTCCGGCCGCGAGGCCTGCCGCGGCGGAGGCGAGGACGAACCCGGTGAGGCCGGCCAGGAAGGTCCGGCGTTGGCCGAAGCGATCGCCGATCCGGCCGCCGAGCACCAGCAGCGAGCCCAGCGCGAGTGCGTAGGACGCGCCCAACCAGGTGATCAGCGCTGGTCCGGCGCCGAGGTTGGCGGCCAGTGACGGTGCCGCGACGTTGGCGATGGTGGCGTCGATCAGGTCCAGGGCGTCCGCGAGCAGGACGACGACGAGCGTCATCACCATCGTTCGCTTTGACGCCCGGGAGAGAGTGGTGGTCATGGGCAAGTCCTTCGTCGGCGTAATCTGACGAACTCGATCGTAACGAACATGTTCGTCACGATCGAGTTCGAATACTGATACGCTGGTCACATGGCACGACAAACGCCGATCAGCCGCCGTGAACGGCCGGCGAAACCCGCCCTGACCCGGGACGGCATCGTGGACGCCGCGATGGCGATCCTCGCCGCGGAAGGCGCGCAGGCGCTGACGATGCGCAGGATCGCGGCCGAGTTGGACACCGGGCCGGCGTCGCTTTACGTGTACGTCCGCAACGCCACGGAGCTCAACTCACTGCTGATCGACCGGCTGATCGCCTCGCTGGACCTGTCCTGGGACGAGGCGGAGCCCTGGCGCGACCGGCTGCACCGCCTGCTCGCCGACTACTCGGCGATGCTGGCCGCCCATCCGGGCATCGCGCGGTCGGCGCTGTTCGTCTGGCCGGACGGGCCGCACTACCTCGACCTGCTCGAGCTGCTGATGCGGCTGCTGACGACCGCGGGCGTGCAGCCGGAGCCCGCGGGACGCGCGACGGACCTGTTGCTGCAACACGCCACCGCGGCCGTTGCGGAGTGGGACGGCCGCCGCGACCGAGGCGAACAGGACCTCAGCGACCTCGTCGCCACGCTCGACGCGTCGGATCCCGAACGGCACCCGACGCTGTACGCGCTCGGGTCGGCGCTGTTCGTGCGCGGCAGCCACGAGGAGCGCAGCGCCTGGATCATCGACGTGATGCTGGATGGCGTCCTGTCGCGCTCATCGAGGCGCCGTCTCGGCCAGGCGGACGAGCAGGCATGACGGTGTGGGCCAGGTGCGTCGAGCTGTCGCTGCGTCCGATCGACCGCCGCGGCCTGCTGCTCGGCCCACATGCCGAGCTGTACACCATGCTCCGTCGGATCGCGGTGGCCGATGGGCGCTGGTCGGATCTGGTCGAGCTCCGGTTTGGCGTAGCGGAACCGGAGACCAGGAGCGCAAACCGCAGCTCTGGCTGGCTTTGTACGTGTGACGTCACGTCACCTGTCCGCGATCTGTGACGGCAGTTATGGGTTGTCACCTGCGGTTCGGTGGCCTTCCCGAGCGCCGCGAGGTCGTCCTGCGCCTGCCGCAGCAGGGCCTGGACCTGTGCCCGCTCGAAGGCAATGGTTGGCGGTCGGAAACCTGCGACGATGTTCCTTAGGTGATTCCAAAGTTGGGTGAAAGTCCCGCTGAAGTGCAGTTGGTGTGGTGGGGGCGGCACCGGATGGGCCGGTGCCCTGCATCGAGCGAGGACACACATGGGGATTCGGACCAGATTTGTCGCCGCTGCCATCGTGGCCGGCCTGACGGCAGTGACCGGCGCGGCCGCCGCGTCGGCAGCGGCTCCGGCGGCTCCGTCGTCGGCACAGTCCGACGGCAAGAAGGACGGCGGCAAGAAGAACGACGAGCAGCTCGCCAAAGTCGCCGCGAGCTTGCACGTGACGGTCAAGCAGCTGACCGCCGCCTTGGACAACCTGAAACGCGCTCTGGGCAACGGAACCGAAAAGGCCACGGCCATCGCCGCGTTCGCCAAGGAACTGCGGATCACGGTTGCCCGTGCGGAGAAGGTGCTGGAGGCACTGTCCGGCAAACCCGGACCCGGCAAACCCGTTCCCGGCAAGGAGGCGGGCGTTCCGGTCGAGGTGGTCAAGCTGCTGGCCGCCGAGCTGAAGATCAGCGAGGACCGGGCCCGGCAGGTGTTCAAGGACCTCGACGAGGTCGGCGGCAAGGGCGACGACGTCACGAAGGATCCGGCGTTCATCGCCATCGCCAAGGGCCTGGGGACCACCCCGCAGCGGCTGCTGGACGGGCTGCGCAAGGTGAAGGAGGAATTCGCCGAGAAGGAGGGCGGCAAGCCCAAGGACGGGGCGCCGAGCGGGAAGTGATCCTGTCCCCTGGTGTGTCCGGGCCGGCCGACGGCCGGTCCGGACACCGTGGTGTGCTCCATACTGGGCGCGTGCGGGTACTGGTAGTCGATGACGACGAGGCCGTCCGCCGCTCGCTGGAGCATGCGCTGCGCCGGGACGGCTATCAGGTGTCCCTCGCGGCCGACGGCTTGCAGGCGCTGGACGAGCTCGGCCGGTCACGACCCGAGGTGGTCGTGCTGGACGTGCTGGTTCCGGAACCGAACGGCCTGGAGATCTGCCGGCGGCTGCGCCGCCGCGGCGACCAGACGCCGATTCTCATGCTCACCGCGCGCGACCTGATCGAAGACCGCGTCGCCGGGCTGGACGCGGGCGCCGACGACTACCTGGTCAAGCCCTTCGCGCTGGACGAACTGCGGGCACGGCTGCGAGCCCTGCTGCGGCGCAGCGGCGCGGTCCAGGAGGTGCTGCGGTTCGCCGGCATCGAGATGGACACCACCACCTGCCGGGTGCAGCGGGGCGGTCGGGCGATCGAGCTGACCCGCACCGAGTACTCCCTGCTGGAGTTGTTCCTGCGCAACCCCCAGCGCGTGCTGAGCCGCGAGCTGATCTTCGAATCGGTGTGGGGCTACGACTTCGGACCCGCGTCCAACCAGTTGTGGGTCTACATCTCCTACCTGCGCGGAAAACTGGAATCCGCCGGTGAGCCCCGGCTGATCCAGACCGTGCGCGGCCTGGGATACGTGTTACGGGAAGAACCATGACCTTGCGCACCAGGGTCGGTCTCGCAGGTGGAGTTGTCGTACTGCTGGCGCTCGCCGTGGCGTCGCTGGTCGTCTACCCGGCCGTGCGGTCGATCATGCGTCAACAGGTCGACGCATCGCTGAAGCAGAGCATCAGCGAAGGTGATTCCCTCGCCCGCCAGCTCAAACAGAAGGTCGCCGAGTCCGGCGACAAGATTCCCATCGACGAGCCGGTCGAACTGGGCAGCACGCTGGTCCAGTTCGTCGGCGGCCCGGTGTATCCCGGCTCGAACCGGGCCTTCGTCGACATCACCCAACGGGACGCGGACGTCGCCGACGGCACGCAGCCCGCGTACTTCCAGGACACGACCTACCACGGCGTGGAGTACCGCCTCCTCACCTCCGGGATGGGCAAGCCGCCGGGCGGGCTGATGCGGGTCGCCCACCGGCAGGACGACCAGACCGCCGTCCTGGCCTCGCTCGCCGCGTTGCTGGTCGCGCTGACCCTCGGCGGCGGTGTGGTGGCCGCGGTGACCGCACGGCTGGCGGCGCGCCGCGTGCTGCGGCCGGTCCAGCAGCTCACCCGGACCGTCGAGCACATCACCGCGACCCACGACCTGACCGCGCCCGTCGACCACCTGACCGGACGTGACGAGGTCGGCCACCTCGGTCAGGCTTTCGCCGCCATGACAACTGCTTTGGACGCGTCCATGCGAGCACAGCGGCACCTGGTCGCCGACGCCTCCCACGAGCTGCGCACCCCGTTGACCAGCCTCACCACCAACCTCGAACTGCTCGCCGACGGCGACGGCCTGCGCGCGCCCGAGGCCCCGGCGCTCGTGCAGGACGCGATCGGCCAGGCACGGGAACTGCGGTCGTTGATCAACAACCTGGTCGACCTCGCCCGTTACGGCAGAACCGCCGCCCACACCGAGGACACCCGGCTCGACCTGGTGGCGAAGACCGTGATCGCCAAGGCCGCCACGCGAACCTCGGCCCCTCGGTTCACATCCACCCTGACCCCGTGCCTCGTGCACGTCGACCCGGACGCGATCGAACGGGCCATCGGCAATCTCGTGGACAACGCGGTGAAGTGGAGCCCACCCGACGGCGAGATCACGATCACCGTGGCCGACGGCGAGTTCTCGGTCACCGATGCAGGCCCCGGTATCCCCGCGGCCGACCTGCCGTTCGTGTTCGACCGGTTCTACCGCTCCACCCAGGCCCGGTCGATGCCCGGTTCCGGCCTGGGTCTGGCGATCGTGCGCCAGGTGGTGGAGACCCACGGCGGGCAGGTCGCCGCCGAACCGCTGGACCACGGCCTGCGCATGCGATTCCACCTGCCGGTCGTGCCCGACTGAGCGGAATCGGAGCTGGGAAGCGCCACCGCCCTCCCGCAGCCCCGGCGCCAGTCGGCGAGTTGAGGTTCGCTCGGCTGAACCAGAGGAGTACCGGCGGACCGTCGCAGCCGATCGTCGTCGCGGCCAGGCAGCGTTGCGGACGGCGTGAGCGGTCGAAGCCGCCGGTTCGGCGACGTCAGCCGAGCGTGGAGCGGGACGCGTGCCACGACGCCAAGAGCCGCAGCCGGTCCGCGTCGGGGCTGCCCGGCTCAGCGGTGAACACCAGCATGACCGGCCCGGGGTTGCCGGGTAGCGGATACGTGTCCCAGTCCAGCAGGATGTCGCCCACCGCGGGCACCCGGAAGGTCTTGGTGCCGCTCACCGACTCGCGGACGTCGTGGCGGGCCCACAACCGGCGGAACTCGGCGCTGCGGATGCTCAGCTCGCCGACGATCGCGGTGGCGCGGGGATGGCTGGGATCGGTGGCGACGGCGGCACGCATCATGCCGATGTAGTCCAGCGCCTGCTTCTCCCAGTCCGGACAGCTCCTCCGAGCGGTCAGCTCACGTCTCCAGCTCGGGGTACGCCGGATTTCCCGCGTTAACCCGCAATGCACGCAAATCCGCCGCGAACGCCAGGACCGACTCGTTCCCCAGCCCCAGCGGCTGCTCACGACGTGCCACTCCCCCACCCCCGACATCCATTGTCGGGAACGGGGTCGACCACGTCCAGCACATCGCCCGACTGGACGACTCAGCGGTCGCCAACCAGCCGACTGAGGACGGCGCGAACCCCGTGAATGTCACCTTGAATACGGTCGCGCTGATCTGTAGCTGCGCTGGCGGGTCGCGCCGGTGTATGCCGTGAGCATGGCCAGGCCGACGTTGCGCAGCCGCAGGCGCAGCGACGTGGTCGCAACGGCTACACGCTCGTCGACCGGGGTATTCGCGACTGCAGGGGGCTGGCGGGGGCGCCACCTTCAACAGCTCGTCAGCACGCAGATGGGGTCAAGAACAGCGACGTCGTACTCGTCGTCATTGTCCAGGTCGCAGCCGACCGGATCGACGCGTTCGTGCCGGGGAACGGCGTAGCTCGCGCACGGCTGCGGCCGTGACCGCGGACGCTGCGGCAGCAGAACACCAGCGTGGTCAAGGTCAGCGGTGCACTGGCTGCGCGGTCGGGGCCATCGCCCCTCGCCTGCGTCGTCACCAGTGACTTCTGCGCGGTTCAGGCTGTCCTGCCTCACGCGGGGAAGACCGACATCTACCTCACCGCGCCGGCGGTCCTGCTCACGCTCGTCCACGCCGCCGGGTTGCTGTTCCGCCCGCGCCGCCGCATCGGCCGCATGGGCGTCGGCTCCCTCGTCGTGCTCGTCCTCTAAGCGCTTGGTGTCGCCGGGCTCTTCGCCACCGCGGGCGGTGGCTGACCCGGCTCGGCGGCCACGGTTCTCGGCCCCTGAGCCCGTCCTGCACGACAGAGCGGGGGCACCGGAATCCGGTGCCCCCGCTCCTTGTGCTCCCCGGTGAACCGTCAGACGGTGTGCGGGGTGTGCGCGACGGTGTTCCAGCCCGAGGCGTGGACAGCGGCGTTGCCGCCGTTGCCGGCCCAGCCGGAGTTCCCGCCGGTGGTGGTGCTGTCGTTCCCGGCGTCGCCGGTCGAACCGGTGGCACCGGTCGTGCCGGAGTCGCCCGAGGTGACCGTGGTGCGCAAGTGGTCGGCCTCGTTGTTCCAGCCACCGTGGTGGCGGCCCTGCTGCTCGTTCCCGCGGGTCGAGGAGACGGCGGTGTTGCCGCCCGTCGAGCCCGAGTTGCCCGAGTCGCCGGACGCGCCGGTCACGGCGTTGTCGTGGCTGCTCGCGTTTCCGGCGTCGCCGGAGTTGCCACCGTTGCCGCCGATGGCGGTGCCGGTCACGACACCCAGGACACCGGTGTTGCTGCCGCCCTGGTCGTGCCGGTTCCAGCCCCGGCCGTGGCCACCGTTGTTCGTGGCGGAGTTCTGGCCGGTGCTCACGACGGTGGCGTCGCCACCGTTGCCCGCCCAGCCGGAGTTTCCGCCGGTGGTGGTGCTGACGTTCCAGGCGTCGCCGGTCGAGCCGGTGGCGCCGGTGTCACCGGAGTTGCCCGAAGTCACCGTGGTGGCCGACTGCGTGCCCTCGTGGTTCCCGCTGCCGCTGTGGTTCCAGCCGCAGTCGTGCTTCCAGCCGTGGTGGTGGCCGCGACCGTTGTTGTACGGGCCGCCGAGCGTCCACACCATGGCGGTGTTGCCGCCGGTGGAACCCGAGTCACCCGAGTCGCCCGATTTTCCGGTCACCGCGCTGTCGTGGCTGCTCGCGTTCCCGGCGTTCCCGGCGTCGCCGGAGTTGCCACCGTTGCCGCCGATGGCGGCGCCGGTCACGACACCCAGGACACCGGTGTTGCTGCCGCCCTGGTCGTGCCGGTTCCAGCCCCAGCCGTGCCCACCGTTGTTCGTGGCGGAGTTCTGACCGGACGCGATCGTGGTGGCGTCGCCGCCGTTGCCCGCGTTGCCGGAGTTTCCGCCGGTGGTGGTGCTGGTGTTGGTCGCGTCGCCGGTCGAGCCGGTGGCGCCGGTGTTCCCGGAGTCACCCGAGGTCACCGTGGTGTCGCAGCGCGCCAGCACGCACAGGCCGTAGGCGCTGTTGCCGCCGGTGGAGCCGGAATTCCCGGAGTTGCCCGAGTTCCCCGACACCGCGGAGTTGCCGCTGGTGGCGTTCCCGGCGTCGCCGGAGCCGCCACCGTTGCCGCCCTTGGCAGTACCGGTCACGGAGCCGAGGACCCCGAGGAGCCCACCACGCGAGGACTGCGAGCCGGCGGTGTTCGTGCCGGACGTGGTCGACGTGCCGGAGCCGCCGTTGCCGGCGTTCCCGGAGTGGCCACCGGTGGTGGTGCTGGTGTTCGAGGCGTTCCCGGTCGAGCCGGTCGCGCCTGTGTTCCCGGAGTTGCCCGAGGACACCGAGGTGCTGCACCGGGCCAGCACACAGACGCCGTAGGCGCTGTTGTGCCCGGTGGATCCGGAGCTGCCCGAGTTGCCGGAGTTCCCGCTCACCGCGTTGTTGCCGCTGGTGGCGTTCCCGCCGGAACCGGAGTCCCCGCCGTGGCCGCCGGCCGACACGCCGGAGACCACGGAGTGCAGCGTGCTGCCGAGCCCGCCCAGCGGGCCGGAGTCGCCGGTGTCCGCACTGGCCACCGCTGATCCCAGCAGGACGAACCCGCCGGAGATGACCGCGGCGGTCAGGCCGCGTCGCACGTACTTGTGCATGACTTCCCTTTCCTTACCATCTGTCCGTTATGGATTTCCGGAGGTGGAAAGGGACTGTCAGCTCGGGTGGTCGTTGCCGTAGTACTCCAGCCAGTGCAACGACCACACCCCGGCGGGCGGTGCCCGCCACGCGCGATCCACGCCCGGTATGGCCGAGCCGGCCGCGGTCACGGCGTACTCGCCACCGTGCTGAGCACCGGAACTCGCCGACATTGCTCCGCTCGTGCCGGCCACGTCGGCGGGTGGTCCGCCGCCGCCGGATCCGGGCATCAGACCGGCAACGCCGGCCGCATCCGCGTCCCCGCAGAGGTGCCGGGCACCGACCTGAGCGTCACGACGACGCTGATCGCCACTCTGCGCGTCGACCACCGGAGTAGCCCGGTCGATCGACGGGACCAGCTCGCCCGGTGCAGCCACCACCGGTGGAGCACTGATGTCTCCGCGTGGTGTGGGCTTCGCCGGCTGAGTGGTCACTGCCGGGGCCACGTGGCCGGCTCCGATCGCCCGCACCACCGGCGCGGTCACCGGAGCAGTCGCGCGCAGCACGGGCGATGTCACCGGAGAAACCGCGTCCAGCACCGGCTCGGTGACCGGCCGCAACGCCGCCAGCACCGGTTCCGCCGCCCGCAGCACCGGGCGCGTCAGCGGCGCGAGCGCGGGCTCCAGCCCGCTCGTCACCGGCCTCACCGCCGGAGCCACCTGCGACGTCACCGCGTGCACGGTGCCCGTGACCGGCGTCAGGACCGGTCCCACGGGCTTGAGCACGCCGTGCACGATGTGCCCGGTGCTGTCGAGCAGGCCGGGCTGGTCGGGCGGCGGCGAACCTTCGGAAGCGTCCGCGGCCCCCGACACGGCCAACGCCAGCAGGGCGAACCCGAACAACGCGCCGGCCACCACCAGCACCCGAAGTATGACCGGGCGCCGGACCAGCGCGTAGTCCGTCTGGGAAGTATCCATCCATCTCACCCCCTTTCCGGTCTGGACTTCACCGTCAGTCAGCATTCGAGACGAAGAGCACCACCGGATTGGGTGAAGATTGAAGTTTTTTCTTTCACTGCAACGTGTTTATCACCCTTGAGTAAGGGGTATCTCCGGACTTTTTTTCGCTGGAGAAGGACATCAAGCTTGCCTGGCACGAAGCCGGTGAACCGGCTCCGGGGATCGACCCATCCGTGGAGCGGACAGCTCCGAACGGGAAAGGTCCACGAAAGGATCCGTCCCAGCGCCGGAGAGCCGGCGGTGGGCTACGCCCGCTCGTTCGCGCGCGGGCGGGTTAGGAGATCACCCGTGTTTGGCAAGCGTTATGCCGCGTCGATGATCAACCGCAGTGCCGAAAACGACCAAGACCGCCGCCGTTTCCTCAAAGCAGCCGGGATGACCGGACTCGGCGTCGTCGGCGTCGGTGCCCTCGGCGGGCTCACCGCCGGGACCGCGTCCGCCGCCACCGCCCGGCCCGCCGCCGCGGCAGCCGCCGCTTCCGGCGGGGTCAGTGACGGCGCGGTCCTCAACTTCGCCCTCAACCTTGAGTACCTGGAAGCGGAGTTCTACCTGCACGCGGTCACCGGCCGCGGCCTCGCCGACGCCATGACCACCGGCACCGGCACCCGCGGCGGCGTCACCGGCGGCCGCGCGGTCCGCTTCGAAACCAGGACCGCCCGCCAGTACGCCCAGGAAATCGCGGCCGACGAGAAAGCCCACGTCCAGTTCCTGCGCTCGGCCCTCGGCTCGGCCGCGGTCAGCCGTCCGGCGATCGACCTGCAGTCCAGCTTCACCGCCGCCGCCCAGGCCGCCGGCCTGGTCAAGCCCGGCCACAGCTTCGACGCCTTCGCCTGCGAAGAGAACTTCCTGCTCGCCGCGTTCCTCTTCGAAGACGTCGGCGTCACCGCCTACAAGGGGGCCGCCCCGCTGATCACCAACAAGACCTACCTCGAAGCCGCCGCCGGCATCCTCGCCGTCGAGGCCTACCACGCCGGCAACATCCGCAGCGCCCTCTACCAGCGCGGCCAGGCCCCGGCGACGGTCAAGCTGTCCAACGCCCGCGACAGCCTCGACGGACCCACCGACGACGACCAGGGCGTCATCGACAGCCACGGCAACGCCAACATCGTCCCCACCGACACCAACGGCATCGCCTACAGCCGCTCCCCCGGCCAGGTCCTCAACATCGTCTACCTGACGAACAAGGCCGCCACCTCCGGCGGCTTCTTCCCCAAGGGCGTCAACGGCGACGTGAACACCAGCGCCGCCAACTGACCGGGCGCGGGTGCCGGAGCGCCGTCGGGGCGCTCCGGCACCCGTCCCACCCGGCTCCGATCGGAGGACACGGTGCTCGGCCTCAGCCCGGAACACCTGCTTGTCCTGCTGGTCGCCGCCCTGTTCATCCTCGGGCCGGAACAGCTGCCCGGCGCCATCGCCACCGTGCACACGGCCTTCCGGAAAGCCAAAACGCCTTGGCGAACGCTCACGAGCAGATCAGCAGCGCTCACCAGCCTCCGCGGTGAGTGCGGGAGTCTCCGCCCACATCAACCGCTCAGCACGGGAGGTGCGTCCCCCCCCCTGCCGGGAACGCCGCCGCTTTCGGCGGCCTCGGTGCAGTCGGCAGGCACGCGGCGGCCGCCGCGGTCGCCGGCGCTCGGGAGACCGCGGCGGCCGTTTGCATCCAGGCCACCGCAAGGCAACGACGTTCGCGGCCCGGATGTCAGTGTTACCCGGCCGCTTCGGGGGCGATGGCGAGTTCCGTGGCCTCGGAGCGCTTGCCGTCAACCGGTTCGGAAACGTCCAGCTGTCGATGGTCGACGACCTCCTCGGCGAGGTCGACTGGCACACCACAGTGGCGCACGAACTGCATGTCACCCGTAAGCCGCGATCCTGCTGGTGGAAGTCAGCGACCGCGATCCGGACGCCGCGTTCGTGCGCGTCTGCCGCGCGGGATCCGGTTGGTGGAGCAGCTGCTCTGCAGTCGGGGCGTGCGCGCCGACAGCGGCGGGAAAGTGGTCTGGAAGCTGGTGCCGGCCGGATCCTGTCCTCTGTGGACTTGAGCACGCCGCTGCTCACCGGGGAGGGCCGGTCGCCGCCACGACCTGGGAGTGATCCGGCGGTGGCGACGACCGGCGGACGCCGCCGCTTCGGCGTCCCCGGCGGCGGATCTCCTGCAACCCGCCGCCAGACTGCGATCGCTGTCCGAGTTCGGACACCGAAGGACGGTCACCCCAGGACTCCAGGAGATACGTGGAGTCCGAGGCGACCGTCCGATACCGGCCACCCGTCGGTGGTCCGATCTTGAGTGTCAGTTCTTGTTGGTGCCCGGGGTCAGCACCTTGTCGATCACGAAGACGGTGGCGTTCTTGGTGGGGATGTTGCCGCACAGGATCTTGGCGCCGTTGACGGTCATGTTCTCGCCCGAGCCCTCGATCTTCAGCGGGCCACCGGCGGTGTTCAGCGACTCCAGCGACCCGGCGGCGGCGAGGCCCTTGGCGTCGTAGCGCTTGCCGACGACGTGGTACTGCAGGATCGGCGACAGCTCGGCCGGCTTGCCCGCCAGCTCCTTGAACTTCGCGTCACCCAGCGCCTCGAACGCCGGGTCGGCCGGCGCGAACACGGTGATGCCGGGCTGGCTGTTGAGGGTGTCCACCAGGTTGGTGGCCTTCACCGCGGCCACCAGCTTCGTCAGCAGCGGGTTCGTCGACGCGGCCGAGGCGACCGGCTGCGGGCCCATCGAGTCCAGCGAGCCCGGGGCCGAACCCTGCGGCAGCTGCGAACAGGCCGGGCCGAACACGTCGGCGTTGGTGGTCACACCATCGCCGGAACCGGAAGCCATGGAGGAGGACGGCGCGGCCATCGAGGAGGAAGGGGCGGGAGCGGGGGCGCTGGAGCTGCCCGAGGATGCGGTGTTGCCGCTGCCGCACGCGGTGAGGGTGAGCGCGGCGGCCGCGGTCAGACCGATACCGGCAATACGAAGGTTACGCACGATAATTCACTCCAATTGATTACGCGGCTGAGGCTGCCAAAGTCGGCGAGAACCTCTTGTTGCCAGTGATTCGACGCCCGGCGGGAATCGGATTGGTCGATCGGGAAAAAATTCTCAGGCTGCGGTGAACGTGACGTTGTGCCACCCTGTCGCGCCATCGGGCACGGTGCCCGCGCGCTGGTCGGTCTGGGTGTAGCCGGACTTGTCGGTGGCGCGGCAGAACACCTGGTGCACCCCGGCCGGGATGTCGACCTCGGTCCACCACATCCGCCACGTGTCGAGGTTGACCTCCTGCGACAGCGTCGTCTCCTGCCACGGGCCCTGGTCGACGCGGACCTCGACCTTCGCGATCCCGGTGTGCTGCGCCCACGCGACCCCCGCCAAGCGCACCTTTCCCCGCTGAACGTTGGCGAAGCCGCGGTGGGAGTCGATGCGCGACTCGGTTTTGATCGGTGCTTCCCGGCTCCAGCCGCGTTTGAGCCAGTACGCCTGGCGCGCGGCCCACGTCGTGACTTCGATGTCCACGACCCACTTCGTCGCCGACACGTACCCGAAGAGGCCGGGGGTGACCAGCCGGGCCGGGAACCCGTGTTCCAGGGGCAGCGGTTCGCCGTTCATCCCGATCGCGAGCATCGCGCCGCGGCCGCGGTCGGTCGCCGCGGCGACCGGGGTGCCCGAGGTCCAGCCGTCGACGCTGGTGCAGAACAGCTGCTCGGCGCCGGGTTTCACACCGGCTTCGGCGAGCAGGTCCGCCAAGTCGACGCCGATGAAGTTCGACGTCGAGACGTAGTCGCCGCCGACTTCGTTGGACACGCACGTCATCGTGACGGTGCGCTCGACCAGTGGCCGGTTGCGGATGTCGCTGTAGCGGTAGCGGATTTCCCGGTCGACCATGCCGTGCAGGCGCAGGCTCCAGTCCTCGGTGCGCAGCTGCGGCACGGACAGGGCGGTGTCGACGCGGTAGAACTTGCCGTTCGGCGTAACGAACGGCGGGGTGCCCAGCTTGGCGAAGTCGGCGTCCGCCGGGATCGTCGGCGCGGTGCGTGCCGGGATCAGCTTGCCGACGGCTTCGCGGGACGCGGTGGCGTCGCGGGAGGAGCTGATGAGCTGTCCGCCCAGGCCCGCCGCGCCGGCTCCGACGACCACGCCGGCGCCGCCGAGCAGGAACGCTCGCCGCGAAGTACCGGCCTTCTCGTCGGTCTCCGGCTCCCGCCACGCGCGCGGCGCGATCCGATGCAGCAGCAAGAACACGACGATGCCCACCACCAAGCTGGCGATCGGCGCGAGCAGCGCCACCAGGCTCAGGTCGGGGCGCTCGGACACGGCGAAGGCGCCAACCAGGCCGAACAGGGCGATGAGCACGGTGCCGGGCAACGGCGACCGTCGCGACAGGACGCCCGCGAGCGCGGCGACACCGACCATGACCACGGCCATGCTGCCCAGCAGCACCAGCTTGTCGTAGGTGCCGAAGGTGCGGACGGCGAAGTCCTTCAGTTCCACCGGCGTGAGGTCGATGGCGCCGTTGCCGACCGCGAGGTAGGGCGAGGCGTTGATGCTGATGAACCCGGCCACCAGGTGCCCGGCCGCCAGCGCGGCGGCCAGCGCGAGGACGCCGGTGAACGCGGCAGCGAAGAATCGCAGCCGGGCACGCGGCGGTGGTTCCGGCACTTCCGGGTCGAGCTCGGTGGCGGTCATACCGGGAATTCGAGGCAGCGCGGCCGACGTATTGGTCGTGCTGTCTGCGTCACACCGGATTGGGTGACAGAACCGGAGACTCACGAGCAGCTGAGGCCGGCCCTGGCGGAATGCCGGCGGCCGAGGCCGTGACGCCGCCCAATCCATTGTGGACAAACAGACTGCGCTCCTCCGCGCGGGTGACCAGCTGGAATTCTCGTCACAACACCAATCCGCGCGGGCCGGCCGGGACGAACACCTCGTGACACGCCGCCGACCGCGGCCCGTGACTCGGCACCGCCGGGAAAGGCAGGTGCCATGACCGCCCACGCAGTCGCGTTCCGCACCGTCACCGGTCCGGAGCCGGAAACCACACCGGAACAGCTGCTCGCCCGCAGCGCGCTCGGGGACGAACAGGCCTTCGCCGCGCTTTACGACCAGCTGGCCGGGCCGATCTTCGGCACCGTGTTCCACGTGCTGCGTTCCCGGGCATACGCCGAGGAAGTCACCCAGGAGGTCCTGCTCGAGATCTGGCGCAAAGCGGCGACCTTCGACGCCGCACGCGGACGTGTGCAGACCTGGGCCCTGACCATCGCCCACCGGCGCGCGATCGACCGGGTCCGGTCCGAGCAGGCGTGCGTCAACCGGGAAGAGCGAGCCGACCGGCTGGACCTGCGCCGCCCCTACGACGACGTCACCGAGACGACCCTGGACCAGCTCGACCGAGCACAGGTCCGCGCCGCGCTGGCGGTGCTGACCGATCTTCAGCGGGAGTCGATCCTGCTCGCCTACTTCCAGGGTTACACCACCCGGGAGGTATCCGAAGAACTCGGTGTCGCGATCGGCACCGTCAAGACCCGCATGCGCGACGGCCTCGTCCGCTTGCGCGACGCGCTGGGAGTGCACCGATGACCACCGCCGACGCCCACCTCCTCGCCGGCGCGTACGCCCTCGACGCGGTCGACGACCTCGAACGTGCCGCGTTCACCCGGCACCTGAGCGAGTGCCCGTCCTGCGCCGAGGAGGTCGCGGGCTTCCGCGAGACCGCGGCACTGCTGGGCACCGCGACCGCCCTCGGCCCGGACGAAAGCTTCCGACGGCGAGTGCTTGCCGAGGTCGGTCAAACGCGGCAGCTTCCTCCCCGCGTCGCCACCGAGCCGACCTCTCCCCCGCGACGCACCCCGTGGCGCAAGCGTGCACTGATCGGGATCGCGTCCGTCGCCGCCGCGGCGGCGGTGCTCGCCGGCGGGATCAGCATCGGGCTGGACCAGTCGGTCTCCGGCCGTCCGGTGCCGGTGGCCGACGGCGGCGCAGTGACCGCCGCGCCCGACGCGACCACCGTACGCGCAGCCGTGGCCGGTGGTGGCTCGGTCACGGCCACGGCGTCCCGGCGGCTGGGCAAGGTCTTCGTCGCTGCGCAGGCGCTTCCGCGGCTGGACGCCGGCCATGCCTACGAGGTGTGGCTGACCGGCCCGGATGAGCCACGCTCGGCGGGCCTCATCCGCCCTGAGGGCAGCCTCGAAGCCGCCCTCCCCGCCGGCACCGACGGTGTCGCGGTGACCGTCGAGCCCGCCACCGGATCCCTGCAGCCGACCACACCGTCGATCGCGAACCTCACGGTCGGCTGAACCAGCGCGAAGGCGCGGTGCTACAGATCCTGGACCAGGCGGTCGGGGTCGACCGAGGACCTTCTGAGGATTTCGCGCGCCGAGGAGACGGAGCCGGCGAGGAGGTGGCGAAGGACCGTGGCTTCGTCGAGCGTTTTCTGCTCGTCCAAAGCGCGCACAAGGGCTTGGCGGGTGCCGGGGGAAAACCGGTTTCGGCGGGTCCGCCGTTTCGGGACGAGTGACTCCATGACGGCCTCGGCCGCGCCCTGCCGTTCGAAAGCCGTGCGCAGCGCGTCGCCGCCGGCGACGACGAAGCCGCAAAGGAGCAAGGCCGTCGTGATCGTGGTGCCGCTGAGCGAGGCGAGGAGGGCCGCGATCCGGATGGCGCGGGCGACGTCGGGGCCGAGGCGGTCCGCCCGGAGGTCGCCGCTGCCGTCGAACAGGCCTTCGTCGGATGAACCGCTGCCGGGCTCCGCGGCGGGGGCGGTGCGCGTGATCGTCGCCTGGGAGCCGGCCGGGCTCGGTGTGGTCGGTCCGGGGCCGGACAGGGGAATGCCCATCAGCCCGAGGAACTCGCCGGAAGAGCCGCCGCCCATCGCGATGAACTCGTCCACGAGGTCGGCGACCGCGATGGTACCGCGACCGGCTCGCTGGGCGGCCCGTTCGGCCCGGACCAGAACGGTGCTGACCGTGTCGGACAGCTCGACGCGGCCGCCTGCGCCGGGATCGCCGGCGGGGAGGCTCTCCCGAAGGATGTTCAGCAGCTGGGTGGCGAACCCGAGCCGGCCCGCGTCGACCGTGTCCGAGATCCTGGTCCGCATCGCGTCGGTGGGCAGCAGCTCCGTCAGCAGCTCCAGTGAGCTGGCCAGCCCGAGCGGCGCGGCGTTGAGGATCATCCGGTCGACGACCGCGCGCGCCTCGTCGTCCATCCGGTACCGGCCGAGGTCCGACGGTGGCCTGGGCGGCGCTGCGCGCTGCGGTTCACCCATGGCGATCCGGGTGGCGGGATCGCCGTACAGCACGAACGTCGCCCACTCGATCGAACCCGCCCTGCGCAGCGACCGCCGCGCTGTGCGGACGGCACCCCCCGCGGTCGCGCCGGCGACCAGCTCTGTGTAGAAGCGCTCGGCGAAACAGCGAGAAGGGGCTTCCCGCACCGGGTGGCGGGTACCGACGACGACCTTCGCACCCATGACCATGAACGGTACGCACAGGTTGGCCAGCCGACCGGCCGACGCACATCCGTTGACGACCACGATCGGTGGTGCGCCGAACGTCGCCAGGGTTTCCAGCGCCCGCCAGTCGAGCAGTTCCTTGCCGTGCAGGAGCAGGCCGACGAAGCTGGTGTCCGTCAGTTCCGCCACGTGACCGGCGTAGTGCAACAGGTCGTAACGTCCGGTGGACAGCTCGTCGATGACGCGCAGCAGCGTCGCCGACTCACCGAGCAGAACGGTGCAATCGACGCCGTGCCCGGTGAGCCAGGACGTGACCTGCTCGGCCTCCGCGTGGGCCGCGGACAGATCACCCAGCGGGTCGCCGATGACCAGGGCCCGGCCGATCGAGTCGGGTGCCCGGCCGCTGACGACCGGCCTGGTGACGAACGTGCGCCTGCCGATCTCGCGCCGCAGCGCCAAGAAGTCGTCGCCGTCGTGCAGCAGTTCCCACGGGATGACCGACTCGTTCGTGCGGACCAGCAACGGCCCCTCGGACTGGGACAGCTGGGTGACGAGCGAGGGAATGCTACCGCCCGCGGACGGGAACAGCGCCTTGTAGAGAAGCTTGCCGACCTTGGCCAGTTCGTTCTCGGCGTCGGCGGTGGCCGGCGCCGGGCCGACGGCGTCCTTGACGATTCGGTCGAGCTCGTCGCACGCCCGCCGCACCAGGTCCGGCGACGGCTCCACCACGTACTCCTGCTGCAGCGGCCCGGTGCCCTCGGCCGTCGAGGTGCGAAGCTCGTACTTGCACGTCATGGCCGGATCGCCGGGGGCGCCCGTCACGCTGACCACCAGTTCGGCCACGCCGTCAGCCCCGTTCGCAGACGTGCCGGACGAACGCCTGCACCAGCTGTTCCTCGCTGGCGGTGGTGAAGCCGGTGAGCTCGACGCTGGCATCGCCGATGGTCATCTTGAGCGTGCGCCGGGGACGCCGGGCGAGCCAGCCGCGCAGGGTGGACACGATGCGTTCGAGCAGCCCGATCGCCGGCGTCACGTTCGCGACGACGTCGGCGATCTCCGCATCGATGCCCCGCGTGCCCGGTACCGGGGTGCCGAAGCGTGGCCGGGTGACGTCCTCGGCACCCGCACCGCGCAGCAATTCGGCCAGTTCGGCCAGCTCCTCGTCCGCGGCCGGATCGAGCTGGACGGCGAGGGCAACATGGGTTTCCATAGGATGCGGATGGTACGCGATTTGTGACAGATGATGACCCATTTCCGCCCATCACCGGGCGGGAGGCCGCCGGTTTGGGGCAGAATCGCCGACGCGGCCGACCGCCGGGACAGTCGAGGGGGCTCGAATGCTTTTCGAGGATGGGGTGCTGAACGCGGCCGCGCTCGACGAGCGGACCGAGAAGGTCGTGCTGGCCGCGGTCGACAGGGCGACGTCGCCGGTGCAGCCCAGCGATTTCCTCGCCGCGGCGCTGTCCGTCGGTGATCGCCCGGCGCTCACCGCGGTCACGATGGCGCTTGCGACCGGCGCCGAAGCGGCTCACGTGCAGCAGATCATCGCCGTGCACAATCCGCCGGATTCGGCCGAGGAGGAGTTCGACGGGCGGCGTGAGCGGTTTTCGGCCGCGGCGCTGCGGGCGCTGGACGCCTTCGACGCCGCCCGCACCGATCGGCCGGCTGCTCACAATCTGGAACTGCTGCTGGCCCGGATGCTCGAAAACCTGGAAATCCGGATCAAGATCCTGGACACCGATGTCGCGCTCCGGGTCCTGCGCGAACGGGGCGAGCGCGGCACCGCGTCCGGGATCGACCTGTTCGAAGGAACGTCCGGACGGCTGCGCTCGGAGGTGTTCACCGAGCCGGCGTGGGCGGTCCTGCAGCACGCGTGCGTGCACGCGGCGGAGCTGGGCTACGACCGGGTGCTGACGCCACACTGCCTCATCGCCCTGCTCGGCGAGACCGAGGGGCTGACCGAGCGGCTGGTCCGCCTGCAGGTGCCCGCGGACGTCGGTCCGGCGCGGGTGGCGGAGGCGCTGGTCAGCGGCTTCCGGATCTCCGAGCACGCCCGGGATTCCCTGCAGCTGCGCCGCGCCGATCTCGGTGACGCGATGGTCACGCTCCTGCTCGCCGCGCACCGGCTGGCCCGGCTGTGGGACGTCGACCGGGTCGGGCCGCAGCACCTGCTGGGCGCGCTGCTGGAGGACCCGCCCGTTCGGCTGGCTTCGATCCTCGAACGCGAACCGCTCCGGCTGGATCTGGCCACGGCACGCCGTCAGCTGGACCAGATCCTGCGGGACACCCGGGGCAGCGCGCCGCCGGAGGTGGCGTTCCGGCTCCCCGGTGATCTGCTGCCCGCCGAGGACCTCACGCACACCGCCCGCACGGAGACGATCCCGCCCGCCGCGCATTTCGACGAGCCGCTGGGGCTGATGGTGCGGGCGCTGTTCCGCAAGACCGCAAACCACGTGCTGGTAACCGGCCACAGCGGGGTCGGCCGGACCGCCTTGGTGCGGGAACTGGCCAGGCGGGCCGCCACCGGGGAGATCGCGTTCCTGCGCCACAAGCGCTTCCTGTGGGTCGACGGCCGGGACGTGGCGCCCGCCGACAGCCGGCGCAAGCTGGCCGCGGTCATCGCCCACGTCTCCGGACGCACCGATCTGGTGCTCTGCCTCGACGGGCTGGGACCGCTGCTGCGCGGGGAGTCCGGGACCGACCACCGGGTGGTACTCCGGGCCGCGCTCAAGGAAGGCCGGGTCCAGGTCGTCGGGATCATGGACGCCACCGACTACGAGGACCTGCTCGCGGGTGATCAGTCGATGCGGTCGCAGGTGAGCAGGGTGGAGGTGCGGGAGCCGGACCGGGAGACCGCACTGGACATGGTCGGCGCCGCCGCCCGGATCCTGGGCGCGGAGTTCGGCCTGGAGATCACGGAGAAGGGCGTGGAGCGTGCGGTGGGACTGTGCGCCGACTACATCCTGAACGACCGGCTGCCCCGCAAAGCCGTCACGGTGCTGCGGCGTGCGTGTGAAGACCTGGACTTCGAACAGGAGGTCCAGGGCGGTGAACGGCGCACCGTCGACGTGGCCGACGTGATCCGGGTGGTGTCGCGGGTGTCCGGTGTGCCCGAAGGCCAGCTGGCCGGCGTGGACACCGAGGCGGGCGAAGACTACGAGCAGGCGCTCGGCGCGGACGTCATCGGACAGCCGCGCGCGGTCGCGGCGGTCGCCGAGGAACTGCGCCTGATCAAGTTCGGGCTGCGCTCCGGGTCGGTGCTGTTCTTCGCGGGCCAGACCGGCGTCGGCAAATCGGAGCTGGCGAAGGCGCTGGCGCGGTTCTATTCGGCGTCGAAGCGGCTGCAGATCTATGCGATGGGCAACTTCCTCGAGGCCCAGTCGGTGACCGGGATCATCGGGGTCGCGGCGGGCTATGTGGGGCACGAACGCGGCGGCAGGCTGATCAACGAACTCAACGCCGACCCGTACTGCGTTTTCCTCCTCGACGAAGCGGAAAAAGCGCACCCCGACGTCTGGAAACCGTTCCTGAACCTGTTCGACGAGGGCTGGATCGAGGACCAGCGCGCCGTCCGCGCCCACGCGGACCGGGCGATCTTCATCCTGACCTCGAACGCCGGGGCCGAGGAGATCTCCCGGCTGTCGGCGGAAGGCGCGGAGCCGGCCGAGATCGCCCGTGCCGTGCGGGAGCACCTGCCGAAGGTTCGCCACCCCGGCACCCACGAGGCGGTGTTCCCCCCGGAGTTCCTGGCCCGCATCCAGCGGATCATCGTCTTCGACCCGCTCGACCGGACGGCGATGGCCGGCATAGCTCGGAAGCTCATCGAGCAGCGGCAGCGGTTCTGGCTGGAGAGCCGCGAGAAGCAGCTCGTCGTTCCCGGCTCGCTCGTGGCG
This sequence comes from Amycolatopsis sp. lyj-23, assembly GCF_046549135.1. NCBI lineage: Bacteria > Bacillati > Actinomycetota > Actinomycetes > Pseudonocardiales > Pseudonocardiaceae > Amycolatopsis > Amycolatopsis sp. lyj-23. Next base: position 85,227 of record NZ_JAJPWN010000028.1, on the reverse strand, counting down.
CACATCGCGGACGTCGCCGACACGGAGAACCGCCGCTCCGGCGGCCGGGAAGGCGGCCGGATCGTCAAGAAGCTGATCGCCGAACTGGTCGAGGACCCGATCGTCCGGGCGGCGACCCGGCGGCCGAAGGACTACCTGGCGTGTGGCCGGGTCGAAGTGCTCTGCCGCCACCACGGCCCGTCCTCGGCACCGACGGTGGACGTCGCGTTCACGGCGGCGGTGAGCCCGTGACCGCACCGGTCGAGGGAGTCCGCGCCCGTGACCTCGAGGGAAAGCGCGTCGGGGACTACGTCCTGGAGACCTACCTCGGCGAGGGCGCGTTCGGCGCGGTGTTCCGGAGCAGCCAATGCGCCTTGGGCAAGCCGCTGCGCCGGGTCGCCCTCAAGCTTTCCCACCGCACCGGGCTGACCGCCGCCGCGGCACTGAACCTGCTGGACGACGCGTTCCTGCTCGCCGACGCCATGGACCGGATCACCGACGCCGCGGCCAGGCTGCACCTGGTGCAGGTGTACGACGCCGGCCTGATCGGGGCCGGCGGCCGGGCGTTCCTCGCCATGGAATACGTCGAAGGCGGCACGCTGGCCGACCGGTTCGCGCGGCAGCGCAAGATCGACGCCGAACAGCTGACCGCGTGGACGAAGCAGGTCGCCACCGCGCTCGGCGCGCTGCACCGGCTCGACCCGCCGGTGGTGCACCGCGACCTGAAGCCGGACAACGTCCTGCTCGGCCTGGACAACAGGGTCCGGCTGGTCGACTTCGGCCTCGCCGCCCGTGTCCAGGAACTCGGCTACGCGCAGGGCGTGGCGGGGACGGCGACCTACATGGCCCCGGAGACGTCCGAAGGCTTCAGCAACCCGGCTTCCGACGTGTACTCCCTCGGCCTGCTCATGTACGAGGGGCTGACCGGGCAGCACCCGTTCCGTGATCTCGTGCCACCGGTCGACGTGCCCGACCACCTGCACACGCAGTGGGTCGCGGAGGCGAAGCGGCGGCACCCGGCCGTGCGCCCGTCGGTGCTGAGCAACACCGTCACGCCGAAACTCGACCGGATCGTGCTGCGGTGCCTGGAGTTCGAGCCCGGCGGCCGGTTCCGCGACGCCGCCGACCTGCTCGAAGCGCTCAGCCGCGAGGACCCGGTGCCCGACGAGGTCGACGTGGAGCTGGCACGCCCGGCCGACAGCAAGTCGACCCGTCGCCTGCACAAGGTGCGGGACAAGCTCGAAGGCGAGCTCGCGGCGGCCGCCACTCGCGACGCCCGGTTCGAGCTGCTGCGCAGACTGGGCGAAGTGCTGGGCAAGCTGGACCTGCACGCCGACGCCGCGCGCAGGCTGCGCGAGGCGTGGGAACTGACCGAGCAGTCAGCCCTGCTGCACGACACACGCGATCGGATCCGGCTGCTGTCCCGGCTCGCCGACGCGTACCGCCGATCCGGCAACGAGTTCCAGGCGCGCCGCTACGAGACGTTGCGCGGCCGTGAGCGAGGTGGCGGGCGATGACGTCGTGGGCGAACCGGTTCACCCGCCGCGGCAGGCTGCGGAACCGGTGGGCCGCGGCGCTGGCCGAACCGGAGCCGGCGCACCGGCTCCGTTCGCTGCTGGCTCTGCAGACCGGATTCACCGAGCACCCCAGGGCGCTTGCGGCTTTGTGGCCGCCGTACGTCGCCGAAGTGCTCGCGATCGGCGGTGGGACGCTGCCGTCCGACGACCTGAGCGATCTGGAGGCCAGGGGCGCGATCGTCGCGGACGGGTCAGGGGGCCGGCTCGGCCTCGCCGAGGCCTGGTGGCCGCTGATCGCGGCGCGGGACGCACGCGGCGAGCACACCGTCGCCTGCGCCAGGATGGCGGCGCTCTACTGGTGGGCGGCCCTGCCCCCGACGGCGAAGTGCGAGCTGGCGCGCGAGCTGGCCCGGCGCGGCGCCGACGGCCCGTCCTTCCGCGAGGTCTACGTCGACCACCTGACGGGTGGTGCGGCACCGGCGGACGAGCCCGCGATCACCGCGATCCTGGCCGCGGCGCTGGTCGTCGGGTTCGACGCCGCCCCGGACCGGGTCGCCGCGACCGGTGAGCTGGCGGCCGTTCTGCGCGCCGCCGACGTCGTGGTGCCCGGGATCGACCTCGCACTGGGTTACGCGGCTCTGCTCGTCGAGGACGCCCCGGCCGAGGCCGCCCGCCACCTGGAGGTCGCGTGGCAGCAGGACCGCGGCGGGCACCACGTGCTGGTGGGTCTGGCGTCGGCTTGGCTGCGTTCCGGCGCGCACGACCGCATCGCGGCCCTCGCGGCGGGGCAGGACGTCTCTCGGGTGGTCGAAGAGCTGGCCGAGCTGAGTGCGGTCCTGCGCTGGTTCGACGACGTCGGCGTCGAAGGCCTGTGCCCGGCGGCTTCGGGCCGGCTCGCGCGGCTGCGGGTCGGGGTGGAGGCCGCCGAGTGGCTGGACTACGCCGTCGGCCGGGCACTGCTGCTGGAGGGTGACGCGGAAGGAGCGGCGCAGACCTTGGTTCCGCTCGCCGACCGGCACGGCGACCGCCCCGGCTGGAGGTACCACGCCGCCTGGACGCTGCTCCTGCTCGGTGACCGCGAAGGCGTCGCCGAGTGCTTCACCGCCGCGGCGGGGCATCCGGACCGGTGGACCATCGGCTGCCTGCTGATCGAAGCGGACCCTGGTGCCGTGGACACGACCGCCGCGGAGGCCGCCGCCGACGGGCTTCCGGAGTCCGCCGCCGCGGTCGTCGCGGCGCGCGCGGCCCTGGCCGCCACCGGGACCGCACCGTCCACGCCGGACGAGGTGGACGGCGGCCCGGCCGCGCACCTGGAGCACGTGCGAGGCGGCATCGGCGCGAGCATCGCCGCGCAGAACGGGAGTGACACCGCCAGGTGGCTGGCCGACCCGTGGTTCACCCGGCTGCCACTGGCCGACCAGCTCGTGTGGGCCGGGCTCGCCGGACCGGAACCCGGGCTGCTCGAGTACGCGGCCGACGGGCTGGGGTACGCGCGAGCGGCCTTGGTGCTGTCGGTGCTCACCCGGGATCCGGCGAGGCTGGGGCGGTTGTCCCGGCGCACGGATCCGGCGGTCGAGCTGATGCGGGCGTGGGCCGACCAGGACACCGCGGGCGCCCGGCTGGCGGCGCTGCTGGAGCTGGGCGAACCGAGGGCCCGGTACGCCCGCGGGCAGTTCCTGCTGGCGACCGGGGACTTCGCGGCCGCGGCCGCGGAGTTCCGCGCCGCCGCGGCACTCGGCGATGTCGCGCCACGGGACGCGCGGCTGCTGCAGTGGGCGGCCGCCCCGGACGGCGACGGCCCGCCCGTACCGGAACAGCCGCCGTGGAAGGCCGAACCCACGTGGGTCTCCTGGACCGTGGCCCTGGTCACGCTGGCCCGCGAACCGGCGACGGCCGGGATCGATGCGGCCGCGCACTGCGTGCGTGCGCTGGTGCGTTCGACCGACCCGCCCGCGGCCGCGGTGCGGGCCGTCGCGGTGGGGCTCGCCCGCGCCCGCCTCGAAACCGACGACCCGATCCGCGTCACGGCCCTGGGCGACCTGGCCGACGAGCTCGCCACCGCGACCGGCTGTGCCGACGCCCTGCGGATGCGCGAGGTCGCCGCGGCCGGTCGCGCCCGCCGGTACGGGGCCACCCACGAGCTGGTCGGCGCCGGGGCGCCGGCCGCACTGGCCATCGCCGAACGTGTCCTGGGAAACGGGGACGAAGCCGGCGCGGCGCGAGCGCTGCGGGCGGTCCCGGCCGACGAGTCCGCCGAAGCCCGGTTCTGCCACCTCGCGGCCGCGGTGCTGACCGGCGCGCCCGCCCCGCTGCCGGATCCGCCGCCCGCCCCGGACGCACCGGCCGGGCTGGCCACCCGTCTCCTCATGGCCGCGGTGCAGGTGGACGAGGCCCCGGTCCGGGCGCTGCAGAGCCTGGTGCCGGTGCTGCGCGAGCACGACCTGGCCGGCCTCGTCGACCTGAACGCCGCCCTGCCGCACCTGCACGCCGCGGTCCGCACCCGGCGGGCTCCTGAGTACCTGACCCGGCTGGTGCACCGGGCGACCCGCGAGGCCGTCGGCGACCCGCTGACGGCCGCGCGTCACCTGACCGCGATCGGCGAGCACGAGGCGGCGGAGCCGTTCTGGCGCGCGGCGATCGGCGACGCGGGCCTGGCCGGCCGGGCGCGCCCGGAGTACGCCGCCGTCCTGCGTCACCGCGCGGTCATCGCCCGCCGCGCCGGCGACGATCTGCGCGCCGCCGGTCTGCTGCTGCTGGCCGCCCGGGTGGCGGACGCGGCCACCGCACCGGCTCTGCTGCCCACCTCCGCCGAGCTGGACGAGCTGCGCCGTCGTTTCCGGACGATGAAACTCTTGATGTCCAAGAACCGGAGGAAGCAGCTCGACGGCACCTGGACCGCGAAGGAACGCGCGCTCGCCGCGGCCTCGGCCCGGGGTGACGAGGAGCGCGCGCTGCTGTGCCTCTCCCGGCTCCACGAGTGCCTCGAGGACGGTGTGGAGTCCGGCCTCATCGGCTTGGCCCGGCGGCTCGTTGCGGCCTGCTGCGTGGATCGCCTGCTCGGCCACTTGTTCCCGGACCAGAGCGATCGCGAGCACGCGGGGCGGTACCGGGTGCTCGAACGCGCCGTCGAAGGCTACGACGCCCTCTTCTACGCGTTGCTCGACAAGGACCGCGACGCCGTGCTGACGGCGTGGCGGCGGTTCGTGCCGCACCTGGGGGCGGCTCTGCTGGTTCAGCACGCCTTGGCCGTGCTCTACCGTGAGCGTGCCCTGGCCGCCACCGGCCAGGCCGACACGCTGGTGGTGGCCACCGCCCTGTGGGCCGGGCTGCTGAGTTCCGAACGGTTTTGGGCGCGTTGCCGCGACGACGTGCGCGGCGACGAACGTCGCCTGCGCGCCGAGGTGGTGCGGGAACTGCTGTCGGCGCACGCCGTCCGAGGCCGCCGGGCACTGGCCGACGGCGACGAGGACGCGGCGCGCCGGCACCTGGGTTTCCTGGCTGCCTGCGCCGACGCGACGGCGGTGCGGGGCACGCTCACCGAGTTCGGCCTGCCGTTTCCGGGCGGCGTCGACCCGCAGCGGTTCGCCGAGGTCGCGGCGATGGCCCGTGAGGCGCTCGACGGGTGGGCCGGTGACGTTCTCACCCCGGCTCGCGAGGCGGTCGCCGATCCGGACGCGATCGCCCGGCTGCCGGAGGGCATCAGCGCCGACTACGAGGGCGGCATCGCCGCGGTGCAGCCCTTCCTGCGCCTGGACGTGCCCGTGCGGACGGTCCTGCAGACCGTGCTCGGCTGGTACAACGAGTGGGCCATGGCGGTCTACCACCGCAACGAGCCGGCCGAGCTCGCCGACCTGACCGAGGCGGCGGCCCCGGTCGCGCGGGCCCTGGAACCGCTGTGCGACCGGGGAAAGGCCACGGACCCCGCGAACCAGGCACTCTCGCGGCACCTGATGCTGCGCGGCTTCGCCCTGCGCGACCCGGTCGAGGCCCGGACCCGGTACCGGGAGGCGCTGGCCTGGGACCCGGGCAACAGCAACGCGGAGACCCTGCTCGCCGACGCCGCCGACGAGCTGGCCGCGCAGCAGCTCCAGAAAGCGGCGAAGGCCCTCGAGGCGGGCCGCGACGACGAAGCGTTGGCCGTTCTGGGCGGGATCGAGCCGGGAAGCGCCGCCACCGAACAGGTCCGGCGGCAGCTGCGGGCCGCGGCGTACTTCCGGCGGGCGACGCGGCGCACGGAGCAGGGCGAACTCGACGCCGCGCGCAAGGATCTGAACCTGGTCCTGCGGGAGGATCCCGAACCTGGCATCCGCGCGCTGGCCGAGACCGGCCTGGCCACCGTGGATCTGCGCGCGGCGATGCGCGCGAAGGACTGGACCAAGGCCCGGAACATCACGCGCGAGCGGATGGCACACGCACGCGGTGCCGAACGCAAGGCCCGGTCGGAACAGCTGGCGGCGACGTTCAACGCCGAGGCGATCCACCTGGCGAACGAGTCGCGAGAGAGGCAGCAGCCGTTCGAGAAGGCCTTCGCCGACGTCATGAAGCGGGCCCGGCTGGGGATCGAAGGAAGCGCGTACGGAATTTCCCGCGATCTGTTCGGGTTCCGCGGCATCCTCGACCGCAGCACGCGATCCCGGCCGGCCGGCCGGGACTGCGCGGTGTGCGGCGGAACGGCGAACCCGGCACGCGTCGCGTTGATCACCTCGGTCGTGTCGCAGGTCACCGCGCTGGGCGAGTACCGGGCCACCCTCAAGGAGTTCTGGGACGAGCACCACGGCCGGGTCTGCCGGCCGTGCTCGGCCCGGTGGCGGGAGCACGTCCAGCTGCTGACCACGGCCTGCGAACTGCTGGAGGAGGGATTGGCCCTGGATCCGAGGAACAAGACCATCCGCAGGAACCTCGAAGAACTGAGGCGCGCACGGTGAACCGCAACCCCTTCCACGTCCTGCAACTGCCCGCGGACGCGACCGGCAAGGAGATCGTCGACCGGGCCGCCGAGGCCGCCGAGCTGGCCGACACCGACGCCGAACGCCACGCGATCGCCGAAGCGCGGCGGGCGCTGATCACCCACCCGGAGGTCCGGCTCCGGCACGAGCTGCTCGAAGTTCCCGGCAGCGGCTACCTCGAGCGCGACTGGGAGCCGTTCGAGCACGAAAACCGGCGCAACCCGGTCGACTTCTCCGCGATGACCGAGGGCGCCGTCCCCCTGCGCCGCGCGGACTTCGACCTGCGGGCCATCCTCGGGCTGGTGCTCGACGAGGTGCTCGCCCTGCCGGAACCCGACGTCGCCGCCGCGCTGACCGACCCACCCGTGCGTCCCGTCTGGGACGCCCCGCCGATCGAGGTGCGCCATGTCCTCTTCGGCTGAGACACCGGTGCCGGTCGAACTCGGTTGGCCGGCCTTCGGCGAACGGCCGGTCGCCGCGCCCGTCGAGCTGCTCTCGCCCGCCTCGGAACTCGCGGCGGCACTGCAGCGCTGCCGCCGCGACCTCGACGCCGAGCGCGCCGCGGCGGCCGAAACTCTCGCCGGGGCCCACGCCTCGGCGGCAGAACAGGCCGTGCTGGTCTTCACCCTGTCCGCCGCCCTGCGCAGGCACGACCAGGCACTGGCCGACGCCGGGCTGGCGGTGGCCCAGCGCACGTTCCGGGTGCTGCGCGACCAGATGCTGGCCGCGCTCGACCGCGGCGGCCTCACGGTCCTGGACCCGACCGGGCGGCCGTTCGACGAAGTCGGCGACCTGGTCCGGGTCACGGGCTGGCGGCACGGTCCCGAATACGCCGGCGAGGTGGTCGCCGAGACCATCGAGCCGATCGTGCGGTACGGAGCCGAGGTCGTCCACCCCGGCCTGGTCATCATGGGAGCGCCGGACCCGCGCGAAGGCGCCGACGAGGGAAAGACGTGATGGAACACATTCTCAGCAAGGCGGTCGGGATCGACCTCGGCACCACCAACAGCGCGGTCGCGGTGATGAACCGCGCCGACACGGACATCGTGCTGCACAAGGAGACCCGGCACACGGCGACCACCCCGAGCTGCCTGTGGAAGGATCCGAGGTCGGGAGACCTGGTCGTGGGGCGGATGGCGGCCCGCCGCGCCGGTACGGCTCCGGAGCCGATCCGCTCGGTCAAACGGCTGATGGGCAGGCGCACCACCGTGCGCGTGACCGACGAGGACATGTCTCCCGAACAGGTTTCCTCGAAGATCCTGGCCGAGATGAAGCGGCAGATCGAAACGGACGTCGCCGCCTGGGACTCCGACGGCGCCTCCTGGGTCGTCGACCGGGCGATCGTCACCGTGCCCGCCTATTTCGACTACCCCGCCATCGAGGCCACCAGGCAGGCGGGTGAGCTCGCCGGTCTGGAGGTGCTCGACCTGCTGCACGAACCGACCGCCGCCGCGTGCTACCACTGCTGGTCGACCAAGACCACGGACGGCACGTTCCTCGTCTACGACCTCGGCGGCGGCACCTTCGACGTGAGCGTGGTGAAGTGCACCGCGGGGGCGTTCGAAGTGCTCGGGATCAGCGGCAACACCATGCTGGGCGGCGACAACATCGACATCGAGATGGCCGGGCGGATCCAGGAGTACCTCATCGAGGACGGGTACGCGTTCGACCTCGACGTCGCGGGCGACGCCGACGACCGGATCCGGTTCGCGCAGCTGCGGCTGCTGGCCGAAGGGGTGAAGCAAGCTCTGTCCACTCAGGACGGTTTCATGTTCCGCGACGCGGGAACCGTACGGGACAAGGACGGCACCCCGGTGATCATCGACAGGTTCGTCGAGCGGGAGGAGTTCGAGGCCGTCGCCCGCCCGCTGCTGACCCAAACGCTCGGCTACTGTCACGAGGCGATCGCGGTGGCCACCAAGGAGGCGGGCATCACGCTGTCCGAAGTGGACCAGGTGATCCTGGCGGGCGGGTCCACCCACATCCCGCTGGTGCGCGAGCTCGTCACCCAGGAGCTGTGCGGCCCGACCGGAGCGCGCTGCGCCGCGCCGATCTACGACAAGGTAGACACCATCGTGGCGCTGGGCGCGGCGGTCCGCGCGTCGGCCACCGGCGGCCTGGTCAGCCAGGACCGCGGCCGTACCGTGCGCATCTCCTTCCGGGGCACCGGGGCCACCGGCACGACCCGCACCCGCGTCGCGGGCAAGGTCGAGGCGTTGACCGACGGCATCGACCTCACCGGCGGGCACATCCGGCTGAACACGGGAACCTACGACGACGAGGCCGACCTCGGTTCCGGCGGGACGTTCGCCTTCACCCGGGTCCCGATCCAGTCCGGGGCGGAAAGCCTGCTGTCGTTCGAGGTGTTCGACGGCGCCGGGACGCCGGTGATATCGACCGCGCGCCCGGTCTCGCACAGCGACGATCTCGGTCCCGACGGCGGCGACGCGCCCGGCAAGCTCCCCAAACCGTTCCTGCTGGAGGTCAGCCGGGCAGGCAAGCCCGTGCGCAAGGAACTGCTCCCGGCGCTGACGCCGCTACCGACCAGCGCGCGGTTCAGCTTCCAGCACCCCGGCGACACGGAGAAGGTCCTGTTCCCGCTGTACCAGCGCCGGCGCCGGATCCAGGTGATCGAAGTGCCGGTGCCCTCTACGACCGTCCGGGGGACGGAGATCACGTTCTTCGTCCGCGTCGACGGCCGGGCCATGATCACCGTGCAGGGCAGCATCGGCTCGGTGGAGTTCGACGCCAGGGTGGTCGACCCGCCGGAGCGGGACATCCCGGCACAGGCGGAGATCGACGAACTGACCGCCCGGTTCCGCGACGGCGTCCAGTTCCTCAAGGCCGGTGACCGCGCGGTGGCCGAGGAGAAGTGGGATTTCTTCCTCGAACGCCTCGAGGCTGCGGTGGTCCGAGGCGATCGGGTGCAGGCGGTCCACGACTTCGAAGAGCTCGAGGTCGTCGTCGACGACCTGCCCGCCACCGAAGACGTGCTCGAGCCGCCCAAGACGGAGTTCGACGAACTCGTCGCGAACTGCCGGGAGCTCAACGTGATCGTCCACCAGGTCACCGAGGGCCTGGCCATCCAGCACGACCAGCACGACGTCGCCAAGTCGATCAGCGCCCAGGCCGACCACGGCGAACGTGCCTACCGCAACCGCGACCAGCGCGCCTATGCCGAGGCGATCGCACAGCTCGACGCCGTCCGCCACTACCTCGCCGGCCTCTACCACCGGTCGGGGCGCGGCGACGACACCCGGACCGAATCCCAGCGCACCGCCGCCTACGTCAGGGAAGTCGCCCAGTCCGCCACCGAAGTGATGCGGCTCGCGGAGTCGAGGCGGCGAAAGGACTTCCAGCGGGAGATCTCGGAGATCCAGCGTGCCCTGGCGACCCTCGAACGCGACGCCGACCGCGATCCGGTCATGGTCCGCACGCGGGTGGGCCAGCACTCCCAGCGGCTGCGGCAGATCAGGAACGTGCTGACCCCCAAGTCCGGCGACGGGTACGCCGCCCTCCTCCCCGAGGAGCTGGTGTGACGCTGCGCTGCCCGTTGCCCGGCTGCGGCGCGGAGAACGCAGCGGACGCCGACGCGTGCGTCCGCTGCGCCGCGCCGCTGCGTCACTTCGGCCGCCTGTCCGCCTATCCGGCCCAGCTGTTCAACGCGGGCTTGGCCGCGGCGAGGGCGGGTGACCTGACCGAGGCCAGGGAACTGTTCGCCGCCGTCGTCCACTGGTGCCCGATGGACGTCGAGGCGCGGAACGCCCTGGCCCTGGCGAGCTACCAGCTCGACGAGCACGAGACGGCACGGACCCACTGGCAAGCGGTCCTGAACCACGCTCCCGGAGATCCCTTCGCGACGGAGGGGCTCGCCCGCCTGCCGGCACCGGGTCTCGGACGCGGACCCGCGTCGCCGCGGACCCGGTCATGACGCGCCGGACCGCTCGCCACGACCGCTGGCGCACCTACCAGCCCTCACGACGGGTTCTGGCCGTTGCGCACAACGTCACCGCCGCCACTCGCCTGTTCGATGTCGTCTCGTTGCTGGCGCGCGAGACCGCCGGATCGATGACGTCTTCACCGATCCCGGGTCGTCCGCCTACCCGGACGGAACGTCGGCCTTCCTCGCCGCGCGCGGTGTCCGGCAAATCCCCTGGCCGGACGCGCTGCGTGACGTTTTCGACGTGGCCGTCGCCGTGTTCGGCTTGTCGGCGGAGTGGCTGCTCCACGAAGGACGCGTTGTCCCCGCAGTGCTCGCTCTGTCCCATCGGGAGCAGTTGCACAGGCTCACCCGTGACTGCCCGAAGTGGCTGAACACGTGGCCGGCACGCCGGGGTCACCGTTCTGGACGACCTGGATGACTGGCGCGGTCATCGTCGCGGCCGATGTGCTGGTCGGCGACCAGGGTTCGGTGACGTTCTACGGTGGCGCACAGGGCATCCCGGACCTCGCTGCGCGGCAGGGCCGCTGCCACGCTCCGAACTCTGCTGTACCACCAACTCCGGCTCGACGAACCGGACGAACCTGCTGACACCACCTCATTGCCGATCCCGCAGTGGCCACTCAAGCGCCCGGAATCCCTGTTCGTCACGGTGACGAAGCTCGGCACGGCCAAAGCCCGTGTGACCCGCCGAGCGGGAACTGCTGCTCCACCGCGAACACGAGATCGCCGAGACGCTCCAGCGCAGCCTGCTGCCACGCGAACTGCCCGCGCTGTCCCGGGTGGCCGCGGCGGCCTGCTACCGGCCTGCGGCCGCCTACGCGCAGACCGGCGGGGACTGGTACGAACTGGTTGCCCTGGGCGGTTCCTTGGTCGCTCTCTCGGTCGGCGACGTAGTCGGCACCGGTCCGCGGGCCGCGGCAGTGATGGGGCAGCTGCGCAGCGCACTCGCGAGCAACCTGCTCGACGGGCACGGCCCGGCCGCCACCCTGGAGCGCCTCGACGCGTTCGCCGCCCGCACGGACGGGGCGGCCGGCACCACGTGCGCGTGCCTCACCCTCGACTGGGAGACCGGCGAATTGCGGTGGGCCGTGGCCGGGCACCCGCCGCCCTTGGTCATCGACGGCGCCGCGCGCCTGCTCTCCGGCGGCGGCCGCGTGCTCGGCGGGCCGGACCGGTCGAGCTACCGGGAGTGGTCGACGACCCTCAGCCCGGGAGCGTCGGTGCTCCTCTACACCGACGGCCTGATCGAGCGGCGCGACGAGGTGATCGACGAAGGCCTGCAGCACCTGTGCGAGGCAGCGGCGCGGCTTGCTGCCGTAGCACCGGAACCGCTGGTCAGCACGATCACCGACACGCTGCTCGACGGCGGCCAGACCGACGACGTCGCCGTGCTGGCCGTGCGTCTCCTCCCGCCGCCGCTGCACCGGCGCCGCGCCGCGGAGACTTCGGTGCTGCGACAGCTGCGCGCCGACGTCGCCGACTGGTCGGCCTTGACCGGCCTGTCCCCGGAACTGCACCAGGACCTGACACTCGGTCTCGGCGAAGCGGTAGCCAACTCGGTCGAACACGCCTACTCCCAGCGGCCCGGCAACGTCACGTACTCGGTCACGCGGAGCGCCGCCGGCGAGCTCGACGTCCTCGTCCGCGATGACGGGACATGGCGGCCTGAGCCGACCGACAACGGTCACCGCGGGCGTGGCCTCGCCATTATCAAGGCCATGTCCGAGGACCACGCCATCGACCACGACGAACGCGGGACGACCATCAGGTTCCGCTTGGCCGAAGATCCGGACCAGCCCGGCCGGAGCGCACAGGTGCCTTTCGGCACCATGCAGCCGGCGACGGTGTCGGTAACCGAATCCGCAACCGGCGCGGTCGTCATCAGCGTGGTCGGCGATCTTGACCTGGACACCATCGACGACACAGGATCTGCGGTCTTGCGCGCCGTCGAAGCCTCCGGCGCCAAGGAATTCGTCGTCGACCTCAGCGAGCTGGGCTACCTCAGCAGCTGCGGTATTGCCTTGCTGCTGGACGCCGCAGCGCTCGCGAAGACGCGGGACACGGCGCTGATCGTCCGAGCGAGCACGAAGTCCGCGCCGCTGCGAATATTGGAGATGGCCGGCCTGACGGACGCCTCGACCGGATTCCTCACCATCGAGACAGTGTCGGCACCCTGACCGCGGCTTGGCGGCGGCGCCGTGACAGGTCAACGCACTGGGTAGCCGGAAGCAGTTCTGCGCGAAGCCGCCAAGGAACTCGTCCGCGACAAACCGTGCTCGGCGAACGACTCCGCGAGCCGGCACGGTCGTGATGGTGTCGGTGCCGTCACCGGCCGCTGTGCGCCGAGCGTCACCTCGGACGCCGACGGCGATCCGCATAGCGCGCCCAGCGGTGGGTATCCGCCCCACGAAGCTTGCCCGTCCTGCGGCGACACGGCACGAAAGAAAGCACATGATCAAAACGGCCACTTCGGCGCTCAGCGACCTGGCGAGCGGGCTCACGGCCCTCGCGACCTCCCGGCTGCCCGCCCGGGACTATCTGGCCACCTCTGTCCTCGAATCGCCGCCCGCGCACTACGCCACCGGGATCGCCCACGGGATGTTCGGTACGCACCTCCCCACGGCCGGACGAGCAACGACCGCAGAAATGACAATCCGGGCCGACCGACGACCGGTCGGCCTCGACCACCGATCCCTCAGCACCGCCTTCCCCGACGCGACCGGCCGCCTGGTCGTCTTCCTGCACGGACTGGTCGAGACCGAACGGTGCTGGTTCCGCGGCACCAGCTTCGGAGCGCGCCTCGCCGACGACCTGGGCACCAGTTCCGTGTACGTGCGCTACAACTCCGGCCGGCACGTCTCCGACAACGGCGCCGACCTCGTCACCCTGCTGACCCGGCTCGTCGCTTCCTGGCCGGTGCCCGTCACCGACATCGTCCTCATCGGACACTCCATGGGCGGCCTGGTGGCACGCAGTGCCCTCTACCAGGCACAAGAGCGGAACGCGCGCTGGCTGCCTCTCGCGAGCCGGCTGGTGTGCCTCGGCACCCCGCACACCGGAGCACCGCTGGAACGCCGTGTCGCCCAGCTCGCCGGGCTGCTGAGCAGGTCATCCCTGACCGCTCCCCTGGCCCGGCTGCTCGCCATCCGCAGCGACGGCATCCAGGACCTCGCCCACGGCTACGTCCACCGGACGCAGTGGGCGACCGGCGCCGAAGCACCGTGGCGGCCAGAAGGAGACACAAGAATCCGCCGGTTGTTCGTGTCCGCGACGCTGTCCCGCACCGAAGGAAGCACCTGGGGCCGCATCGTCGGCGACCTCCTGGTGTCACCGATCACCGACGACGACCTGACCGAAGACGCCGCCATCGCCTGGCTCGGCGGACTGCACCACTTCAGCCTGCTGCACGACGACGCCGTCTACCACACACTGCTCGAGTGGCTGGGGACGAACAGCCGACAAGGTCGCGGGGTAGCAGCCGCTGAGTGATACGGCGCGATAAGCTGATCACGGCCAACGCCCCAGCTGCGCCCATCCAGATGCGGCAGCAACGCCTCAAGATCAACAGAGCACCGGCAATATGATCACCGACCACGCTCACCGCCCGTCGCCGGACCACCAAACCCGCGCCAGAGGCCATCTCGGAGAGCGCCATCAGTAGCCTGCCAAGGCTCCTCGGCCGGCGCGAGATCTGCGATCCGCACGGCCGAATCCGCCGTGGTCGACACCGACGAACTGACTGCCTGCCGAGCCAGTTCGCTGGCGCGCACACCGTACTGTTTTCGCCTGGCAGCTGCGTCGCTTGGATGTCGCGGCGTCAGACCGTTGTGACCTTGCTCTTGTCGTAGAACTTCACTTCCCCGGTGGCCGGGAAATGGACGCCGACACAGTAAACATGAGCATCGCCGGAGCCGAAGCTTTTGCCTTCGTCGACAACCAAGCCGATATCTTCACGGTCGAGGACCTTCACTTGCCGCGGCCCCTGTCGCTGTTCGCCGGCAAACTGCATGGCGTCTCCGTTCAACGAGGCGTGCATGGGCGATAGCACGATACGTGATCACCACGCCCCGCGGAACAAGGAAGAGACCGGCACTGGTCGGCCGGATACCGGCCGCCGAGGCCGGTATCCGGACGGCACCAGCTGGTGCTGGGGCATCTGGAAGGGCGCTGTGCCGCCGCTCCGGCTGTGGCGGCCTGGTCAGGGGCCGGACTTTGCCAGGTATCCGTTTCGAGGACCCGGATCGGCGCCGGCCGAGAATCGGTTAGCCGCGACATCGGCCGGGCATCCCCGCCTGGCGGCGGCGTGACATCCCGAGCGCGCTGGATCAGGCCACGTCCTCGCCGGGACGAGCGGCGACGTCATATACCCGCCGAAGACGGCAACCAGGCCGCGGCTGCCCTGCGTGCCGGTGCCATCGTGGTCAGCGATGCCCGGAACGTCGACGCCGGGCGCGTGACACTGGCCGTCGCCGCGCAGAACGGGCCGGTCGACCACACGGTCACCGCCCCCGCCTTCACCCTCCCCCACCGTCCTCACGCACCGATCGCGCTGCTGACCGCCACCACCGCCACTGCTCTCGGGCTTGGCACCATCCCGTTCACGGTCGCGGCAACCACGAGCCGGATGCCGACGGCCGACGAACAAGACCGGCTCCAAGCCCGCCTCGGGCAGGAGTTCGAGGTCCGCGTCGACCGCGGCACGCAGCAGGACGGTCAGCCCTTGATGGTCCTGGCCATCGTCGCCGGGGTCGTCACCCTCGCGGCCGCCGCACTGGCCACCGGCCTCGCCGCCGCCGACGGACGTGCGGATCTGGCCACTCTCGCCGCCCTCGGCGCCTCGCCCCGCATGCGCCGGGCGTTGTCGCTGAGCCAGGCCGGTGTGATCGCCGGGCTCGGCTCCGTCCTCGGCACCCTGGCCGGCGTCGGCACGGCGATCGCGGTACTGACCAGCCTGAACCAAGCCACCGCGGACGTATGGCCGGTCCAGCAACCACTCCCGATCATCGTGCCCTGGCTCAACATCGGCACCGCACTCGTCGTCGTCCCCGTCATCGCCATGCTCGGGGCCGGCCTGCTCACCCGCTCCCGGCTCCCCATCGAACGCTGACCAGAACCATCCGGCCCACCTCAACGCGCGCCGCCGCGGATGACGGGCCGACATCCGAACCCGTCATCCGCGGCGGCGGTACCACCGGCATCCCCGACGTCGCCGGAGCCTGGTGCGCCGTCAGCCGACCTTTTCGATCTTCGCCTTGCGGATGACCTGCTTGCCGGGCTGGTGGATCTTCGCGAACGCCGTGTTGTTCAACAGCGCGCAGCTGCCGGACGTCGCGGTCACCGGCACGGTGATGGACTTGGCGTTGTCCAGGTTGGTGACCTTCAGCATGGTGCCGACCGGGAACTGGTTGCTGGCCGCGGCGGGCGCACCCGCCTCTCCGGACAGCGTCACGGTCGCGCCCTTGCAGACGACGTCACCTGCGGCCGCGGCGCCGGACTGGTCCGCGGTGCCCGCTGCCTGAGCCAGACCGTCATTGGCCGCCTTGGCACAACTGGCGTCGGCAGCCGCTCCCCCGGCCGCGGCGTTCGGGTCGGCGGACGCGGCGCTGTCCTTGGCCGCGGCCTTCTTGTCCTTCGCTGCGTCCTTCTTGTCCTTGGCGCCGTCCTTCTTGTTCTTGTCGGCGTCCTTGGTGGCTTTCTTGTCCTTGGCAGCCACGCCGTTCTGGTCGGCCATGCCGTTGTTGTTCGCCATGCCGTTCTGATCGGCAGCCATCCCGTTGGCCGCTGCATTCGGGTCAGCGGCAGCGGCGTTCGCCTGGCACGCCGCGATGGCAGCGCAGTCGGCGGCGTTGACCACGTTGTTGTCGGCGGCCGCACCGTTCTGATCAGCGGCCATGCCGTTCTGGTTCGCCATGCCGTTCTGGTTCGCCATGCCGTTCTGATCGGCCATGCCGTTCTCGTTCGCCATGCCGTTCTGATCGGCTGCCATCCCGTTGGCCGCTGCATTCGGGTCGGCGGCAGCGGCGTTCGCCTGGCACGCCGCGATCGCGGCACAATCGGCACCGTTGGCAGCGGCGTTGTTGTCGGCGGCCGCACCGTTCTGGTTGGCCATGCCGTTCTGATCGGCCATGCCCTGGCCCGCGGCGTTCGGGTCGGCCGTCGCGGTCTGGTCGGCGGCGGCCGCTGCGCCGTTGTCCGCACAGTTCACGACCGCTTCGGCGGCCTTGCCCGCCGCAGCACCCTTTGCCACGCAGCCGGCGGCCGCGAGCCGCTGCTGGATCAGATCCGCCACCGCCTGCCGGTTGGTGGTCCTCGCGGCGGACTGTGCGTCCGGGTTCGACTTCTGCCCCTTGATGAAGTTCAGATTGTTCTGCAACGCCGTCTCGAGACCCTGACAGGTCGCCGTCTGGGCCGTGGCGGCGTTGCTGTCCGGACTGCTGAAAGCGAGCACCGTTGCGGTGACTCCCGCAACTCCCAACAGGGCGGCGAGTCCGATCGTCGCCTGTTTGCGGTGTCGTCCGGAACTACGCAAGCGGGGCATCTGCCCCTCCTCTCTGGTCACCACCTCACCTGCAACACGGCTGCGCGGCACAAGCGGTTCAGAGGAATTCGCCCAGCCTCGCAAGCAAAGTCCGTCCATGCGATCACAGCAGGACCGAAAAGATGTTCTGCCAGCGACGTTTGCGCGAATCCATCGATCGAGCGCAGCAAGAATTCGTTGACAGGCGCTGATTCTGGGCCGAGACAATCCACAATGGACGATGCACTTCTCGCCCGAGCGAGTGCGCCAGAACCCAGGCCGGCGGCGTTCAGAAGCCGCTAGTCACCTCAGTACTTCTACACCAACGTAGTAGCGATGGCAAGCCGACACCCCGTGGTTACCAGGAGCGAAGTTATCCGCTGGTTAACGTCACCCCAGTACCCGTTTACCCTCGAGCGCGGCCGCCCCGACCAGCGGCCGGCCTCTCCCCGCCCGCAGGCGGATGACGAGGGCGGTCAGCGGCGCGCGCAGCAGCAGGCCGATCAACGCCACCCCGGCGCCGAGCACAGCACCGGCGAGAACGTCGTGGACGTAGTGCGCGCCGAGGTACACGCGGGAAAATCCGATCAGCACCGCCACCGCGAGCGAGGCGAGCCCGGCCCGGCGTCCGACGAGGAGCAGGGCGACGGCCGCGGAGACGGCGATCGTCACGTGATTGCTGGGGAACGAGTAGTCCGTCGCGAAGTCGCAGGTGACCACGGTCGGCACGGCCGGATAGCGAATGCAGGGGCGCGGTTCCTCGACGAGGATCTTGACGAGGTTGCTCAGGCCGTAAGCCGAGCCGACGGCGATCGGCACCCAGAGCACGGCCGCCATCCGGCCGGCGTCCCGGCGGCGCGCGCGCCACCACACGAACGCGACGACGAGCGCGAGAAGCACCAGGCCGGCGTTGGTGAAGACCTGGAAGAACCCGTGCAGCCACGGGGTGGCACGGGCGAACCCGAGCACATCCAGGTACCAGCCGCCGTCGATGGCTCCGCCGTCCACCGCCCACCCTCCTGCTCGATTGACAAGGTCGTAGAATTTCTACTTCAGTGTAGATGCTCGCGAGGGGTGCCCGCCTCCGGGAGGTGACGAACGGGTTTCGACAGGCAGGTAGATTGGTGGTATGCGGATGCGGCGAGACGACACTGCCCGGCGCGCACCCGGCGAGCTTGAAGCGCAGGTGCTGGCCGTGCTGTGGAAAGCCGACGGCCCGCTGTCGCCGGCCGAAGTCCGGGAGCGGCTCGGCGCCGGCCTGGCCTACACGACCGTCGTGACCATCCTGTCCCGGCTCCACGAGAAGGGCGTCGCCGATCGGGAGAAGCTGGGCCGGTCCTTCCGGTACCGCGCCGTCGACGACGAACCAGGGCTGGCCGCGCGGCGGATGACCAAGGTGCTCGACAACGAACCGGACCGCGACAGCGTGCTCGCCCGCTTCGTCTCGAACCTGTCCGAATCGGACGAACACCTGCTCCGCGAGCTGTTGCGGCAGAACGAAGGCTGACCGCATGGACCCCGACTTCTGGGTACCCTTGCTGCTGCCGTTCGCGGCCTGGCCCCTGGCGCGCATCGTCGCCCCCCGGCTACCTCCGCGCGCCGCGAGCTGGCTGCTGACCACCGGATGCCTGGTGCTCGCCGCCGCCGGTACCGCCGCCCTGGCGTTGCAGGCCTTCGCCGGTCTGACGCTCGTACCGGCCATCGCTCAGGCCGGCCATTGGTCACCGCAGGCCCTGAACACCGTGGAACCGGTCAACGTTCCCCTGGCGATCGGCTGCGGGCTCCTGCTGAGCGCCCTCGGCGTGGCGTTCACGCGCACGGCCGTGCGGTACGCGCGCTGGAGTCGCGCACTGACCCGGCAACTCGACGAACACGACCCGGCCGCGGGAATCATCATCCTGCGCGGCCAGGAACCGGTCGCGTTCTCCGCGCCGGGCCGCGGCGGCCGGATCGCCATCTCCAGCGGCATGCTCGACGCCCTCGGTCCGCCGGAACGGGACGCCCTGCTGGCACACGAACGCGCCCACCTCCGCCTGCGCCATCACCGCTTCCTCATCACGATCACCCTCGCCGCTGCCCTCAATCCGCTCCTGCGCCCGCTTTGCTCGGCAGCGAGGTTCGCGCTCGAACGCTGGGCCGACGAAGCCGCCGCGCAGGACGTCGGCGACCGCACGGTGGTGGCCAAGGCCGTCGCCAAAGCCGCGCTCGCCGGACGCGCCCAACCCGGCTTCGCCCTCGCGGCGACCGGCGGGCCCGTGCCACGCCGGGTCAGCGCCCTGCTGACCGCACCCGCCCGCCGTCTCCCCGCCGCGCTGCTCAGCGCCGCCCTGGTCCTGGGCATCACCGGCTGGTCCGCCCAGACGGTGCTGGACTCGGCCACCGACCTGCACCAGAACCTCGAATCCGCACAGGACTTCGCCACGGACGCCCGGGGACTTCTCCCCGACGACCACGACGCGTATGACCGCTGAACCGGATTCAGAGCGGCGCTTCGAGCCGGTAGCCGTGCCCGCGCAGCGTCGTGATCACCGGCGCCGTCGCGCCCGCCCCCTCGGCGAGCCGCCGGCGCAGAGCAGCCATGGTGACATCGAGGGTCTTGGTCGGCCCGAACCAGTGCTCGTCCCAGACTTCCGCCATCAGGTCTTCGCGGCTGACCGCGACACCCGGCCGCCGGGCCAATGCGGCGAGCAGGTCGAACTCCTTGAGACGCAGGGAGATCTCGTGCCCGCCCAGCAGACATCGCCGCGCGTCGACGTCGAGCACGAGGTCGCCGAGGTGGACCGAGCCGGTGCCGGCGGACGCGACGGGGCGGCGGCGCAGGTGGGCCCGCAGGCGGGCCAGCAGCACCGTGACGGTCGCGGGTTTGACCAGGTAGTCGTCGGCGCCGGCGTCGAGGCCGACGATGATGTCGATCTCGTCGGAACGAGCGGTGAGGATGATGATCAGGACCTCCGGATCCGCGCCGCGCAGCGTGCGGGCGACGTCGACGCCGTCGGTGTCCGGGAGGCCGAGATCGAGCAGGACTACGTCGGGTGCGCTTTGCCGCGCCTGGGCGAGCCCGCCTTCCCCGGTGCGGCACCAGTGCACCTCGTAGCCGTTGGCGAGCAGTCCGGTGCGGAGGTGACCACCGATCGCCGGGTCGTCCTCGATCAGCAGGACCTCGACGGCGTCGCCGGCACGCTGCGTGCTCATGTGCCGGATCGTAGCCAGTGTGGCCGCGGCCGGCCCGGGACACCGTGGCCGGTCACAGGTCCCGCAGCTCCTCCACCGCCGGGCGGGTCGACGCCCGGGCGCTGAGCAGCGCGGCGGCGGCGAGGGCGGCGATCACGGCCGCGGCAGTGGCCGCCAGGTAGCTCCAAGGGACGGCGATGGCGGACGGAGGCGGATCGAAGACACCGGTCAGCACGGTGACGAGCATCCGGGCCAGGCCCCAGGCGATGAGGGCGCCGCCGAGCAGGCCGCAGGCGCCGAGCAGGAGTCCTTCGCCGAGTACCAGCCCGCGCAGCTGTCGCCGGTTCGCGCCGAGCACGGCCATGATGGCCAGGGTGCGTCGCCGTTCGGCCAGCCCGACGGCCAGGACGATGCCGCCGGCACCGGCGGCCAGCAGGACGGCGAAGGTCAGCTCGAGCCGGGTCAGGCCGTGCAGGTTGACCGACGTGAGGCTGGAACCGACCTGCGCGCGGGTCTGCGTGAGGTCGGTGACGGCCGCGCCGGCCCCCAGCCGGGTCCGCAGTGCCGCGGCGACCTCGGCCTGACCGGTCCCGCCGGTGTCGACGAGGAACGCTCCGATGGCGTCGGAACCGGTCAACCGGGCGAGGTAGGCGGCGTTGGCGACGAAGAAGCTGTCTTTGGGAGCGGTCGGGAACTCCTTGACGATCCCCGCGTAGTGGAACGGTACGACCTGCAGCTGCTTCGTGCGGCTGTCCTGCACCCGGAGGTTGACCAGATCGCCCGGGACGAGCTGGAAGTCCTTCACTGTTTCGGCGCTGACCAGGATCGCGTCGGGCTGCCGGGCGAGCACGGCCATCAGCTCGGCCGCGGTGCCGCCCTGGAAGTAGGCGTCCTGCAGGGCGGTGGCCCGGGTGATGGTGTCCGGCCGCACGCCGTAGAGGTCCTGCAGATCGGCGCCGACGTAGGCGAACCGGTGCTGGATCGGCTCGACGGCGCGGACCCCGGGTACGGCCCGCAGCTGACCGGCGGTGTCCGGTCCGACCTGCGTGCCCGGGGACTCGGTGACGGTGACGTCCGCGCCGTTGGTCAGCTGGGCGTCCGCCTCGGCCTGCTGCTGGTAGGTGCTGTTGAACACCGCGGTCGACGCGGCGAAGGACAAGGCCAGCGCGAGCAGGACGATCGCCCGGGCCAGGATCCGGCGCTGGCGGGACAGGCTAGCCGCGCCCGGGGAGGCGAGCTGGCCGGCGAGGGGCCGCAGCAGCCGTTCGAGCGGGCCACGCCCGTGCGCCAAGGCCAGGATCACCAGACGCCACAACAGCACGGCAGCACCGAGCCATAACAGCGCGGGTCCGAGGAATGCCCAGTACGACACGGAAATCGATGGCACGCCCTCCGGGGCCAGCACCAACGCGTAGTCGTCGCCGCTCGACGCCCAGAAGACCACCAGCGATCCGCCGATGAGCAGGAAGTCGGCCCCGGCTTTGAGCCACCACGGGGTTCCGGGTTTTCCGACGGTCTGCCGGGCCTGGGCGACGCTGCGGCCGCGCAGGTCCACGACCGCGGGCACGAGGACGGTGAGGGTGGTGACCAGCAAGCCCGCGGCGAACGCGACGGCGAACCACAGCACGGTCGCCCCGATATCGGCACCGGCCGGAGAGGGTCCGAACGCGAGGCGGCCGGCCGCGGCGGCGAGGCCGAGTCCGGAGGCACCGCCGAGGACACCGACGAGAACGGCTTCGGCGACCGCGAGCCGTACCACTGCTGCCGGTGCGTAGCCGCGAGTGCGGAGCAGCGCCTGTTCGGCACGCCGGCGTCCGGCCCCGGAGCTGACCAGCGCCGCGGTCAGCAGTGCGGACAGCACGAACCCGGGCAATCCGAGGAACAGGAAGAGCATCTGCGCATAGGCGGCATCACCGCGGGCGGCGTCCAGTGCCGCGGCGACGTTGTCACCGACCAGCGCCGCGCCGGCGGCCCGGGCCTCCAAGTTGTGCGCGGCGCCAGTCGCCGACTGGTACGCCGCCGCCGGATCGGCCGGCCACGGGGTGGTGAGCCGGACGTGGAACTGGGTCGTCCCGGGCTGGCCACTCAGCTCGGCGAACGTGGCTTCCGGCACCAGCAGCACGTTGTCCGGAGGCGCCGCGGGCTGTGCCTGGGCGGCTGCCCCGACCTTCTGGAACAGGGAGTCGGCCTGGGGCAGGTCGACGACCCCGGCGACGGTGACCGTCAAGGGGCCTGCCCCGGCGCGTCCGATGCCGACCTGGTCACCGGGGCGCACGTGCAGGTTCGACGCGGTCTGCTGTGCGACGAGCACGCCGGTGGGTGCGCCTGCCAGGTGCCGGATTTCGTCCGGGAACACCGTCGCGTAATCCGCCGGGACACCGAGGACGACGCCGGGGCCCGTGGTCTGGGTGGTGCCATCGCCGGAGGCGCGGAAGCCCGGGGTCCGTGCGATGCGGACGCGTTCGACCGCACCCGCTCCGGGCGTGGTGCGCAGCTGCTGCAGCACGGTCTGGGGATCTCCGCCGGGCTGCACCTCGACCTGCCAGTCGACGGCGACCGAGCGCAGTGCCCGCGCGGTCATCGTCGCCTGCGACGCGGTGAGGAACGCCCCCAATGCCGCGATCAGCGCCACCCCGAGCGCGATGCCCGCGGCGGTGGCGAACACCCGGCCGGTCCGGTGCCGCAGCAACCCGGCGAGCCAGCGCACTGTCATGGCTGCACCGCGGCGGTGAGCAGCCGGCCCTCTTGCATCGTCCAGTGCGTGTCGAGCCGATCGGTGACCGCATTGTCGTGGGTGGTGACGACGAGTGCCGCCTCGAGGTGAGCGGTCGCGGCGAGCAGTGCGTCGAGCAGACGGCGACCCGCCGCGTGGTCGAGCTGGCCGGTGGGCTCGTCGGCCAGGACCAGGCGCGGACGCCGGGCGAGCACCCGGGCGACGGCCACCCGCTGGGCCTGGCCGCCGGAGATCTCCTCGGGGAGTTTGGCGGCCAGCTCCGCCACGTCCACCAGTTCCAGGGCCTCGGCCACCCGTCGCGCGACTTCGGACCGGTCGACGCCCGCGATGACGAGCGGGAGGGCGGCGTTTTCCGCGACGTCCAGGGTCGGCACCAGGCTGGGGCTCTGGAAGACCACCCCGATCAGGTGCGCGCGGGTGCCGGCGGTCACCGGCAACCCCGGCCACGTGACCTTCCCCCGCGTCGGCCGCTCCAGGGCCGCCATCAGGTGCAAGAGGGTGGACTTGCCCGACCCGGACGGCCCCGCCACGGCGATCCGGGCCCCGGCCGGCACGGTGCAGGTGGTGCCGTGCACCGCGACGACGGCCGACGGGCCGGTGCCGTAGGTGCGCGACACGTCGTCGCAGGCCACCATGATCTCGGTCATCCGGCCACCGCCCCGTCCCGCAGGAGCACCACGCGGTCGGCGATCCGCACCACCTCGGCGCTGTGGGTCACCACGAGCAGCCCGGCGCCCCGGCCGGTGTGTTCCCGCAGCAGGGACAGGACCTGGTGCTCGGTCGCCCCGTCGAGCTCACCGGTCGGTTCGTCGGCCAGGATGACGTCCGGGTCGTTGACCAGCGCCACCGCCAAGCCGGCCCGCGCGAGCTCGCCGCCCGAAAGCTGCGCAGGCACGGCCCGGCCTCGGCCGGCGAGGCCGACCTGCTCGAGGAGTTCGTCGACCCGGACGCGGCCACGGCCGGCGGCGCGGCGGGCGAGCCGGATGTTCGTGCGCACGTCGAGGTGCGGGACGAGGTTCCGCGCCTGGAGCAGAACGCCGATGCGAGCGGCGCGGACGCGCGCGCGATCGACCTCCCGACGATGGGTCACACGCTCGCCGCCGACTCGGACGGTGCCACCCGCCGGTTCGTCCAGACCGGCCAGACAGGCCAGGAGGGTCGACTTCCCCGAACCGGACGGGCCGACCACGGCCACCGTCTCGCCCCGGTGGACCGTCAGCGACACGCCGCGCAGCGCAAGCGTCTCGTCGTCGCCGGTGCGGAAGAACCGATACAGGTCGCGAGCCTCCAGCGCCGGGGCGGGTTCCGCCGTCATCCCTGCCACCGCAGGGAATCGGTGACCGTCCGCCACGGGTCGACGTTGTCGGCGTTCACCGGCCCGGACAGCGTCAGATCGACCCGGGTACCGGCGTGGAAGAAGACGTAGTGCTCGAAGGCATCCCGCAGAACCTTGCCGGTGACCGGGTTCGGTGGCGAGTCGCCCTGGTAGGTCACCAGGACGGCCGGACCCGCCTGGCGGGTCACCGTGGATACCTGACCCAGGGCAAATCGCGGCACCTGGCCGCGCCACGCCGGAATGTCGGTCGCCGTGACCGAGGCGGCGGTCGGGGCGGCCGCGGCGGCGGCCGTGCCGACCTGGACCTGGTTCAGCTTGTCGGTGAACGTCGTCGTCGCGCCCGCGGTGGACGAGGCCCAGCCCTCCGGGATCTTCACCGAGAACGCCGCGCCCGGCGGGGTGAACGCGACGAAGGCCTGGTTGTCCGGGATGTCACCCGGTGGGTTGGATTCCGTGGCCGGCTGCCCGGACTCCGGCGTGGACGCCGAAGAGGTCAACGACGTCGGAGCCGACGCGCTCGGTGACGGGGGCGCCGGTGTCCCCGAACACGCGGACACCGCCCACGTCACCGCCAGAATTCCCCCGCCCAGCACCACATTCCGGCCCCACATGACACCTCCCGGCTGCCCACCGATCACCTGTGACCCACGCTATGGACCACACGGTCACGGCAACCGCCCGGAAAGGTACGAGGACGGCAAAACCTGACCTTGGCCGCCACGGCCGGCCGGGTTCCGCCCCTGAAGCCCGGATGACGACCATGATGGGCTCCATGAGAGCTCGGGTGGTCCGGGTGGCCATGATCGCCGTCTCGGTCGCGTTGGTCCTGTTCGCCGTCCCGCTGGCGATCCTGGTGTGGTCCTCACTGGTCACCGAAGAACAGGGCGAGCTGGAACGGGTCGCGCTGGCCGTCGCCGTCCGGGTGGGTCCGCAGTTCCTCACCGGCGACCCGGTGGAGCTGCCGGCCACGGAGGCCGACAACACCATCGGCGTGTACGACCTCGACGGCCACCTCAAGAGCGGCCACGGACCGGCGATCGCCGACGACGTCGTCCGGCAGGCTTACGCCGGCGCGGCGGCGGACGGTCAGCCGGGAGCGGATCTCGTGGTCGCGGTCCCGGTGTCCGCCGCCGAGCACGTCGACGGCGTGGTGCGAGCCGCGGCGCCGATGAGCGTGGTGTGGACCCGGGCCGTTTTCGCCTGGTTGTTGCTCGCCGCCCTCGCCGGTGCCGCCCTCGTGGTCGCCGTGCTCGTCGCACGCCGTCAGGCCCGTCTGCTCACCGGGCCGCTGGAGGATCTGTCGAGTGCGTCCGAGCGGATCGCCGGCGGCGACCTCAGCGCGCGGGCCGAACCCGGCGACATCCCGGAGATCACCCGGGTGGCACTGGCCCACAACCTCATGGTCGACCGGCTGACCCAGCTGCTCGACCGGCAAAGCCATTTCAGCGCCGACGCTTCGCATCAGCTGCGGACCCCGCTCAGCGGGCTGCTGCTCAAGCTGGAGGCGGCGCGCACCGCGCCGCCGGCCGACCTGCCCCGGATCCTCGACGACGCCGCGCGGGGCGTCCGGGACCTGTCCCGGACCGTCGAGGACCTGCTGACCCTCTCGCGTCACCATCCCGAACGGTGGTTCACGGCGGCGCCCGGCACCGTCGCCGAGGTCCTCACCGGCGCCGAGCAACGCTGGCACGGCCCGCTCGCCCGCGAAGGACGCCGGCTCGTCTTGGACATCGAACCGCAGGTAAGGGCCTGGACCCTCCCGGCGAGCCTGCTCACCCAGATCGTCGACGTCCTCGCCGACAACGCCGCGCGTCACGGCCGGGGCACGGTGACCTTGACCGCCCGCGACACCTCCGGCGTCCTCGCCGTCGACGTCACCGACGAAGGCACCATCCGGCTGGACCCCGCCGACGTGTTCGTCCGCGGGGCATCGGGCGGCGGGGGTCACGGTATCGGCCTGGCACTGGCCCGCACGATCGCCGAAGCCGGCGGGGGACGCCTGACCGTCACCCGCCGCGCCCCCACGACGTTCACCCTCTATCTCCCTCGCCTCGACGAGGCGGCCTGACAGGCCCGGGAGATTTTGCCGTGCTCTAACCGAGGTTTACCCATGCGTTTGCCTGACCGTCCGAAGTGGACAAAACGCAATGCTCCAGCCGCATGAAACACGCCACCTCGAGGCAATTAGGTACGCCTCACCTCTATGAGGCCAGCCTTCCCTGAGTTACGGTCGCAGCGTTCACCGCGAGATTCCAGGAGCCAAGCTCATGTCACCCACCCAGATCGCCGTCCTCGGCGCCATTTCCGGGCTCACGATCTATCTGGGACTGCCCCTCGGCCGGCTGCGCGCCGAGATGCCGCGCCTGAAGACGTTCCTCAACGGCACGGCCACGGGCATCCTGATCTTCCTGCTCTGGGACGTGCTCGCCCACGCCTGGGAACCGATCGACGCCGGGCTGGGCAGGGACGAGCTCGGCGGGGTGCTCGGCAACGGCGCTGTTCTCCTCGTAACCGCAGGGGCGGGCCTGCTCGGCCTGGCCTACTTCGACCAGGCGACCGCTCGCCGCCGGGCGGACACGCAGCGCGCCTACGGGCCGGGTGCCGCATCGGTCGGCGAGCTGACCGCGGCGACGACCCGCAATCCGGCTTCCCGCCTGGCCATGACGATCGCGATCGGGATCGGCCTGCACAACTTCGCCGAAGGGCTCGCCATCGGCAACTCGGCGGCCGCCGGCGAACTCAGCCTTGCCGTGCTGCTGGTGGTCGGGTTCGGGCTGCACAACGCCACCGAAGGGTTCGGCATCGTGGCGCCGCTGACCGGGACCCGCCCGTCCTGGGGCTACCTCGCCCTGCTCGGCCTGATCGGCGGTGGGCCGACGTTCGTGGGCACGCTGGTCGGGCAGGCCTTCGTCAACGAGACCCTCTCGATCGCGTTCCTCGGTCTCGCCGCCGGGTCGATCCTCTACGTGGTCATCGAACTGCTCGCCGTCGCCCGCAAAGCGGGCCTCAAGACCGTCACGACTTGGGGCGTGTTTCTCGGGCTGGTCCTGGGCTTCGTCACGGACGCGATCGTCACCGCCGCCGGCGCATGACGAGCCGCGAGCTCATGGTCCCGGCCGCGGGCCTCCGGTCGCGCGGTACCGGTGCTCGGGACGTCCGGTGTTGCCGCGGCTCAGGCTGAGATCGACCAGCCCGCGCCGGGCGAGGTCGGCCAGATAGCGCTGCGCCGTAGCCCGGCTGACGCCGAGCCGGTCGGCCACGTCGGTGGCGGACAGCTCGCCGGACGCGCCCCGGAGTTCATCGAGCACCTGCGCCATCGTGGCGGGCAGGCGACGCCGGCCGGCCGTGCGGACGACCGGCCCGCGCAGGATGCCGTAGAGGGCGTCGACGGTTTCCTGGCTGGCGACGGCCACGCCGTCGATGCTCTCCCGCAGCTGCCGGTACGCCGCCAGCTGTTCTCGCAGCTGCGCGAACCCGAACGGCTTCACCAGGTAGTAGACCGCGCCGAGCTGCATCGCCCGCCGCACGCTGCCGATGTCCTGGGCCGCGGTGATCACGATGAAGTCGGGACACGGTGCGCGGTCCCGCAGCGACTGCATAAGCTCGAGCCCGTGCCCGTCGGGCAGGTAGAGGTCGAGCAGCAGCAGGTCGGGTTCCAACGTGGGGACGAGCGAGCGGGTCTCGGCCGCCGAGTGGGCCTCCCCCACCGCGGCGAAACCGCCCACCCGCCCGACACCGGCGGCGTGCACGTGGGCGATCCGGTAGTCGTCGTCCACCACCAGGGTTCGGATCATCGGTGCTCCACCAGTTCTTTCGCAGCCGGAAGCGGCAGTTCGGCGAGAAACGCGCCGCCCGGACCCGGCCGGGCCGTGATCCGGCCGCCGAGCCGCGTGACCAGGCGGTGCACGAGCGCGAGACCGAGCCCACGGGGAAGACCGTTGCGGGGTGGCTTGGTCGTATACCCGTCCTCGAACACTCGTTGAGCGAGTTCGGCGCTGACGCCGGGCCCGCTGTCGGTGACGGAGATGGTGATCTGCCCGTTGACCTGGGTCAGCCGCACGGTGACCGAACGCGGCGCCGGGGTCTCGGCGACGGCGTCGAGGGCGTTGTCCACGAGGTTGCCCACGATGGTCAACAGGGCGTCCGGCCCCGGCTCGTCGAGCCGGGAATCGTCCGACACGATCAGGTGAACGTCGCGCTCGGCCGCGATGGTGATCTTGGCCAGCAGCAATGCGGCGAGCGACGCGGGCGCGATCCGCGAACGGAGTCCCTCCGCCTGCGCCGTGCTGCCCGCGGAGATCTCGTCGAGGTAGGCCATCGCCTCCTCGGCCTCACCCATCCCGACGAGGACTGACAGCACGTGCAGGCGGTTGGAGAACTCGTGCTGCTGGGCGCGCAGGGCGTCGGTCAACCCGGTGACGCTGTCCAGTTCCCGCAGCAGCGCCTCCAGTTCGGTGCGATCCCGCAGCGTCACCACCGAGCCGATGTGCCGTCCCCGTACCCGCACCGGCATCCGGTTGGCCACCAGGAGGTGCTCGTCGGTCAGGACGACCTGGTCGATGCCGGGCACCGCGCCGCCCAGAACGTCCCGCAACCGGCCCTCGGGCAGGATTTCCCCGAGCGGTTCACCGATGGCCGCGTGCCGCCAGCCCAGCAGCCGCCGGGCCTCGTCGTTGACCATGCTGAGCCGCCCACGCTCGTCGAACGCCACGACGCCCTCCCGGATGCCGTGCAGCGTGGCTTCCCGCTCCTGCAGGAGCGAGGCCAGTTCGTCCAGTTCGAGCCCGAACGTCATCCGTTTGAGCCGCCGGGCCAGGACCAGGGAAACGACGACTCCGGCCAGCAGCGCCGCTCCCGTGTAGGCCAGCAATGTCGGAATTTCGGTCCAGAAGCTCTGGGAGACGTTCCGTTCCAGGATGCCGGCCGACACCTCACCGATCACCGTGCCGTCCGGCGCCGTCAGCGGCGCCTTGCCGTTGGCCGAATCGGTGAGACTGCCGGGATCGATGCCGACGTGGGTCTTCCCGTCGAGAGCGATCACCGGTTCTTCGATGCGGCGGCCGACCAGCGCCGGATTCGGGTGGGAATGCCGGATTCCTTCGCGGTCGATGACCACGACGTAGGCCGTTCCGGTGGCGAGCCGCATCCGCTCGGCCACCCGCTGCACATCACCGGTCCGGTCGCCGGTGGCCATTTCCGTGCGCACGGCCGGGTCCGCCGCGACGGCCTGGGCCACCGCCAGCGCTTCGTTCTCCGTGGTCCGGTCGAACTGGTCCCGGGTCACCTGGGTGTACAGCGCGAAGCCCAGCACCATGGTCACGACCAGGATCGCGAGGACGTACCCGAGGACCAGCGAGGACAGCGTGTGGGGACGATGCACGGCTACTCCTTCCGTCCGCGGCGACGGAGTGGCCGGAGTGTCCCTCATGCAGCGTTAACGGACGGGAAATCCGGGCTGGCAGAACGCGCAGAACCTGCGGTTACGCGGCTAACCCGGCAAAGCGGCACAACGGTTCCGCGCCACTGGGCCGGTTCCTAGTGTCCTCGGGCCATGGACACCTCAACGCCGACGGCGATCCGGCTGGCGACCGTCACCCAGCGGTTCGCGACGCCGTCCGGACAGATGTACACCGCGTTGCGCGAACTCGACCTGGAGATCGGTGCCGGCGAGTTCTGCGCGGTGGTCGGCCCGACCGGGTGCGGGAAGTCGACCACCCTCACGCTGATCTCCGGGCTCGACCGGCCCACCGAAGGCCAGGTGCTGGTCGACGGCGCCCCGGTGACCGGAATCGACCCGAAGGTCGGGTTCGTCTTCCAGAACGACGCCGTGCTGCCCTGGAAGTCCGTACTGGGCAACGTGTCCGCCGGTCCTCGATGGCGCGGTGGTGACAAGCACGAAGTCCGCGAGCGCGCCCGGGACTGGTTGCGCCGGGTCGGGCTGTCGGGCTTCGAGAACCACTACCCGCACCAACTGTCCGGGGGTATGCGCAAACGCGTCGCGCTGGCCCAGTCGCTGATCAACGAGCCGGGCATCCTGCTGATGGACGAGCCGTTCAGCGCGCTGGACGTCCAGACGCGCTCGATCATGTCCGACGAACTGCTCGCCCTGTGGCAGCTGACCCGCCCGACGGTCGTGTTCGTCACCCACGACCTCGAAGAAGCCATCGCCCTGGCCGACAAGGTGGTCGTGCTGACCGCCGGTCCGGCCACGGTCAAGGCGGTGTACGACATCGATCTACCCCGTCCCCGCACCGCCCAGGAGATCCGCTTCGACCCGCGGTTCGTCGAGCTGTACCAGCAGATCTGGTCGTCCCTGCGCGACGAGGTGCAGCTGGCCTACGCCCGCACGACCAAGGCGGCGTCATGACGGCCTCCAGCCCCGTGCCGGTGGTTTCCCCGGCGGCCACGCGCGCTAACGCGGATGCCCGCACCGTCAAGGTCCGGGCCCGGCGCCGCCGGATCCTGGTGAACATCGCTCGCGTCTCCGTGGCAGTTGTTTTCCTCGGTGCGTGGCAGCTGACGACCGCCGTCGGCATCCTGGATCCGTTCTTCTTCGGCCAGCCCAGCGCGATCGTCGACCAGCTCGTGCAGTGGGTCCAGTACGGCACCGACGCCGGTTCGCTGTGGGAGCAGATCGGCATCACTCTCGAAGAGGCGTTCCTCGGCTTCGGCATCGGGCTCGTGCTCGGCGTGACGTGCGGCGTCGCGTTCGGCCGGGTGCGGCTGCTGTCGGAGATCTTCGGGCCCTACATCAAGATCATGAACTCGATCCCGCGGATCGTGCTGGGCTCGATCTTCCTCGTCTGGCTCGGCCTGGGCATCCCCTCGAAGGTCGCCCTCGCCGTCGTCCTGGTGTTCTTCGCCGTGTTCTTCAACGCCTACCAGGGAACCCGCGAAGTCGACCGCAACTACATGGCCAACGCCCGGATCCTGGGCGCGTCCCGCAGCCAGGTCACCCGGCAGGTCGTGCTGCCCTCGGCATTCACCTGGATCATCGCCAGCATGCACGTGAGCTTCGGCTTCGCGCTGATCGGCGCCATCGTCGGGGAGTTCCTCGGTGCGCAACGCGGCCTCGGCCTGCTCATCCAGCAAGCACAGGGCAGCTTCAACCCCAACGGCGTGTTCGCCGCGATGGTCATCATCGCCGCCGTCGCGCTGATCACCGAGGGCTTCATCGGCCTGCTCGAGAAAAAGCTGCTCGCCTGGCGCCCGCCCGCCGTCTCCGCCGGTGCCGAACTGTGAACCCGCGCAAGCAAAGGAGCTCCACCATGTCCCGCAAACTCCTGCTCACCGGCGCGCTGGGGGCGGTTCTCGTACTCTCCGCCTGCGGCTCGTCCCCGACCGCACCCGCCGCGTCCACCAACGCCCAGGGGCAGACCACGGTCAAGCTGATGGTCGGCGGCGCCAACAAGCAGATCTACCTGCCCGCCAAGCTCGCCGAACGCCTCGGCTACTTCAAGGAACAAGGGCTGGACGTCCAGCTCTCGGACGAGCCCGCCGGCGTCGACGCCGAGACCGCGATGCTGGCCGGCCAGGTCGACGGGGTGGTCGGGTTCTACGACCACACCATCGACCTGCAGGGCAAGAACAAGGCCACCGAATCGGTCGTGCAGCTGCTGCAGGTGCCCGGCGAGGTCGAGCTCTGCCGCACCGACGTCGCCGGCCAGATCCACTCCCCGGCCGACTGGAAGGGCCGCAACCTCGGCGTCACCGGTCTCGGCTCGTCGACGAACTTCCTCACCAAGTACCTCGCCGTGCGCAACGGCCTGCAGGCCGCCGACGTCCACTCGGTCGCGGTCGAAGCCGGCAACACGTTCATCGCGGCCATGCAGCACAAGTCCATCGACTGCGGCATGACCACCGAACCGACGATCTCCGCGCTGCTCAACACCGGCCAGGCCAAGGTGCTCGTCGACATGCGCACCGCGGCGGGCGCCACCCAGGCCCTCGGCGGCGTCTACCCCGCGTCGGCGGTGTACATGCAGAAGTCCTATGTGGACGCTCACAAGGACGTGGTGCAGAAGCTGGTCAACGCCTTCGTCAAGACGATGAAGTTCATCGCGAAGAGCAGCCCGGACCAGATCACCGATCAGATGCCGGCCGAGTACTACACCGGCGTCGGCCGCGCCGCCTACGTCAAGGCACTGGCCGACGAGAAGGGCATCTACACGCCGGACGGAATCATGCCCCAAGGCGGGCCGCAGACCGTCCTGAACGTCCTGTCGTCCTTCGACCCCAACGTCAAGGGCCACAACGTCGACCTGACCAAGACCTACACCACCGAGTTCGCGCAGCAGGCCAACCAGACGATCAAGTGACCAGCGGCCGATCCGGCCTCCGCCCTGCCCGCCAGGACGGAGGCCGGCTCACGTCCGGCGTCACTCCCGGCCGAGTTCGTGGTGTTCGAAGCCTTCCCCGCCGATGCCGTGGAGTGCGAGCACGAGGAGTGCGACCGCAGCCAGTACCAGGGCGAGGGTGACGAGTGCGATCGTCAGGCGCCGGCGAGCGCTGACCGTCCCACCCCGACCCAGCAGGGCCGACAGGTCGGCCAGCACCTGCCGGCTTGCCGCGGACACGATCGGTCGCCAGCCGGTGACCGCGTCGGGCGCCGGCGGCAGATCCGCCGTGATCGCGGCGAGTTCGTGGCGGTACCGGGCGGCATAGACCCGGGTTATCCGGTCTTCGACCTCCGCCATCGTCAGCCGTCCTTCGCCGACGGCGATGTGGAGGGCCGCTTCCGTCTCGGCGCGCTCAGCGTCGGAGCAGCGCACGCCTTCCGGCATGGTCGCGCTGTTCTCTCCGGGTGGAGCCGGTCGGTGTTCAGCGGGTTCCGTCATGGTGCACCTCGGTCTGCAGCGGAGCGGAGCCGAAACTCTCATCATCCTTTAATCTACTAACGTGTAGAACTTCTACAGGATAGTCGTAGAAGGGAACCGGATGATGACGCGCATCGTGATCGTCTCGGCGCGCGTCGGCGCCGGCCACGACGGAGCGGCCCACGCCCTGGCCGAGCGACTCGTCCACCACGACGTCGAGGTCCTCGACTTCCTCGACCTGCTGCCACGGTCGTTGGGCCGGCGGCTCTGCGGTCTCTACCACCGGCAACTGGAGGTCGCTCCGCGCAGCTGGGACTGGACGCTGCGGGCTCTCGGCACCGCCGGGCCGGCCTGGCTCGCGGCGCGTGCGGCGACGCTCGCCTGCGACCGTCTGCGCGCGGTCCTGGGAGACGGCCCCGACCTGGCGATCTCGACCTATCCCCTGGCCACCCACGCACTGGGCGCGCTGCGTGCGCGGGGCGCCCTGACAGCACCGCTGGCGGTGTACCTGACCGATCCCTCGGTGCACCGGCTCTGCGTCAGCGGCATCGCCGACCTGCACCTCGCCCCGAACCAGGACGCCGCAACGCAGGCGCTCCTCTGGGGCGCCCGGCAGGTCGACGTCGCCGCGCCGCTGGTCCGAGCCCGGTTCCGGCCGGCCACGACGTCCGAGCGAGCCCGCGCCCGGCAGCAGTTCGGCCTGCCCCCGACCGGTCGGCTGGCGCTCGTCGTCGCCGGGTCGTGGGGCGTCGGGCAGCTGGCCGAGACAGCCTGCGACGTCGCGGCGTCGGGCGTCGCGGTCCCGGTCGTGGTCTGCGGGCGGAACACCGCCCTGCGCGACCAACTCCTCGCCGCCGGGCATCGCCACGTGTTCGGCTGGGTCGAGGACATGCCCCGCCTCCTGCACGCCGTCGACGCCGTCGTCCAAAACGCCGGTGGCCTGACCACATCCGAAGCGCTCGCCGCCGGGCTGCCCGTGGTGACCTATCGCTGCCTGCCCGGCCACGGCCGGGCCAACGCCGACGTGCTCGACCGGATCGGCGTGGTTCCCTGGATCCGGTCGGCGGCCGGCCTGGCGTCCGCGCTGGCGGCTGACCGACCGACCGCAGTCGCCGCGCTCCCGGCCGGCGACCCCGTCCCGCTGCTGGAGAAACTCTTGGAGATCGTGTGAAGGCAGCTCTCACCCTCGCTGCCCTGGCGGCGGTGGCGCACGCCGCACCGGCCGCGACGTTCCTGCCCGGGCCCCGACGAGTTCTCCTGCCCCGGCTGGCCGGCCTCGCGGCGGACGGCGAGGTCGCCCTGACCTTCGACGACGGGCCCTCGGCCGCGTCGACCCCGCACTTCCTCCGGTTGCTGGAGCGCCACGGCGTGAAAGCCACCTTTTTCCTGCTCGGTACCGAGGTTCTCCGGGCACCGCAGCTGACCCGGGCGATCGCCGAGGCCGGCCATGAGATCGGCGTCCACGGCTGGGACCACCAATGCCTGCTGCGCAAGTCCCCCTGGCGCACCCACGGCGAACTCCTGGACACGCGTGCGCTCGTCGAATCCCTCACCGGGATCCGGCCGCGGTGGTTCCGGCCGCCCTACGGCGTCTTCAGCGCCGCATCCGTGGCGTCGGCGCGATCGCTGGACCTCACGCCGGTGCTCTGGAGCACTTGGGGCTTCGACTGGACCGAAGGCTGCACCCCGGAGTCCGTTCACCGCAGGGTCATGCGGCGGCTCGGGCGTGGGGGCACGATCCTGCTCCACGACAGCGACGTCACCACCGGCAACGGCGCGTGGCGGGCCACCCTGGCCGCGGTGCCGAAGATCCTCGACGACTGCCGGCGGTACGGACTCCGCGTCGGCCGGCTCGCCGACCTCACCCTCCCGCCGACGCCGCCACCTCAGCCCGGGGCAGAAATCGCTCCCGC
The DNA here is from genome assembly GCF_046549135.1 of Amycolatopsis sp. lyj-23. Classification (NCBI taxonomy): domain Bacteria; kingdom Bacillati; phylum Actinomycetota; class Actinomycetes; order Pseudonocardiales; family Pseudonocardiaceae; genus Amycolatopsis; species Amycolatopsis sp. lyj-23. The sequence goes on along the minus strand of NZ_JAJPWN010000028.1, from coordinate 50,355 downwards.
GACGGCCCGGAGCGTGACGGCGAAGAAGTCACGCTGGTCAGGGGTGAGATAGCGGTCAGGCGGGGACAGCATGGACGGCAGCAGCATGTTGGGCGACGCCCCCTTGAGACCGGGACGGAACAGGGTGCAGTCGACCCTGCCACTGTGGATGTCCAGCTCCATCCCCCGGACCACGCCCGCGGACGCCATGGCGCCGGCCAAGGCCGTCAACGTGAGCTGGCTACCGGCCACATAGATCAACCTGCCGTGGGCATCGGTCCCGATTCCCGAGCGCCAGGTGAACTGGAACTGGTTCCCGCACTTCCCCATTGCCCCACGGAGTTGGCCGCGAGGCCGGGCACCGGAACACCGCCGTCGACGATCAGCTCGAGGTTCTGCCGGACCGCGGCCACCTGCGGCCCCGGGCGGACGTCACGGCCCCACACCGACGGTGGCCACTCCCGAACGATCGATCACCAGCGACGCCATGCCGTCCTTCAACGGCTTTCCGTAACGGCCGTCGACGAAGAAGCCGCCGTCGGTGTCCCGGAATTTGAAGCCCGAGTTGAACGTCGCGATCAGTGCGGCTCGCAGGGAATCGGGGACTCGCGCGTGTTCGGGCCATTCCGGACCGCCGGGTTCCCTGGTTCCGGCGATCAACGATGTACGGACCCAGTTCTGGTCGAACGCCACCATCCCGGCGACCACGCTCGTGTGGGCCCGGTCCGGCCGCACAAAGGCCGTGTAGTCGGCGGCCTGCCCGCCGGACATCCGCGCCTCCGGGGCCCAGACGCCCTCTCCGGGCAAGGCGTCCGGCGAGACCGGCAAAGGGGCCGGTGCGTTCGCCGTGTCGCCGTCCGTCGGCGGCGCGGGCTTCGGCAGCGCGTTCGCACCGGGCGGGTTGTCGGCGGGTGGATGCCTGGTGTACCACCGAGTTCTCGAGCGCGTTCACGACCGGACCCGCGCCCATTTCACGAGCCCAGTCGGCCGTCCGCGCCGGGAACGTGGCGGCACCGGGGTCGGTGAGCGCCTGGACATAGGTGACCGCCGGATACAGCAGCAGGACAGCGAAGACGAGGAGCGTCCTCTTGATCCGCCGCAGGCGGCGGATCAAGGCCGGCGCAGCCGGCAGGTTCGCTGTCCGGGTCATATCCCACCGCAACGAGATCGAGATCGGTCCAAGGGATGCGGAAAGTCAGAGCATGGTCAAAGCCGGTGGTCCGGGTCGTCGGACGGGCGCTTGCGACCGCGCCGGAGTTCCAGCGCCAGGGGGATCAGCGAGACCACCACGACGACCGCGATGATCGGCAGGAGGTACTGGTCGATTCCCGGAATGCTGGCGCCGAGCACGTAGCCGGCGAGCGTGACCCCGACCGACCAGAGCAGGCCGCCGAGCACCTGCCACACCAGGAAGGTCCGCGCGGGCACGTCGAGGATGCCCGCGAGCGGGTTCAGCACCGTCCGCACCACCGGCACGAACCGGGCGAGAACGATGGCCTTCGCGTGGCCGTACCGGGAGAAGAGCTCCTCGGCGCGCTCGACACCCCGGTGCAGGTGGGGATTGCCGATCTTCCCCAGCAGCGCCCGGCCACCCCGGCGACCGAGCACGAACCCCACCTGCGCCCCCGAAATCGCGCCGGCTACCGAGGCCACCAGTACGAGCGGCAACGACAGGTGCACCGGAGCCGAGGCACTGGTGGTGCAGAACAGCCCGGCGGTGAACAGCAGGGAGTCACCGGGCAGGAAGAAGCCGACCAGCAACCCGGTCTCGGCGAACAGGACCAGGAACACCCCGGCCGTGCCCAGACTGGACAACCACGACGTCGCACTCAGTGGGTTCACGCCCGCGACCACCTTCCGACGGTGACTTCCGCACTGCTCCGACACCTGTGCAGCTCTTCTACACGATTGTAGAAGAGCTGCAGGCGACCCGAGGAGCCGGGACTCATCCGAGCGAGCCGAGCAGGGCCGTGAGAGCCGCCTTCTCGTCGGCAGGCTGGGGGCTGGTGGCCCGCAGTTCGCGCAGCACCTTGTCGATTTTGCCGTCGACTTCGGTCCACGTGGCTCGGTCCTTGGGCTTCAGCCGGGCCTCGGCCTGGTCCCACTGGCTCTCGAGGTCGTCGACCCGGTTCGTCGCGCCCGCCTGGTCCCCGGCGTTGAGCAGGTCGAGCGTGTCCTGGGTGATCTTCCGGAAGGCCGAGAGGTCACCCAGCGGCGTGACGTGAGCGACGGGGCCGCCACCACTCGCGTTCGGTACGGCCACCGGCACGGATGGCGCGGAGTCCTGCAGCGCGGACTTCCGCACGCTGTAGCCGGTGCCTCCGGCGATCAGCACCAGCGCAACCACCACCACGGTCTGCCACAGGCCACCTCGCTCCCGCGAAGCACTGGCCGGCGCGGCCGGCGTGATATCCGGCTTCACGACCGACAGATAGAGAACCGTACCGAGGATGGCCGCCGCGAAGATCACGCTGGTGATGGTCGTCCCCAGACCGAGGCCGCCCGCATCCGGCGGCTGTGCGAGGTAGTCGCCGAGCGACGCGCCGAGCGGCCGGGTCAGGACGTAGATGCACCAGAAGGCCAGCACCGGGTGGAGCCCGAGCCGCCACCCGATGGCGAGCAGGGCGATCAAGGCGGCCACGATGGCACCCGTTGCGAGGTAGCCCAGGCCCAGCACCTCGGCCATGAGGTCGCCGGTCGCCGTGCCGAGCGCGAAGGTGAACAGGATCGCCAGCCAGTAGAACGCCTCCCGGCGCCAGGTGACGATGGAATGGATGGACAAGGTCTTCTCGGTGCCGAACCACGCCAGGAAGGTCACCGCGAGGAGAACGCCGAAGAGCAGGGTGCTCGTCTCGAGCGGCACGCCTGCGGCGTCCGTGAGGTTGTCGGTGACCAACGTGCCGAAGACGCTCACGAGCGCCACCGTCAGCCAGTAGACGCCCGGCACGTAGCGCTTCGTTGCGAACTGGACGGCCAGTGTCACGGCCAGCAGGACGCCGGTGATGACGGAGACGCCGGTCAAGCCGAGGTTCAGGTTGACGTTGAGGAAGTCGGCCGCCGATTCGCCGACCGTCGTGCAGAGCACCTTGACGATCCAGAAATAGACCGTGATTTCCGGCACTTTGTTGAGCAGCTGGCGATGCGGTCGAAGAACACGTTGTGAGGTCATGGACTCTTTCCTGGTCCGTCCACCGCGGCGGCGGAACGGGCGGGCGGGCACGTGCCGGTGAGGCGTGACGGGACCCCGCGAAGCACCGTTGCCGAGCGGGGGGACTCCCGGCAACGGGCGCGAGGTCCCGTCACGGCTTGCCACGCTAGGGGCAACCGCATTAGTGATCACTTGCACGAGAGCAAAAGGACGGTTAAATGGACTCGGCCGTCTTATGGTTCACCCTTCCGGGTAACGTCCGGCTCGTCCTGGTTGTGCGTTCTGCGGCGAACGCGTCGCAGCGTTCATCCGGAATTCTTTTCGGTGTGTCCTGGCCGCCGCGTGCCCGGCTTGGAATGCCTTCGGCGCCCGCACGGGCCGCCCGTAGCCGAAGGAGAGATCCGTGCCGAGTACTCGATCGAGAACCGCCGCGCTGGCCGTGGTCGCGGCGGCCACCGCCGCCTTGACCGCGCCGGCCGCGTCCGCCGGTGATCGCTCCGCCCACGTCCTGCTCATCTCGGTGGACGGCATGCACCAGTCGGACCTCGACCGCTACACCGCAACCCACCCGGGCTCGACGCTGGCCGGCCTTCTCGGCCACGGCACCGAATACACCCACGCCCGCACTCCCGTGCCGTCGGACTCCTTTCCCGGACTGCTCGCCCAGGTCACCGGCGGTGGGCCGGCGACGACCGGGGTCTACTACGACGTGACCTACAACCGTGCTCTCCTCCCGGCCGGCACGACCTCCTGCGCCGGCGCACGGCCCGGAACGGCGGTGAACTACACCGAAGACCTCGACCGCACGAAGAACGCCATCGACGCGGGCCAGGGTCTGCCCGGCCTGCCCGGCAACGTCCTCGCCATGACCGTTGCACCGCAATCGCTGCTCGACCCGGCCCGGCTGCCCGTGGATCCGCGGACCTGCACGCCCGTCTACCCCCATCAGTACCTCCAGGTCAACACGGTCTTCGAGGTCGCCCGCCAAGCCGGCCTGCGCACCGCGTGGGCCGACAAGCACCCCGCGTACGAAATCCTCGACGGGCCGACGGGCGCCGGCGTGCAGGACCTGTTCACCCCGGAGATCAACAGCCTGGTCCCCGGCACTACCGGCGACTGGACCACCGACAACGCCGCGACCCAGCGCTACGACTCCTACAAGGTCCGCGCGGTGCTCAACGAGATCGGCGGCTACGACCACAGCGGCACCCACCGGGTGGGCACGCCGGCCATCTTCGGACTCAACTTCCAGTCCGTTTCGACAGCGGAGAAACTGCCGCTCTCCGGTGGCCGGACCGGTGGCTACCTGCCCGGAAACGGTGGCCCGGGTCCGGTTCTGAGCTCGGCGCTGGACTTCGTCGACCAGCAGCTCGGTGCCATCACCGCCGAACTGAAGCGCCGTCACCTCGACCGGAGCACGACCATCGTCCTCTCGGCCAAGCACGGCCAGTCGCCGACCGACCCGGCCGCCCTGACGAGGATCGACGACGGCGCCCTGCTCGACGGTCTCAACGCGGCCTGGCGCACCGCCCACCCCGGCGCGGCCGACCTCGTGGCCCAGGCCACCGACGACGACGCCATGCTGCTGTGGCTGACCGATCGGTCCGCCGCCGCGACGACGTTCGCCGAGAACTACCTGCTGGCCCGGTCCGGGCTCGGGAACGACATCTCCGGGGCGCCGAAGCCGTTCGCCCACTCCGGACTCGACCGGGCCTACTCGGGCGATGACGCCGCCCGCTACTTCCACGCCCGGCCCGGCGACCCGCGGGTGCCCGACCTCGTCGGCATCGCGCGGTACGGCGTCGTCTACACCGGCGGCACCAAGAAGATTGCCGAACACGGCGGTGCCGCGGCCGACGATCGCGACGTCCCGCTGGTGATCGCCGGAACCGGCCGCCCCCACGCGGTCACCACCCCCGTCGGCACCACGCAGATCGCGCCGACGATCCTGAGCCTGCTGGGCCTGCGGCCGGACGCGCTGCAAGCCGTGCGCATCGAAGGCACCGAGGTTCTCCCCCGGTAGCGTCCGCCCGGCCGGGGTTCGTCCCCGGCCGGGCGGCCGTTCAGGTCAGGGATTGAGGACGCCGGTGACCAGCAGGCCCAGCAGCGCGATACCGACGACGACCCGGTAGATCACAAAAGCCGTGAAAGTGTGCCCCGCCACGAACTTCAGCAGCCACGCGATGGACGCGTAGGCGACGACGAACGAGACCACCGTTCCGACGAGCAACGGCAGTACGTCCACCCCGCCACCGACCGCGTCCTTCAGCTCGTACACACCGGCGCCGGTCAGCGCGGGAATGGACAGGAAAAACGACAGCCGCGTCGCCGCGACGCGGTCCAGCCCACGCAGCAGCCCGGTGGAAATGGTGGCTCCGGACCGGGAGAAACCCGGGAACAGGAGGGCGAGGATCTGCGACGAACCGACCAGCATCGCGTCCGGCAGCGTCGTCTCCGACTCCCGGCGCTCGCCCGTGCCGAACCGGTCGGCGGCCCGCATGACAGCGCTCCCGGCGATCAGCGAGCCGGCGACCACCCACAGGGAAGCCAGTGGTCCCTTGATCAGCGGCTGGAACAGCAGGCCAGCCACGACGATCGGCACCGTGGCGAAGATGACCCACCACGCGAACTTGTAGTCGTGCTCCTGCCGTGCTTCCGGCCGCACCAGCCCGCGGCCCCACGCCGCGGCGAACCGGATGATGTCCCGGAAGAAATACACCAATACCGCCGCGATGGCGCCGACCTGGATCACCGCGGTGAAGCCCACCACCGCCTGGTCGTCCACCGGGATGCCGAGGAATCCCTCGGCGATCTTCAGGTGCCCGGTCGAGGAGACCGGCAGGAACTCGGTCAGCCCTTCGACGACTCCCAGGATGACGGACTGACCGATGTCGATCACGCTCAACAGTCTTTTCCTTCGCTACCGGCGGAATCGGGGGCGCGCCGAACAGTAGCGACCAGCCTTACCGGCGAGGCGAACCGCCCCGCCGGTTGGCTGTCCGTTTGCCTTCCGTCACGAGCGCGATACCACCGCCACCGACACGCTTTCACGCTCACGAGTCCGTCGCGTCCGAGATACGACCAACCCCAACGCCGCCCCACCCAGCAAGAGCGCCGCGATCGCGAGCCACCCGGTGTAGGCGGTCAGCGGCGACCAGGAGTACACGGGCTGCCGGGCGAAAACCGCGGCAGGCGGGACAGTCCAGTCGAGGGTCGCCGTCGCCGGGACGAGGCCGGGCCGCACCGCCGTCACGGTGATCGTCCACGGGCCACCGGTCGCGAGGTCGTCGGTCGCCAGCAGGTAGGAGCTCGGTCCGGCCGGGCTCGCCGTGCGGCTCGCCACCGCCCCGCCCGGACCTCGCAGGAGCACTTCCACGGCCTGGATCGGCGCGGGTGCCGGACGCCGGGTGTCGAAAAGGCTCACCGTGACGAAGTTGCGGCCCGGCAGGTTCGGCCGCACGTCGACGGTGCCGACCAGGTCGTCGGCCGTCAGCGAGTTCTGCGTGGCCACTGGCTCGGGCGGGCGCCATTGCGGCCCGCTCGCCTGATGGGTCGACACCAGCCCCGCCGTGGCCACCAGAACGCCGGCCAATGCCATCATCTCGGTCCGGACCGCGGGCCGCGTTCGGCCGGGATCGCGGTGGCGGCCGTGGAGGCTGAGCGTCGTGACGAGCCCGGCGAGCGCAAGCGCGCCGAGACTCAGGACCTGTTCGTCCGGCTGGGCTCCCACGAGCTGCGCACGTCGATCACGGTCGCGCGCGGCTACGTCGAGCTGATCCGCGCGGCGCACGAAGACCAGCAGACCGGCGAGGACGCCGGGATCGTGCTCGACGAACTGGGCAAGCTCGACCGGCTCACCGGCGGCCTCACCACGCTCATGCGGCTCGATACCCCGCTCGGCGCCACCGAACTGGACCTCGACGCCTTCCTCGATCGGCTCGTCCGCCGCTGGATGCCGGTGGCCGAACGACGCTGGTCCCTCGAAACGGGGGTCGGGATCGTATCCGCCAACGCCGAGCGGCTCCAAGCGGCGATGGACAGCCTGCTCGAGAACGCCATCGCCTTCACCCGCAACGGCGACGCGATCACCGTCCGGGCCTGGTGCGCCCCGCCCGGCTTCCGGATCGAGGTGTCCGACACCGGCCGCGGTATCGCTCAAGAGGACCTCGCCCACGTCTTCGAGCAAACGTGGTCGACCCGGCACGGCGACTCGCACGGCGGGAGCGGTCTGGGGCTGGCCATCGTCCGCGCTGCGGTCGAAGCCCGGGGTGGGAAGGTCTCGGTGGTCAGTTCACCCGGCGCCGGAGCCAGCTTCACGCTGTCCATCCCGGACCAGCCACGGGACGGGTCGCGCCGCGGAGGCTCGAGCCACGTCCCCGGGCCGGCTGTGCGCCAGGTGCAGCGACCGGGCAACTCGCCGCGTCAGGGGGTGAAGGGCACCCGCGTCCAACTGAGACCGGCGCGGTTCCTCGGATCGATGGTGACCCGCAGGTAGTTGTTCACCTTGGTGGAGCCATCGATCGTGACCCGGGTCAGGTTGCCCACCGACTCGCCCACCCCGTAGAACGACAGCCACCGGGATCCGGCCGCCAGCGGCTGGTCGTCGTTGTAGACGTGGCTGTCGCCGTTGAACAGGTACACCGGCCCGCGGAAGCCCGCCGATTCCCGGGCGATCGCCTGGACGATCGGCTGGAAGGCGAAGTAGTCCGCGAAGGACGCGCCGGCCACGGTCGGGTCGAACATGTCGGCCTGGGTTAGCAGGACGACCGCCTTGTCGTGGTCCTCGCGCGCCTGGGTGAACGTGTCGTGGATGTTCTGGATGACGGCCGCGGTCCGGCCGAGCACTTCCGCGCTCTGCTCCGGCGTGGGGCCGGTCTTCCCGGTCCACGGGGCGAGGCTGTTGTTGCTGCCCACGATGTGCAGCGCGGCGAACGCCACGCCGGCGCGGCTGAACCGGACGTCCTCGGGGATCCCCTGCGCCGCCTGGGAAGTCACCTTCGCCGGCTGCATGCCGAGGGTGTACCCGGGCCAGGGGAAGAAGACCGAGCGGATCCTCGCCAGGCGCTCGAGCGGGTCGTAGCCACCGTTGCTGGGCCGGTGACAGTCCGTCCATTCGTTGTCGCCGATGGTGTAGACGAGCGGGTCGGCGAACTGGTCGAACTGGGCCTTCACCTGGGCGAAGTACTCGTCGCTGCACACCGAGGAGCCGTCTTTGATGTCGCCGAGGTGGGCAACGAGCCGGACCTGCCGGTCGTCGTTGATCTGCTGCACCACTTTCGGGAAGCCGGCGATCTGGGCCGCGCCGTACGGGATGTCGCCGATCACGGCGAAGCTGAAGCTGTTCCCGTGCTCGTGTTCGCCGTCCTGGTCCGACGCGGTCGCGGTGCCGGCCGGGATGCCGATGGCGAGGGACGCCAGCAAGGCGGAGACGAAGAGGACAGACGGTCGGCGTGCTTTCACGGCGTCTCCCTGCGTGTGGGTACCGCAGGACTCTCTGCCGCTCGGCTGAACTCCACGAGACACCGCGGCCACGCCGCAATGAACGACTGGTGGCTCTTGTCAGGTGCCCCGGGCGACGATCCCGCCGGACTCAGCGCCTGCGCACGGCCCGCCACAGGCTCCACGGTAGAACCACGGCCACCGCGGCGGGCAGGACCCACCACGCGTTCACCGACAGCCGGCCCAGCACGAAGGTGACTCCGAGCGCGAGCACCACCGCGAATGCGGCGCGCCAATCGTCGCCCACGACGAAGTCGTACCAGAACGCCCCGAAAGCACGGAGCCGTGCACGGGTCGTCACAGGTCGCCCTCCACGGTGCGTACCGGCAGCACCGAATCACGGGACTGCCCGGCGCGGCGCAAGAACGCGACCAAGACCAGCGCATACGTCGCCACCGCGGGAATGATCACCAGCAGCGCCGCGTCTTCGCCCGGCCAGTGCGCCCCTGCGCCCTCCGCACCCCAGAAGATCCCGAACGAAGCGAGCAGGATCCCGACCGCGAACTTGAGGGTGTTTTCGGGCACCCGCGCCAGCGGTGCGCGGACGGCGAGCGCGGCGGCGATCACCAGCAGGACCGCGGCCGCGGCCGCGAGCGCGGCAAGGGGCACCTGGTGCTGGTTGGCGCCGAAGGTCAGCACGATGAACGCGACCTCGAGCCCTTCCAGCAGCACGCCCTTGAAGGAGAGGGTGAACGCGTACCAGTCCCGGGTCACCCCGCGGGATCCCGTGCCGGCAGCCTGTGCGGTGGTGAGCTCGGCCCGGAAGATCGCGGCCTCGTCATGCACCGCCTTGTGGCCGCTGGCGCGCAGCACCGCCTTGCGCAGCCACTGCAGGCCGAAGATCAGCAGGAGGCCGCCGACCACGATGCGCAGCCAGTCCAAGGGGACGACGGCCAACGCGGGACCGAGCGCCGCCACCAGGGCGGCCAGGACGAGCAGTCCGGCCGCCACGCCGGTCAGCGCCGAGCGCCAGTCCCGCGCGGTGCCCGCCGCCAGCACGATCGTCACGGCCTCCACCGCTTCGACGACACACGCCAGGAAGACGGCGAGGAACAACGCTCCGCCGGCCATGCGGACCTCCTCCATACTCACGCAAGGACGGTGAGCCACGCGGACGCACCGGCACGACCGGTCACCGCCGGGAGACGGGGCCTGACGGCCGCATGCCGCATCGCGTCATGCTCGTCGGCGACGGCTGCGCGATCCGTGAACTCCTGGTCCGCGCGCTGCGCCGCTTCGCCGAGCTGACGGTGAGGCATCGACGTGGTGGTGCCGGGCGCAATCGTCGGATCGGACATCACCCGCCGTGGCCGCGCTCGATGGTGTTCGCCTCGTGCCCTTCGAACCCGTCCGCGCCGAAGCCGTGCACCGCACTCACGACGATCGCCGCGGTGATCAGGAGTCCGATGAGGACGGTGACGATGATCAGCAGCCGACGCCGGCCGGGCGTGGGTTCCGGAGCCCGGCCGCGCAGCACCGCGACCTCGGCGGCGAGCGCCGCACCCGCGGCCGCAAGGATCTGCCGCCACCCCAGGGCGGTGCGCGGCTCCGACGCGGGCAGGTCGGCGGTCACCGAAGCCAATTCGTGCCGGTAGCGGAACTCCTCGAGGCGTCCGAGGCGTTCTTCGACCTCCTCCATCGTCAGGCGGCCCTCACCGGCCGCCGCGTAGAGGGCCGCCCGGACCTGCTCACGTTCCGCATCCGAGCAGCGGATCCCCTCGGGCACGGTGGTACCCGGCGCGTTCTCGCTCATCATTTCCCCTTCCGCTCGGAAATCACTTCCCCCGAGGCTAACCGCGGAAAGGGCCGCCGGACGCGGGCGAACGTTAATCTTCGATGAGAGTTCGGCGCCCGAGCCAAAACCTCAACTACAGTTACCGTGTGTCATCGGACCCAGGACGAAGGGACGCCGGGTGCACCTGGTGATCGTCGACGACGAGACGGCCCTGCAGAACTCGCTCTCGCGCACACTGCGGTTCGAGGGCTACACCGTCTCCATCGCGGGCGACGGAGCCGCCGGGCTCGCCGCGATCCGTGACGAGAACCCGGACGGCGTGCTGCTCGACGTCACGATGCCGGTGCTCGGCGGCCTCGAGGTATGCCGGGTCCTGCGCGCGGAAGGCAACACGGTGCCGGTCCTGATGCTGACCGCGCGGACCGCGGTGACCGACCGGGTGGCCGGCCTCGACGCGGGAGCCGACGACTACCTCGTCAAGCCGTTCGCGCTGCAGGAACTGCTGGCCCGGGTGCGCGCGCTGCTGCGGCGCACCGAATACCACGTCCCCTCCGCACCCCCCGCTCCCGCGGCGCTGCGATTCGCGGACGTCACCCTCGACCCGGCGACCCGGGAGGTCTTCCGCGGCGACCGGCCGCTGCACCTGACCCGCACCGAGTTCGCGATGCTCGAAACGTTCCTGCACCACCCCCGGATCGTGCTGACCCGGTCGGTCATGTTCGAGCACGTCTGGGGCTACGACTTCGGGGCCGCGTCCAACGGGCTCGACGTCTACGTCAGCTACCTGCGCCGCAAACTGGAAGCCGACGGCGGGTCCCGGCTGCTGCACACCGTGCGCGGCGTCGGCTACGTACTGCGCGAGGAGCCGCTGTGAAGCGGCCCCGCTGGAAGACGCTGTCCCTGCGAGCCCGGCTCGGCGTCCTGGTCGCCGCCGCGGTCGCGCTCGCCGTCGTGACGGTGTCGGCGATCTCCTGGGGCATCACCCGGGCCGACCTCTACGACCAGTTCGACGCCCGGCTGCAGTCCTACGCCCAGCTCGCCGCGAAAGCTTCTTCGCCGGAGGAAGCGCTTTCGACCCTGCGCTCCACCACCAAGCCCGGGCCGGACCGGAACACCGGCCTGACCGTCCAGTTCAGCTCGGCCGCCGGCGCAGTGACCGGGATCGCGGGCGCGATCCCGGAACTCCCGCCCCCGCCGCCGGAAGCGCCGTTCTCCGTCAGCCGGGCGACCAACGTCCACCGCGATGGGAGCCGGTTCCGTGTGTGGACGGCCCCGCGGTCCGACGGGGGCACGGTCCAGGTCGCCCAGGACTCCGAAGACGTCGAGGACGCCTTGGGCCGGCTGGGCTTCTGGCTCCTCGTGGTGTCCGCCGTCGGGGTGCTCGGCGCCACCGTGGTCGGCCGGGCGATCGCCCGTTCGGCGCTGCAGCCGGTCGACGACCTCACCTCCGCCGCCGAGAACGTGGCTCGCACGCAGGAGCTGTCGGCGGCGATCGACGTCACGGCGTCCGGGGAGATCGGGCGGCTGGCGACGTCGTTCAACGCGATGCTCGGCGCGCTGAGCCGCTCCCGCGACGAGCAGCGGCGGCTGGTCGAGGACGCCGGGCACGAGCTGCGGACGCCGTTGACGAGCCTGCGCAACAACATCGAGCTGCTGATCCACGCCGACGCCAACCCCGGGCGGCAGCTCTCGGCCGAAGACCGGTCCCGGCTGCTGACCGACCTCGACACGCAGGCCGTCGAGCTGACGGCCCTGATCGGCGAGCTGGTCGACCTGTCCACCGGCGAACGGCCGACCGAAGCCGAGGAGCGCCTCGCGCTGGCCGACATCGTCACCGCGGCCGTCGAACGCACCCGGTCGCGGTGGCCGAACGTCTCGTTCGAAGCCGAGCTGGCCGAGGCCGACGTGCTCGCGCGCCCCGCGGCCGTGGAGCGGGCGGTGCTCAACGTGCTCGACAACGCCGCCAAGTGGTCACCGCCCGGGGGAAAGGTGCACGTGACCATGACGGCCGGCGACGGCACGGTGCGCGTTCGCGTCGACGATGAAGGGCCGGGCGTTCCCGAGGCGGATCTGCCCCACGTGTTCGAGCGCTTCTACCGGGCCGACGCCGCCCGCGCACTCCCGGGCTCCGGGCTCGGGCTGGCCATCGTCGAGCAGGTCGTCACCCAGCACGGCGGGCAGGCCACGGCCGCCCGCACCGGCAGCGGAGGCGCCCGGTTCGACCTCGTCTTCCCGCTGGCCGCTTCTTAAGGAAACTCAGCGCGATCTTCATCGAACTCTCACGGACGGGCGACACCGTCTGAAGGGTGACTCCACGCACCGCGCTCGCGCCCACACTGACGCTGGTCACGGCCACGCTCGCGCAGGCGATCATCGCGGGCCTGACCTTCGGGTTCGCCGGCGACGTGAGCCCCTGGCGTGACCCGGTCAGCGACTACGCCTGGCACCGCGGCGGCCGGCCGCTGTTCACGGTCGCCCTCCTGCTGCTGCTCGCCTCCGCGGCCACGCTGGCGGTCGCCGCACAGCTCGCGGCGTTGCCCCGCAGCCCGCTGGTGAGCACGCTCTTCCTGCTCTGGACAGCCGGGATCACGGTGGTCCTGGTCTTCCGGAGCAACGTCAGCGCGGCGGAACCCACCGTGTCCGGCGGGATCCACCGAGCCGGCGGAGCGGTGCTGTTCGCCAGCTTGCCGCTCGCGGCCTGGACGTTGAGCACCCGGTTGCGCGCCGAGCCCCGATGGGTCACGGCGGCCCCGACGCTCCGGCGCGGTGCGATCGCCGGCGTCGTTACCGCGACCGCGTTCGGCGCGGCCCAGATGATCACCTGGCTCCCGGCGGGTTTGCTGGAACGCGCCGCGCTGCTGGCCGAGTTCCTGATCGTCACCACGATCGCGGTCGCCCTGCGGCGCGCCGCCCGCGCGGTTCACCCGTCGGCCGCCGCCGAACCGGCGGTGGGGGCGCGAGCCGAAGCCGTGGCGGCCGAATCCGGGCGGGGTGTCCGGTGACCGCTCTCGCCATCGTCTGCGCTCTGGCCGCCGCCGTGCTCTTCGCGCTGGCGGCGACCCGGCAGCACGCCGAAGTGACCGATCTCGCCGTCGAGGGCACGCCCGGCTTGCGCACTCTGGCCCAGCTCCTGCGCTCCCCCGGCTGGTGGGCCGGCACCGGGCTGGCGACCGGCGGCAGCGTGCTGCACGTCGTCGCGCTTTCCCTGGCCCCGCTCCCGGTGGTCCAGCCGCTCGGAGTGCTCAGCCTGGTCCTGACCGTCCTGTTCGGGCGGCGCGCCCGCGACCGCCGCGTGGTGACCGCCGTCGTCCTCGTCGTGGCGGGCGTGGCCGGGTTCGTCGCCCTCGCGGCCTCGGCTGGCCCCGTCACGAACATCAGCGCGGGAACGGCCGAAGTCGTTGCCGTGACCGGGTTCGCCGTCGCAGCGCTCGCCTGGTTCGCCCGAGCAGGGTGCACCGCGCTCGCCGCCGCGGCAGCCGTCCTTTTCGGACTGGGCTCGTCGGTCGTGCACGCCGCGGCGTCCCAGCCACCGGCGATCGCGGTTCTGCTCGACGGGCAGGCGCTGCTGCTGCTCGGCGCCGGCGGCGTGCTCCTGCACCGCGCCTACGCCGCCGGGCCCACCGCCGTCGTCGTCGGCACGACGACCGTGCTCGATCCCCTCACCGCCGTCGCCGTGGCCGCCCTGGCCTACGGCGAGATCCCCCAGCCCGCGGCCGCACTCGCCGCGGTCGTCGCTCTCGCCGGTGTGCGCGTGCTCGCCGGTACCGTTCCGCAGGTCCCACCGAAATCCGAGGAGAACCCCGTGCACCCGACCGGCCTTCGCGTCCTGATCGGCGCCGACACGTTCCCGCCCAACATCAACGGCGCGGCGTTCTTCGCCGAGCGCCTCGCCCGGGGACTCGCCGGCCGCGGCCACGACGTCCACGTCGTCTGCCCGTCCGACGACGGCCCGGCCCGCGCCGAGCAGCGCGACGGCTACACGATCCACCGGCTCCGCTCGCGCGCCATCCCGTTCCACGGCGAGTACCGGTTCTGCACCCCCGGCGGCGCCCGGACGGCCGCCGGCGAGATCCTGGACCGCGTCCGCCCGGACGTCGTCCACGTCCAAGCCCACTTCGGCGTCGGCCGCGCCCTCCTCGAAACCGCCGCCGAACGCGACGTCCCCGGCATGGCCACCAACCACTTCATGCCGGACAACCTCCTCGGCTACACGCCCTTCCCCCGATGGCTCAAGGACGCGATCGCCCGCTGGGCGTGGAACGACCTCGTGCGCGTCTACCGCGACGCACGCATCATCACCACGCCAACCCCGCGCGCGGCCGAGGTCCTCGCGGGGATCGGCCTCGACCGGCCGGCCCAGGTCGTGTCCTGCGGCATCGACCTCGCCCACTACGCCGCCCCGGCCCGCCCGGCCGACCGGCCGATGTCGGTGCTGTTCGTGGGGCGGCTCGACGCGGAGAAGAACACCGACCAGCTGTTGCGAGCCCTGGCTCCACTCCCCCACGTCCGCGCGGACCTCGTCGGCGACGGCACCCGCCGCCACGAGCTCGAAGACCTCGCCGCCGAGCTGGGAGTCACCGACCGCGTGACGTTCCACGGATTCGTCTCCGACGCCGAGCTCGTGCACCGCTACGCCGCAGCCGACGTCTTCTGCATGCCGGGGACCGCCGAGCTGCAGAGCCTCGCCACGATGGAGGCCATGGCCGCGGGCCTCCCGGTCATCGCCGCCGACGCGCTCGCCCTGCCCCACCTGGTCCAACACGACGAAAACGGCTACCTGTTCGAACCAGGCGCGGTCACCACGATCACGCGGTGGATCGCCGATCTGGCCGCCGACCCGGACGCACGCGCCCGGATGGGCGAGGCATCCCGGGCCGTCATCGCCCGGCACGACATCGACGGCACGCTCACGACTTTCGAGACGCAGTACCGGACCCTGCTCGGGCTTTCCACGTCCGTCACCGTCGGCCAGGCCGCGTGACCGGGGTAGGCGCCCCGGCCAACGCAGGTCGGCCGGAGCGCCTACCAGCCCCGGTGGCAGCGGGAGGGTGGTCGCGCCGACTGCCCACAGGCCGGGCAGCACCACGTGGGCTCACCCGGGTGGTCGCGCGTCGTCGCATCCTGAACCGGGCCACGGCTCTCTCCGGGTGGCTCCTCACCGGCAGCCAGCTCGGTGGACAGTATCTCCTCGATCTGTGCAGCGGCGCGCGAACACCGTCGCCACAGCTCGCCGAACACCCCGGTCGCCGCGGCCGCCACACTGACCACGACGAACACACCCGGGCTGTCGGCGATCGCGATGACGGCCGCCGCGATCAGCAAAGCCGGCAGCAGCCACCACCGCGACTGCCCGCCGGCGTGCCGCGTCCGGTACGTCAGCGCTCCGAGCAACGGGTGTTGTGCGTTCATTCCGGCCGTCCTCCTGACCACTTCCGCGGCTGCCGGCCTCCCCTCTGAGCGCCCGAGCCGGCGTGACACACTGTCGCCACGCGCTATCCGATTCGGTCGAGATTCCGGGCGATCGGGTTACTCTCACCGCAAAGATCAACACTCCCGTGTACCCCGTCGTCACCCAAGTGGCGCAATCGACGCTGCGATGACGCGCGCGCGGTAGCACG
This sequence comes from Amycolatopsis sp. lyj-23, assembly GCF_046549135.1. Lineage (NCBI taxonomy): Bacteria > Bacillati > Actinomycetota > Actinomycetes > Pseudonocardiales > Pseudonocardiaceae > Amycolatopsis > Amycolatopsis sp. lyj-23. Next base: position 34,376 of record NZ_JAJPWN010000028.1, on the reverse strand, counting down.
GCCGTAATCCCTTCGTGCTCGAGAGCTGCGCCCACTGTCCATCGGCGACGGCGCCGAAGCGAGCGCCCGCGAGTCGTCGGCGGGTCCGGATCGGTCGCCCCGCCGACCAGCCATCAAGGCTCCCGCGGCGCAGCGGCGATCACCACGGCCATCGGGTGCTCCATCTCGTGCCCCGCGATGTCCCCCGCGATCACCACCGGCGACACCGCCAGCCCGCCGACGAGCGCGATCATCACGACCGGCCGCAGCCGTTCGCGGGCCGCGCGCAGCAACACCAAGTCCAGTCCGAACTGCACACCCCGAACAGCGGCCCGATCTGGCGCATCGTCAGGTTCGTCTGCCAATAGGTCGCCACCAGCAGCACCTGGTCGGCCAGTGGCAACGCCCACAGCCGACCCGGGCGACCGTCCGCAATCTCGTCTCCCCTCGCTTCGCGACCCAGCCGCACCAGCCTGCGGAACTGAGTCGACTGCAGCCCCTGTGAACGGGCAGTCCACTCCGGGCGCGACGCCGTGATTACCTCCACCAAACAACATGATCAAATACCGGTCCAGCCAGCCCGGCACCGGTTACGAGACGCCCCTCACTGGCTCGGCCAGCAGGCCACTCATCGTGGCCCGGTGTGCGGCCGGACGGACACAAGCACGCATGCGAACTGCGGTTCCCGTTCGATTACCGAACCACGACCGCTCGGCGTCAAGGGCGTGTCGTAACAGAGAAACCTATCCCCCGTCAGCAGCGTCGCGCCTTACACGATGGAGGACGAATCCGATGCCGACATCCTCGACACACCACTCGGCCTCAGCTGCCGTCAGCCTGTCGGGGCCCTGCCGAAGCGCTCGCTCCGAGCGAGCTCGTCGACATCGGCTGGCACACCTTCATCCTCGACACCCACGAGTACGCCGCCTTCTGCGACCGGGTCGCTGGCAGGTTCCTCCACCACGTGCCCACCGACGGCGAGAACGCCGGGGAGCCACGCGCGGCCGTCTTCACCCGGACGACCACGGCAATGCGGCGGCTCGGCTTCTGCCTCGACGACGCACTGTGGCCACGTACCGCGCTCGGAGGCTGCACGGGCTGTCACAATGGCTGCCACGAAGACCCGCCGCCGGTCGCGGCCTAAGAGGACGGACGGCGATGCCGCGCAGCACCTGGGAAGCCTTGCCCGTCGCGGTGCAAGCCGCGATCGTGCAAGAAACCGGCCGCGTACACGACGCCGCACTTCCCGACGCAGGCCGCAACTCCGACTTCTCCGCCACCCTGCACACCGAGACAGGCACAATCTTCTGCAAGGGCATCGCCGACGCGGACGGCAAGCGCGGCCACATGCACCGCCACGAAGCCGCGGTCAACCCGTTCCTCCCGGCCGAGGTCGCTCCTCGCCTGCTGTGGCGCGCCGAGGCTGACGGCTGGCTTCTGCTCGGCTTCGAACACTCTCCCGGCCACCACGTCGACCTCTCCCCAGGGTCCGTCGACCTGGCCCCGGTGCGAGATGTCGTCACGGCGATGGCAGCTGGGCTGAGTACGGTGTCCGTCGACGCGCCGTCCCTGGCGGACCAGTGGGCGAGACTGGCTGCCTGGCGCCGTCTCGCCAAGGATGGTCCCGACGATCTCGATCCGTGGGCCCAAGACCACATCGACGAGCTGACGAGCTGGGAGACCACAGCGGCCGAGCGCGTCGCGGGCAGCACACTTGCTCATACCGATCTGCACGCTTTGAACATGCTGAGCAACGACGGAAAGGTGCAGATCGTCGACTGGGCCTGGTCGCGAAACGCCAATCCGGCAGTCGATCCGGCGTTCCTCATCACCCGCCTCATCGAGGCCGGCCACGCTTCCGCGGCTGCGGAGACCTGGGCGGAACAGCTGCCGCCCTGGCGGCGGACCCCCGCCGAAACCAAGACTGCGTTCGCGGTCGCGATCTGGGGCATCTGGGAGTACCTCGAACGCCACCAGCCGCTGTCCCACCGCCCAGCTCTCACCGCGGCCGCCCGATCATGGGCCCATTACCGGCTCGACCTCTGATCTCACCCGTGGCGGGTGGTGGCAAGGTGGGCCGGTGCGCCGCATGGCGATCCGGGCACGGAACGACTTGGCGACCGGGCCGTCTGGCAGCGGCGCCGTCCACCGGTACGAGGGGGCACGGGCCACCGCTGCCGCCACGAGCGTGCGGCCGAAGCCGAGGCGCCGATAGTCGGCCGCGACGTGGACGTAGTCGAGAGTGGCCGCTCGGCAGCTCATGCACGGGCTGGCGGTCACCGCACCGACTTCGGTGCCGTCGAGATGGAGTTCGATCCGACCTGCCCGCGTTCCCGCAACCGGTGCGTGAGCGACCAGGACGAGCCCGTCGCCAGAGGCTGCGCCGGGCTCGTGCTGAACCGTGACGTCGAGGTGCGCCCACTCGGCGAGGCGCCGGGCCCCGGGATCGCAGCCTTCCTGTGCGCGGCAGACCTCGCAGAGGGTGCCGTGCAGTCGGTAGCGGTGGCTGTAGGGCTTCAGCTTGTCGTAGAGGTCCAGGTCGAGCCGATGGCCGCGCAAGCAGGCGACGAGGTTGCCGGTCGACGGCCGGACCGGAATCAGGCTCCCGAACTCGCCACGCATCCCCGACCGGACGGCCCCGCCGGTGTGGTCGATCATCCGGCGACCTCGCTGAGGCACCTGCTGGCGGACGCCTCCACAACGCTGGTGACAGCACCACCGCCATCCGGGAGTCTCAGCGGAACGTTGCGCGAGCGAGCCGCGGCGCCACGGCCGCAGCTGGTCGCGATGACGTCACGGAATTCCAGGTGGCCGAAACCGTCGTCGTCTATACCGCGCCACCGACGTTTCGACACACGCAGCTCGAGATCCGCGCCGGGCAGCGGACCGGCAGCAAGCAGCACTGCACCGCGGTTGCGAACCCGGCCCATCAGCCGGCGCGCCAGCTGCGGCGACATGCCGCGGGCGACAGCCCGGCCGAGCACGACCAGGTCGAACCCGTCGATCAGCGCCGACAGCACCGCGGCGACCTCCGCTCCCGGATCAGGCACGAGCGCGAGCCGCTCCAGCTCGACACCTAGCTCGGCGGCAGCTGCCACGCCCACGTCCGGCATACCGGCGATCACTGCCCAGGATCCTTCCCGCGTCGCCTCGGCAAGCAGCGCGAAGACCAGCGCGGTCGAGCCCGCCACCGATACCGAACTGCCGCGCCGCAACCCGCCCGGCGCCAGCTCGGCGAGCGCCGGGGCCAGCGGCAGGGAGCCAGCGGACGCCGAGGACTCCAGACTCAGCTCCGCAAGCTGTGCGGCAGTGCGGACACCAGGGATCGCCGCCAGCCCGGCCACCGCTTCCGGCACCGCCACCACGCACCTCCAGCACCACGAACACGCACCGGAGACGCCCACGTGGGAAGCCGTGAGCGAACCCGAACTCATCGAACATTTGTTCGGATCCTGCGAAACGTTCCGCCCGCTGTCAAGCCGAGCCGCTCAAGCTCACCCCCGCCGTGGCCGGGCCGCCACGTGCTCGCCGGCGACGACCAGCTCATGCGCGACGAGCTGGCCATCGACGCCGCCGACGAATGCGAGGACACCACCACCGAGGGGCTGACTCCAACCACGATGATCCGGCTCAACCTGGCCGTCGCCGAACTGGCCACCGCAGAGCCGGTCGCCGCGCTGGCCGACCAGCCCCGGGTCTACGAGGTCCACCGCGTCCTCGACCGCGCCGCCCGACTCCGCAGCGATTTTGCCGCACTCGGCAAGAGCACCGACATCACTCAACGCCAGCGTGCTCAGGGCCTCCGGCGTCGTGTCCGCGGGGTCCAGCGCTAGCGACTGCCAGTCACCGCAAGCAAGTGCAGTCGCACACCTTTTCTCGCCTCAGGTCTGTGGCATCGCCTCTTCGGCTGTCACCGCATGATCTACTCCCGCCCCTGGCGTCTGACAACCAGATGACCCTCTAATTCGTAGCGCTCCGGCAGCAGGAGTTGCGTGGTGTCGTTGACCGTAGCGCCATCGAGGAAGGCGTTCTTGAGACGCGCGCCGAAAAGGTTCGCGCTGCTTAGATCTGCACCCTTGAGATTCGCATAGATGAACTCAGCCTCTCTCAAATCCGCGTCTCTCAGGATGGTGCTGCCCAGGTTCACGGTGGTGAAGTTCGCTCGAAAGCAGCTGGCGCCGTCGAGGTTCGCGTCTCGGAGATCCGCTCCTAAGAACATCACGCCCGTGAGATTCGCCTTAGAGAGGTTCGAGCCGACAAAGGCAGCACCACGAAAGTCTGGGACGTGGAGGTTCTCGCCGAAGCCGAATGCGGCGCCGAGATCTGCTCCGGCGAGGTTCGCGCCATCGAGGTTCACATGCCCCGGCCAGAATGTTCCCAGTGTTGGCGTCCGGTGCTTGTGAAGGATGCTTAGCGCGGTGAGCCGAACCTGAGCCTCCTGAACCTGGTCTTCGTAGCGCCCGATCTGCTCAAAGCTAGCGGTGTCGTCGGGCTTGGCCGGCTCTGCGTAGTGTATCCGCAGGTAAGCGCAGATCACGTTGATGATGGTGGAACGCTGACTCTCGTGATCATCGCCGAGGCGTTCCAGCGCGTAGAGCCCAGCCAGGCGGACGGCGGCCTTGGGCGAGCCGAGCTGGTCGGCGGCCTTGGTGTAGAGCTCGGTGACCCGGCGTTCGGTGGCGTCGTAGGTGGTATCTGCGGTGGCGCGTTCCTGGTAGGTCTGCCGCCGGACGGCGAGCAGGAGCGCGAAGATGCCGGTGGTGCCGGCGCCGATACCGAGCCCTGTCTTGATTGCATCGACCTTCGCCGCCGCCTTCGCGTCCGCACTGCTGGCCCGGTCAGCCTCGGCCAGCAGCCAGCTGGTTGCGCCCCACGCCACCGCCCCGACGACCACGCTGGCGGCGACCACCGTCCACCAGCTCAACCCTGGCGCCCGCTCCCGCTCAGCTCGGTCTCGCACCGGCCACCAGGGCCGGGAAGCGGCAGCCGCGCACGCTGCCGCCGCGGCGAAGGCGGCCAGCCACAGTGCGCGCGGCCTACCCCAGCTGGCGAGGTCGGCCCAGTCGATCCAGTCGAACCGCAGGCCCAGGCCTAGGAGCAGCAGTACCACGCCCGCGGCCATCGGTCGGCTCGCTCGACGCCACGGCCGCCGCTGCTGCTCGCTCCTCATGGAGGAGTTGTCGCGGCCGTGCCGCCCGCTGCTACAGCCCGGCGGGCGCCACGCTCAGCGGCGCCGCCGCCGCGCCGTCCACCACTCCGCGACCACCGCGCCGAGCACCGTGCCGCCGGCCGTGGCCACCACGGTCACGGCCGCATTCACAGCCACCTCAATCCACATTGCTTACCTCCGCGCTCTCGGCCCGCAGATCGGGCTCGAACGCCACAGGTCCATGGCGCACACGATGTAAATCAACGAAACCGTTATCACCCGGATGAGGTAACGCTCATGCCTCCGAACAACACAGAGGGTTGAGCTGCTCGCCGAGCCAGCATCCCCTGATGCGGGACAGCGTGATGATCGTTCTGCACACTGTGGGCACTTAGGTGAAGTGTGCCCAGACCGGCACCCCACGAAAGCCCCGGCCAACTCGGCCGGGGCTTCGTCGTTCCCGGGGCCGGACTTCGCCACCCCTCGGAGATCTACCCCTTGGCTGATGTGGACGCGCCCTGCAGCCGGACGGCGTCTCAGGTTCCACGTGCCCAAGGTCCGGCCCTACACCGCGGGGTCAGCCCCACCGCGTTCGTGCGCGCCATCATGGTCCATCGGCCCGGCGCGCGGAAGACCACCCCCGCCTCCGCCGATCGGCCGATTTAACGGACGCCCAGGTGGAGGCTGCCTAGCTGCGCGCCCGGTAGGCGGCGATCCTGATCCGCAGGCCTCGCAGGTGCACCAGGTCGATGTCGAACGTCGAGGCAGGCCGGTAGCCGGGATCGGGTGTGTCCGTCCGGCAGGGGCCGGTGAGGTAGACGAACTCGTCGTCCGGGTCGTACCGCGGCGGCGACCAGACCGCCGCGTCCCCGCGCCGGGCACGGGCCAGCCAGTACACCGGCAGCTTCAGCACCTCACCCAGCCCCTTTTCGAAGGCCGGAAGGTCGACTTCGGCGATCGCGACGCCCCGGCCGCTCCACGTCCGCGGTGCCCAGTAGCCGGCGGCAGCGTGCGTCAAGGCCGCGGTGTCGCCGGACGTGGCGATCGTCCAGTCCGCCACGGTAGTGCAGCGCCGCCAGCGGCACGCGAATAGTGCGCCGACCGGCCGAGGAATACGGAAGGGCCAGGCCAGCGGCCCTCCACGGAGCACAGGTTAGCTGTTGTTCATCCGATATTCACCCATGGATCACCGGATGCGGCCAGCCGTGCGAAGCTGGCCTGCGTGGAGTATGAGCAGCCTGAAAAACTCGTACCCAGGTCGGTGGCCGAACTCACCTCGGATCCGATGTGGACGGTTACCCGCACCGGCACGACGGGGCAATGGCTCACCGCCGAGCGGGTCCTCGAGCGCAACGGGCACCGCCGGCTGATCGGGCTGACCCCGATCCGGCCCGGCACGGTCGCCGTCATGCTGTGGGCCGACGGCGAGGTCGTCGAGCACGTCCGTGGCAGCGAGGCCGAGGTCTGCGCAACCGCGCAGCGCTGGACCGACGAATTCTCGACCAGCGAACAGCTGTAGGAGCGGGCCCACCGGGAGTACCTGCGCTTCGCCGAGCAGGTCGAGCGCCTTGGCCGAGGCCCGCTGTCCGGCGTGAACTACCGACGCCCAGGTGACCGAAGCAGTGGAACGGCTCCGCGACCTGGCGAAGAGGTTCTCCGGCTGAGCCGGTTACCACGCTAGGGAAGCCGGATCACGATCCCGGTCAGTCCGCTCAGGACACTGGCCACTCCGGCCCGGACTGCTGCCGCCGCGCGGGCCGGGGTGAACGACGCCGGGTCGTAACCGGTGGCCGTGCCGAGGCCTTCGCCGCGGAACGAGGCGCCCGGCCAGTTGGCGGCTGTGACGTTCGCCGTCGGTTCGGCCAGCTCGGCGCCCAGCACGAGGAACTGGCGGCCGAGGTGGCTGGCCGTGACCAGGGCGAGGGCGTCGAGGAGGTCCTTGCCGGTGCTGATGATCAGGTCCGGGCCCAGCCGCAGCGCCTCGTCGATGCTCTCGGTGAACCGGCCGGAGTCCGGCGCGTTGACGGTCTTGAGGCTGACGCCCTCCTGCCCGGCCCAGTCGGTCACCGCGGCCACCAGTGTCCGCGTCGGCTGATCGTCGCCCGCGGTCAGCAGCACTACGCGGTAACCCTTCGGCGGCCGGACGCCGTCCCACGAGCCGGGGCTCGGCGTGATCGTCGCTTCCGGAGTCGGCGACGTCGTGACGAACCCGGGCGCGAGCACGCCGACCGCGGTGGGCGCCGGGTGCGGCGTGGACCAGTCGTCGGCGGTGCCGCACCCGCCGGTCAGCACGGCGATCGCGGCCAGCGTGCCGGTGATGCGAAGGCGCGAACGCAAGCTGAACGTCCTCTCGGGAAGGGAAAGCCGCTCCCTTCCTACCTGACGAACGGCGTCCTGCGGCGTCCGTCGGCAGCCGTCCGCCCGGAGTTCTTCTGTGGTCTGCCCGGCGTTCGCCTGTCGCCTGCAGTCTGCGGGGCGACCGGAAAGAGGAACCATGCGCCACCGTCTCGTCGCTGCCTTTGCCGTCGCCGTGTTGGCCGTGCTGCTGGGCGGGTCCGTCGCCGACGCGCACGGCTTTTCGTCGACCGTCTACGCCGACCTCAGCTCGCCCGAGCGGGGCCACGTCCGCGCCACGCTGGGCCTCGAATACGACCTCCTGGTCGTCTCCACCGCCGACGCCCAGCACGACGACCCGCTGTTCCGACAGGGCACCGCGGCGTTCGACGCTCACGACGCGACGGCCCAGGCCGCCGCGTTGCAGGCCCACGCTGGCCCGGTCACCGGCTACGTCACCCAGCGCTTCCGCGTGACCGCCGACGGGCAGGCTTGCGCCGCGACGCAGGACGGCGGTTTCACGATCGAGCAGCGCGACGGCGTTCCGTACGCGCGGATGGTCCTGGACTACCGGTGTCCGGAAGCCGAGGCGCACGAGGTGTCCAGCTCGCTGTTTCCCGACTCCGAGCAGTACGTCCGCGACGCGAAGACGATCGTCACCTACGCCCTCGACCTGACCTCGGGCAGCGCCGCGCTCGACGCGCAGCAGCCGTCGGTCTCCACCCGGCAGGCCTGGACCGCGAGGTTCTGGGACTTCTTTCGGCTCGGCGCGGAACACCTGCTCACCGGGCTCGACCACATCCTGTTCCTGCTGGCGCTCATCGCGGGCTCCCGCCGGCTGCGCGAAATCGTGCTCGCGGCGACGACGTTCACGCTCGCCCACTCGGTCACGTTCGTCCTGGCCGCGCTCGGCCTGGTGCACGTGCCGGCCGGGATCATCGAGCCGCTCATCGCGCTCTCGATCGCGGTCGTCGCCGCCTGGCCGCTCTGGCGGCTCTGGCGCGGCTCACCCGAGCTCGCCGACGACGGCCGCTTCAGCCTGGACCGGGCCGGCTGGATCCGCCTCGGCGTGGTGTTCTGCTTCGGCCTGGCCCACGGGCTGGGTTTCGCCTCCGCGCTGGGCATCGACGCCGCGTGGTCGTGGACGTTGCTCTGGTCGCTGCTCGTGTTCAACCTCGGGATCGAGGTCGTGCAGCTGGCGCTCATCGCGCTGATTTTCCCGCTGCTGGCCCTCCTGCGGCGCCGGTCGGCGGTCGCGCCGCGCTGGGCGACCGGCGCGATCGCCGCCGGCGTGTCCGTGGCCGGCCTGACCTGGTTCGTGCAGCGCGTGGCCGGCGGGTGACCGGCCAGGTCTTCGGGCGTGCGCAACCTGGCGGCCCTGCCTCGTTCACGTGCGCCACACCGGCGGCGTCAACGCTCTGAGCCGGTCAACCCTCTCTCCCCTGACCCGAACGGACCCAACCCGATGAAGTACTCCAGATCGATCGCCCGCGGCGTCACCGCGGCGGCACTGGGCGTCGCCGTGGCGTTCGGCACCGGCCCGGTCACCGCGGCCGCCGCCGACACACCCGTGACGCTGTCCGGCGTCATCCTCGGCGTCGGCGCGAAGGAGTCCCAGCGCGTCGTGAGCTGGTACTCCTCGGCCAACGCCGCCGAGGTCGTGCAGGTCGCGCCGACCGACCGCGTCAAGCACGGCCAGTTCCCGAAGAACGCCCAGACCTTCCCGGCCACCGTCGCCGCGAACAGCGTCAACGGCGGCTTCAACGCGCACGCCACCATCGACGGCCTGCGTCAGCACACCGGCTACTCCTACCGCGTCGGCTCCGGCGGCACCTGGTCCCCGGTCTACACGTTCAAGACCCAGGACTTCCGCGGTGACTTCGACTTCCTGTTCTTCGGCGACCCGCAGATCGGCTCGTCGGGCAACGTCGCCAAGGACGGCGCCGGCTGGGCCGACACCCTGAACGTCGCCCTCGGCGCCAACCCCAACGCCGAACTTCTGGTCTCGGGCGGCGATCAGGTCGAATCCGCGAACACCGAAACGCAGTGGGACGCCTTCCTGGCGCCCGACAAGCTGCGCCAGTACCCGTGGGCCGCGACCATCGGCAACCACGACGTCGGCGGCAAGGCCTACGAGCAGCACTTCTGGACGCCGAACACCGACCGCTCCTCGGCGTTCTACAACGGCGACCCGAACGTCCGCTCGGGCGGTGACTACTGGTACATGTACAAGGACGTGCTGTTCATCGACCTGAACAGCAACGCCTACGCCACCGGCGCCGACGAGGCCCACATCGGCTACGTCACCGACGTCGTCAAGAAGCAGGGCCGCAAGGCGAAGTACACCGTGCTGGTCTACCACCACTCGATCTACTCCCCGGCCGACCACGCCAACGACAAGGACAACCAGCAGCGCCGCCAGGACTTCCCGACCGCGTTCTCCAACCTCGGCGTCGACCTGGTCCTGCAGGGCCACGACCACAGCTACTCGCGCAGCTACGTGATCAAGAACGGCAAGAAGGCCAACCCGGCCGAACAGCCCGGCGCCACCCAGGTCGCCCAGGGTCCCGGCGGCGTCATCTACGTGACGGCGAACTCCGCGTCCGGTTCGAAGTACTACGACCTGACCGAGCCGGACACCAGCCAGGACCCGAACTACGGCCCGGACCCCCTCAACCCGGGCAACCACTGGGCCAACTCGGTCGAGAACCAGGAGCACGTCCGCACCTACGTGAAGGTCGGCGTGCGGGACGACAAGCTGGTCGTCCAGAACCTCCGCAGCGGCACCTGCGCGGCGCCGAACGCGGCGGTCGAGCTGGGCAAGGTCTCCTGGTGCGGGCCGGACAGCGGCGCCACCCCGGCGCAGCCCGTCGGGTCCACTGTGGACAAAGTGGTCATCCACCCCCACCGCGGCCACGGCGACGGGTCGCCCGAGCCGGGCAAGCCGTGCTGGCTCGAGCAGCCGGCCACCGGCCCCGGACGCACCGTCACCACGCTGAACTGATCCACACACGTCCGCGGGGTGGGCTCATCCCACCCCGCGGACCTTCCCGACTTGGACTCCCCATGCACCCGATCGCCCGCGCCGCCGTGAGCCTGCTGGTCGCGGCCGCCGTCGCCGGGGTCACCGCCGGACCCGCGGCCGCCCAGGACGAGGCACCGTGGACGGTGGCGACGGCGGCCAACGACCTCGGCGCCGACCGCGACAACTACAGCTACACCGCTGACGCGGGCGAACGGATCGACGACGGCCTGGTGATCACCAACCACGACCCCGGCCCGCTGGACCTCGCCGTCTACGGCGCCGACGCCTTCACCACCGACACCGGGCAGCTCGACCTCCTGGCCAAAGGAAAGCCGTCGACCGGTGTCGGCGCGTGGGTCCACCCGGGCCGCGACCGCGTCACCGTCCAACCCGGACAGACGGTCGAAGTGCCTTTCACCGTCACGATTCCGGTCGGTGCCCCGTCCGGCGACCACGTGGGCGGCATTCTGACCTCGATGACCCAGGGGGACGTCGAGCGCCGCGTGGGCAGCCGGATCCGGGTGCGCGTCGGCGGCGACCTGCGACCGAGCCTGTCGGTCGAAAACCTGGACGTGGCCTACTCCGGCACCGCGAACCCGTTCGGTTCCGGGGACGCCACCCTGACCTACACGGTCCGCAACACCGGCAACGCCCTCCTCGCGGCCCGGCAGTCGGCCACCGTCTCCGGCCCGTTCGGCAGCTGGCGCGTCCCGGCCGCGGCCATCCCCGACTCGCCGCAACTGCTCCCCGGCGAGACCCGGAAGGTCTCCGTGCCGGTCCACGCAGTCACCCCAGCGGTGTACCTGGGCGCAACGGTGACCCTGGTTCCGCTGCTCACCGACGCGGCCGGCTCGACCGCTCCTCTGCCCGCCGCCGACACCACCGCCCACGGGTGGGCCGTCCCCTGGACGCTAGTGGGGCTCCTCCTGGCGCTCGTCGCCGTCCTGCTCGTTCTCCGGCGCCTCCGACGGACCAAGGAGAGCGTCGACGAACACCGGCCCGAACATGACGACGTCACGGTTTGAGAGCCCGCACGTGACAAACTGCGGCCGGATCAGGCTCGCTCGAGACGATCCCGGACCGAGCGCTCGACCAATACGGGCAGGAAGCTGCGGACATCGGCGTCGTCGAGCCGCCGGCGTTCAGCCGCGATCGCTGCCTGGACGTCGTCACGACGTTCTTCGCCATACTCGTCAATGAGCCGGGAAGCGAGGGCCTCGAAGCTGTCGTCTTCGCCCTTGGCAGCCAGCTCGTCCATGTCGGGGTGCTGCGACATGCCACGTCCTCCGTGCGTCGACAAACTTTCCCGTGAACTTCCCGGCGGCCACGCCGGTCAAACCACCGCGTACCGCTGACACTCGCGAACAGCCGTCGGCCGAACGAAGTCCGCTAAACTCGGGTCATCGGCTCGGCCATCTTGGGGGTGTCACCGTAGATCCGTTGTCGTCCGCTCTGGTCGGTGCGCTCGGCGCCACGTTTTCCGCACTGCACCAGTGGGCTGTCGAACGCGGCGCCGACCGGCTGGGCGAGCAGCGCAAGCTCCGCGCCCTGGGCGACCCGGCCCGGCAGCTGCTGGCCGCCGAAGAAGACCTCGCCGACCTCCGCCGGGCCGAGTTCGCCGCGCTCTCCGACGGGGACTGGCAGGCCGCGCTCGACGCTGTCGCCGCGGCTCTGGAGGCCGCCGACGTCGGCGGCCTCGTCCACCGCGACCCGGCCGTGCTCACCAGCGAAACGCGGCTGCGGTCGCGCGTCGCCGCCGCGAGCGGACGTGCCCTGTCATCCGCGGCTCTCGGCGCGGACGGGACCGAGGCGTTCGACCGGCTGCTGACCGAGTGCTGCCGCCGGATCGCCCGCCGGGCCCGGGCCGTGGACGAGGTGATGCACGCCGTCCAGGCCACGATGGCCGGCGAGATCACCCAGATCCGGCAGCAGGTGTCGAGCCTCGGCCGGGAGCCCGACCGCCGCGCTCGCTCCGCCGCAGAGGCGTTCGAACGGCACTACCGGTCGTACCTGGCCCGTTCGTTCGGGACTTTCGAACTGTTCCAGGTGGGCCAGGGCCGTGCGCCCGAGCGGCATTCGTTCGCGGAGTTCTACTCGGTCCCCTCGGTGGCCCGCCGCTCGCTCTCCCCCACCGATACCGCGCTCACCGGAACCGGCACCGACGCCGCGCACGCCCTGGCCACCGACCGGCACGTCCTGCTCCTCGGCGGCGCCGGAGCCGGAAAGACGACGTTGCTGCAGTGGCTGGCCCACACGGCCGCGACCACCACACCCGGCGCCGAAGACGACGACCCGTGGCGCGACGTTGTGCCGTTCTTCGTCTCGCTCCGGCAGTTCGCCGACGGCGAGCTGCCCCAGCCTGAGGACCTCGTCCGGGTGAGCGCGCCGCCGCTCGCCGGCGAGAAGCCCGAGGGCTGGGTCAGCGGACTGCTGCGGTCCGGCCGGGCGATGGTCCTCGTCGACGGTGTCGACGAGGTGCTCCTGCCCCGCCGTGAGGAGGTGCGGCGCTGGCTGGAAGACCTGCGGCGCGGCTATCCCGAAGCCAGGTACGTGATCAGCACCCGCCCGTCGGCGGTCGACGAGGACTGGCCCTCAGCCGACGTCCCGTTGTCGCGCTACGAGCTGCTCCCGCTGAGCGGCCGCGGCATGCGTGAGCTCGTCGCACACTGGTACGCCGCGGCGCGAGCACTGGAGACCGAAGAGCTGCAGCGGAACTGGCTGACCGACTGCGAGGAGCGGCTCGCCGAAGCGCTGGCAGCCCGGCCGGACGTCCGGGGCCTGGTCTCGAGTCCCCTGCTCTGCTCGCTGCTGTGCGCCCTCTACCGCCGCGAGAACATGTACCTGCCGCAGAGCCGCAAGGATCTGCTGGACAAAGCGCTCCAGCTGCTGCTCGGCGAATGGGACACCCGCCGCGGCGTTCAGGTCGAAGACGAGCTGCGGATGTCGGACAAGGAAAAGATCATCCTGCTCGAGCGGTTCGCCGCCCCGATGGTCCGCAACGCCGAACTGCTGGTCCACCGGGACGACGCCACCAGACGCTTCGGCCGCGCGATGTCCGGCCTCCGCTCCCAGGGAGTCGACCCGGCTCTGGTGCTGAGGCACCTGCTCGAACGCAGCGGTGTCCTGCGGGAGAACGCGGCCGACCATCGCATCGCGTTCGTGCACCGGACTTTCCGCGACTTCCTCGCCGCCGGCGAGTTCGTCAAAGCCGGCGAGATCGGCTACGTCGTCGAGCACGCCCACGACGACGCGCTCAACGAGGTCGTGTTCATGGTCGCGGCGCAGGCCCGGGCGTCCGAGGCCGGCGATCTGCTCGCCCGCCTGCTGGACCGCGCGAGCCGGCGCGGCACCCGCCGCGACCGGGAGGTCGCCGACCGGCTGGTCCTGCTGGCCGCCGCGGCGCTCGGCCACGTCGACGTCATCGAGCCCGAACAGGTCCGCACCGACGTCCTGGCCGCCGTGCGCGGCCTGATCCCGCCCGCCGGGTTCGACGAGGCCGAGATGCTCGCCAAGGCCGGCTCGTTCGTGATCGACCTGCTGCCCGGCCCCGGAGAGATCGACGAGCTTGCCGCGCGCACGGGCGAGCGCCCCGACCGGATCGCCGCGCACGTCATCCGCACCCTCGCCCTGATCGGCGGCGAAGAGTCGTGGGAGAAGATCCGGCAGTTCAGCGGCACCCACGGCCGGTCGGTCATCAACGAGCTGTTGCGCGCCTGGCGGTACAACGACTACTCCGAGGACTACGCGACCACGTCCCTGGCCAACGTCGAGTTCGGCGACTACCTGCTGGAAGTCCACCGATGGGACGTCCTGCGGCGGCTGCACCACCTGCGCACCCTCACGGCCATCCAGCTGGTCGGCGACGTCCCCCTCGACGACCGGGCCCGCGGCATCCACCCGCTGCCCCGGCTGCACGCCTTGCAGCACCTGGAACTCAAGTCCAACGAGGTGGTCGACCACCTCGACGGCCTCGTCGACTGCACCGGCCTGCGGTCGCTGTGGATCTCCGGGTTCAGCAGCGCGATCACCGACCTGTCGGCGCTCGCCCGGATGCGGATCACCGATCTGCGGCTGCACTCCGGCTCGCTCGGCGCCATCAACGCCCTGCACACGCTCGACGACATCTGCCTGCCCCGGCTGTCGCTGCGGCACCGGACGCTCGCCCAGGGTCTCGATCTACTCCCGGAGGGGCTGCGGGTCGGCGAGCTGGAGGTCGCGGTGCGCGCGGACCAGCGCAACCTGCGCGGCATCACCCGGCTGGCCGGCGTCGAAGCGGTCACGATCGCCGGCGTGCCGAGCGTCGAGGAAGTCGGCGAGCTGGAAGCGCTGCCGACCCTGCGCCGGCTGACGCTGACCATCGACGAACCGGTCCAGGACCTCGTCCGGCTGCAGCGCCTGGGCCCCATCCGCGTCGAGCTCCACGGCGTCCCGAGGGAACAGGAGCGAGCGGCGAAGGACGCTCTCCCCGAAGCCGACCTCGTCCTCCACTCAGAGGACGAGGCCGGACGGCCGGGTCAAATTCTGTAGAAATCCGTGTAGTGGTTGGGCGAGAACCAGACCACGCCGGTAGTCAGGTCGACGACGATCCGGTAGGCGTCGCGGGCCGCGCCGCAGGTGCGTGGGTAGACGTCGAACTCGCGGAAGGAGTGGCCGGCGGGCAGCTCGCCTTCACGGTTCTGGTAGGTGCCACCCGCGTAGTTGCACTTGCCGCCGGGCCAGTCGTACCAGCCGCGCGTGCCGGGGTAGCCCTTGCTCTGCCACGTCGTGTTGGCCGAGCGGGCATCGGCGCAGCGGGTCTGCGTGCAGGAGCTGTACACGGCGGCGTCGGCCACCGCAGTGCTGACACCGAGCGTGGCCGCCACCGCGGTGACGGTCACGGCGAGCCGCTGCGCGGTCCGGGAAAGCAGGGAAGCGGGCACGGAACCTCCTCGTCTCGTACGGGCACCGGAATGGTGACCGCCGAGCATCGCCAGGAGGAGACCGGAAAGGTGCCTGGCTGGTGAACTTCCGGCACCGGATTTGCGGTACGGCCGTCGATGTGCGTGAAAACCGGCGGGCCGGGTACAGAACGACCATGACGACTTCACCTTTGGAGCCGAACCCG
This sequence comes from Amycolatopsis sp. lyj-23, assembly GCF_046549135.1. NCBI lineage: Bacteria > Bacillati > Actinomycetota > Actinomycetes > Pseudonocardiales > Pseudonocardiaceae > Amycolatopsis > Amycolatopsis sp. lyj-23. Next base: position 18,785 of record NZ_JAJPWN010000028.1, on the reverse strand, counting down.
GAGACGGGCAAGCAGGACATCGCGGCCGCCGACGCCGGCCAGGGTGCGCCGGACACCGCCGAGGGGTTCGGCCCTGGCGAGACCGGACCCGACGTGATCATCCCGGCAGACGAGGACACCGAGGACGAGCCGCGCTGAAACCCGGCCATGAGTATGCGTGCGCTGATCACGAATGACGACGGCATCAGCTCGGCAGGCCTGGTGGCGCTCGCCCGGGGCGCGGTCCACCACGGCTGGACCGTCGTCGTCGCCGCGCCCGCGGCGGAGGCCAGCGGCACCAGCGCCGGCCTGTCCGCCGCCGGGGACGACGGCCGGATCGCGGTCGAGCGACGAGAACTGCCGGACCTGCCCGGCGTGCCCGCCCACGCGGTCGCTGCGCACCCTGGGCTGATCGTGCTCGCGGCGGCCCAGGGAGCGTTCGGTGACCCGCCGGACATCGTGCTGTCCGGTGTCAACCACGGCGCGAACGTCGGCCGCGCCGTGCTGCATTCGGGCACGGTCGGGGCGGCCTTGACCGCCTCGCTCAACGGCGCCCGTGCGCTGGCGGTGTCCCTCGATGTCGGGCTGGAGCCGCGACCGCAGCCGCATTGGGACGCCGCGGTCGCGGTCGCGGCGACGTTGTTCGAGCGGCTCGCCGCCCTACCGGCCGGGTCGGTGCTGAACCTGAACGTTCCCGACCGCGCTGAGGTGGGGACACCGCGGCGGGCCGGGCTGGCCGAGTTCGGGACGGTGCGCAGCCGCGTCGAGCACGCAGGTGACGGCGTGATCAGCCTCGCGGCCGTGGTCGTCGAGGGTGAGCTGCCGCCGGACAGCGACGCCCGGCTGCTGGCCGAGGGCCACCCGACGGTGACGGCGCTGCGGTCGGTGACCGAAGATCCCGACGTGCGGCTCTGAGCTCCCGGGTTCGCCAGCTCCGATGTGCGAAAGTGGCGACATGAACGGCCGTCCTGGCGAGCCCGACGGCAGGGTGACGTCCGTCGCGGAACTCGACAGGATCCCGGCCTGGACGGTGACCCGCACGCGCGGGCACTGGACCACCGCCGAGCGCGTCCTCACCCTCGGCGGCCGGCGTTGGGTGGTCGGCCTGACCCCGGCCGCGGGCGGAGCGACAGCGCTGATGCTGTGGCGCGACGACGCCATCGTCGCCCATCGGCGCGGTGCCGAAGCCGCGCTCTGTCAGCTCGCGCTGGGGTGGGTGGCCAACCTGCTGGCCGGGCGGCCGTGGGACGGCCGATGACCCGACCTCCGCGCCTCGATCCGCGGACCGAGCGCTACCGGCCGGTGGACGCCGCCCGGTAGGCGGCGATCCTAATCCGCAGGCCCCCGCAGGTGGACCAGGTCGATGTCGAAGGTCGGAGCTGGCCGATACCCAGGGGCCGGCGCATCCATGCGACACGGACCGGTGAGGTAGACGAACTCGTCGTCCGGGTCGTACCGCGGCTCCGACCAGATCGCAGCGTCGCCGGCGCCGGAGTCGCCACGCCTGGCGCGAGCCAGCCAGTAGATCGGCAGCTTCAGCACCTCACCGACCACCTTGTCCAGGGCGGGAAGGTCGGCTTCGGCGATCGCGAGCCCGCGGCCGCTCCACACCCGCGGTGCCCAGTAGCCACCGGCGGCGGCGTGCGTGAAGGTCGCCGTGTCGCCGGACGCGGTGATCGTCCAGTCGGCCACGGTGGTGAGGGTCGGCATGACGGCTCCCTGCGGTCGGGGCCCCCAGGTTCAGCTCACCGTAGTGGATCATGTCCGCGCCGCTACACCGCCATCGGCACGCGGGTGGTGCGCCGATGGCGGTTGGGACGCCGAAGACCCGGGTCAGCGGCGCGCTGCCAGCAGCGAGAATAAACGTTGTTCACTTCGAATTCACCATCGCCGGAGCCGCGGATCAGCCGAAACGGCCGTGAACGTAGTCCGCCGTCCGCTGGTCGACCGGCTGGTCGAACATCGCGCTGGTCGGACCGGACTCGACGATCACACCCGGCGCCCCCTCCTCGGCGAGGAAGAATGCGCACTGCGCCGAAACCCGCTGCGCCTGCTGCATGTTGTGCGTGACGATCACGATGGTCACCTCGCCGCTGAGGTCCTCGATCGTCTCCTCGATCCGGCGCGTCGACGTCGGGTCCAGCGCCGAGCACGGCTCGTCCATCAGCAACACCTTCGGGCGGACGGCGAGCGCGCGGGCGATGCACAGCCGCTGCTGCTGCCCACCCGACAGGGCGCCGCCGGGCTGGCGGAGCCGGTCGCGGACCTCCTTCCACAACCCGGCCTTCAGCAGGCACTCGGCGACCAGGTCGTCGCGGTCGGCCGGCTTCACCTTGGTGCCGGTGAGCTTCAGCCCGGCCGTGACGTTGTCGTAGATGGACATCGCCGGGAACGGGTTCGGCTTCTGGAACACCATGCCGATCCGGCGGCGGGCCTCGGTCAGCTTCCACGCCGGCGCGTAGATGTCGTCGCCCGCCAGCAGCACCTCCCCGGCCAGCGTCGCGCCGGGAATCAGCTCGTGCATCCGGTTCAGGATGCGCAGGAAGGTTGACTTGCCGCAGCCGGACGGCCCGATCAACGCGGTGACCGAGCGTGCGGGCATGTCCAGGGAGACGCGGTCGAGGACCTTCCGCTCGCCGAACCACGCGGATACCTCCCGCGCCTCGATCGCGGTGGCCTCCTCGACCGAAGGCAGCAGCATCGTCACGGCAGTCTCCTCACAGCAGGTTCGGCAGCAGCGACGCCGCCTGGTCGGCCACGGTCACCCCGAGTGCGCCCAGCACCGGCACCCCGATCACCCACGCGTGCCAGCGGCCCACCCGCTGGTGCACGAACACCACGCCGGCCGCGGCGAGCGCGAGCAGCAAACCCCACACCACCAGCGGCACCAGTGCCGTGGCGTCACCCTCGAGGGCCTGTTCCCGAGCGGGCAGCGCGAATCCCGGCACGGCGCCCTCGGCCGGGACGGCCGGGGTGAGCAGCTTGGCGTCGACGCGCAGCACGTCGGTGGGCAGGTACGGCGGGCCGTCGGCGGTGATCAGCGTCAGCCTGCCCTGTCCTTTTGCGGGTGCGACGGGCTGCGGGTCGTTCGCGTGGCGGACGCCCATGACCTCGAACTGGTGCTTGCCCTGCCCGGTGGTCACGGTGATCAGGTCGCCGTGGGCGAGCGAGCCGAGATCGGCGAACGGTCCTCCGTAGCCGGCCCGGCGGCCCATCACCACGCTGACCCCGGGCTGGCCCGGCAGCACGGTGTCCCGACGGTGGCCCGGCCCGGACTTCAGCACGGTGGCCGACGAGCCTTCGCCGACGACCTCCCGCAGGCCGATCCGCGGAATCGCCAGCACAGCGACCGGCGTCCCGAACTCCAGGGGATGGCCGTCGCGGTCGAGGCCGCCGGCCGGGGCCGTCGCGTTGGCGAGCTGGTCGCGGAAGGTGTCGTAGGCGCGGTCCTGGTCGCGGTTGTGGGCCAGCGCACCGATCACCGCGAACTGCGCCACCAGGCACAGCATCAGCGCCGCCGCGATCGACAGCGCCTGCCCGGCCGGCCGCACCACCGCGGGCGGCGCGGCAGCCGGGGTCACACCGACGGTCATCGGGCCGCCCTGCGCCGCCGGGTCAGGACCAGTGCCGCGGCACCCGCGCCGAGCAGCACGACGGCGAAGAGCAGCAGGTAACCGGCGTTGACGCCGGTGTTGGCCAGCGTGCGCGCCGGGACGCTGGTCCCGACCGACTGCGCGGCCCCGGGGCCGGTGCCGTCCGAGATGTCCCCGGCGGGGACGGTCGCCGACGTGCTATCGCTCGTGGGCGCCGGGGTGCTGGTCGACGTCTGGGTGCTCGTCGACGAGCTGGTGCTGGTGATCGTGTCGATCGTGCTCGTGATGGTGCCGACCGCGCTGGTGCTCGTGGCGCTGGTGGCCGGGCGGCTCGTCGTCGTGCTGGACGATGGCGTGGTCGTCGTCGACTCCACCTCGGTGGTGGTCGTCGGCGTGGCTGTGGTGGCCGAAGTGTCGGTGGTCGTCGTCGCCTGGGTCGTCGTGGACGAGGTGACCGGTGAGGTCATCGACGTCGTCGGCTGCGTGGTCGCCGAAGTGGACGTCATGATCGGCGTGGTCGGCTGTGTCGTGGTCGTCGGCCGGGACGTGCTCACCGAGGTCGGGATCGTGGACGTCGTGGTCGGCGCCGGGCCGGATGGGTCGCTCGACTGGTAGTGGCCCGGGTCGGTGAAGTACATGTTCGTGGTGAACGTGCCGGTGGTCGCCTGCGAGAAGGAGTCCACACAGGACACCCGGATCACGTACGTCCCGGCGGCGACGGTCGTGTTGTTGTCGGTCGCGATGTCGGTCATGCTCTTGGTGAACTGCACCGGGAAGGCCTGTGCGGTCGAGAAGTTGACGTCCTGCAGCCCGAAGGTCGCGACGAGGCCGTCCGCGAACCCTCCGGGGCCGAAGACGTGCGCGATGTAGGCGTCGGAGTCCGGCGTGCAGCCCTGCGAGGTCCGCACCACCGGCGCGGTGGCCCCGGTGCCGGTCGCCGGTTCGATCGCCAGCGTGCCGAGGCTGCCCGGTGGCGGCAGCGCGGCCGAGGCCGGCGACGAGGTCACCAGCGCGACCACGACGCAGGCCGCCGCGGCTGCCGAGCCGACGGCCACGGCCAGTTGACGCTTACGCATGAAAAGCCTTCCTTCCGTTACTGGACACGACGCCTGCGCACCACCCAGGCCGCGAGCGCCACGACGGCGGCGGCCAGACCCACGGCCCCGGCCAGGCCGAACACCACGGCCACCGGGCCGGACCCGGCGGGCGCCGGGTTCCCGGCCGCCACGTCGGTCCGGGCAGGTTCCGGTGCCGGGGCGGTCGCGGCCGGCAGCTCCGGCGCGCCCGTCCCCGGCACCGGCCCGGTGCCCGCGCCCGGCGCCTGCGGGATGGCGGTGGGCGTCTCGGGCACCCGAGAGGGGCCTTTCGCGGCCCCGAGCGCTGCGTACTTCACCGGCGTGTCGAACTTCAGGGCCGCGGTGAACTCGCCCTTGCTCTGCTGGCTGAACGAGTCGATGCAGTGCACGGCGACGTCGTACTGCCCGGACAGCGTCGTCTTGTTGTCCGCCGCGAAGTCCCGCAGCGTCTGGGCGAGGAACACGTCGAACCCGCCGTCGTGCGACAGCCCGACATCGGTGGTGGCGACGACGATCTGGCCGTCGGCCGGCATGCCCTTGCCGCGCAGGGTGGCGAAGTAGGCGTCCGCGTCGGCGGGGCAGCCGCTGCTGGTGTGCATCCGGATCGTCGCGGCGTCCTGGCCCTCGCCGGGGGTGATGACCAGGCCGCCGAGCGGCGCGGCCTGGGCGGGCGTCGCGACGAGCCCGAACGCGGCCACCGCGAGCAGGACCTCACAGCGCCGCCGCATGTTCGGTCACCTCCTCGGCCGGGGCGACCGGAGTGCGGCGACGCCGGTGGCGGGCGAACCGCACGGCGAAGATGCCCAGCAGCAGCGCGGCGAGCACACCGAGCGCCGCCCACGGCACTGCGCTCAGCGTCACCGACTCCTCGGCCGGCTGGACGACGTCGGTGAACCCGAGCACCGGCACCGGATCGACGTGCACGGCCGCGTCCAGCCAGCCCGCGGGCAGCAGGCCGCGGACCGTCGTGGTCACCTTGACCAGCCCACCCGGCAGCAGTTCCGGGACCGGCGGCAGGGCTTCGCCGTCCACCGTGGATCCCCAGGGCGTACTGACACTGACGCGCTGCTTGCCGGACAGCCGGGTGTTGCCGGTGTTGTGGACGATGTAGCTGACCGTCGCGTCACCGCGGCCGAACGGCGTCGCGGCGTAGGAACCGGTGAGCCCGGTGATCGAGAGCCCCGGCTTGAGGTCGCCGGTGACGCGCAGGTAGATGCGGGCGCCGACGCGCTGTTCCACCGCGACCTTCTGCCCGTTCACGCCCGTCTGCTCGGTCGTCAGCGCGGCGACGATGCCCGCCGCGTGGTCGCCCGGGGTCGCGTTCGCGGGGATGGTCAAGGTGAACGGCACGATCGAGACCGATCGCGGCGACAACGAAACGCTCGTCATCTCCGCGTGCGTCCAGGCGCCGGCGTCGACCGACGGCTTGCCCGCGGCGAGCAGGTCGAAGCCACCCTCGGGGGTGTTGAAGGCGTCGCTGGCGTAGATCTTCAGCGTCACCGGGTTGTTGCCGATGTTGGACACCGCGACGAAGTCCTTCACGACCGCACCCGGGGTGGCGCTGTACCCGAGGCTCGCTCGGTTGTCCGGCGCGGTCGCGGTGGCCGGGCGGACCCCGAAGGTCACCCGCTGGTCGCCTGAGTCCGACCCCGGTGCCTGGGCCGGCGGCGGAGCGGGAGTCTGGGCGGCGGCCGACGGCGCGAACGCGAACAGAAACGCGGCGGCCAGGGCGGCTAGGCGCATCGGGATCCTCTCGGGAGTGGGAACCGGGTCTCCGGCGGGAGGGAACGAACCCCGCCGGAGACCCGGGTGCTCAGATGGCGGTGAGGGTCAGGACCGAGGTGTAGGTGCCGGCGACGGTCGACGTCGGCACGTTGAGCGAAAGCCCGGCGGTCAGGTGCGCCGTGCCGTTGCCCCCGTTGGCGGCGGCGGTGGCGAGGGTGCGAGACCCCGCGAGGCCCGCGCCGGCCGGAGCGGCCGCGCCCGGGGCGATCGCCGCGGCCGGGTTGACGGCCGGACCCGCGGTGATGTTCTGCGCAGCGACCTTGTCCACGATGGACGGGCTCCAGCCGAGGTTGCCGGCGTTGATCGCGTGCGAGGCGCCGTCACCGAAGTCGGTCGCCTGGCCGGAGACGTTCCAGCCGGGGTTGCCCGCCCGGGTGTCGGTGACGGTGATCGGGTTCAGGTTGCCCGAAGTCTGCAGCATCGAGGCGTCGGGCAGCATGACCGGCGACGGCAGCGTGACGTTCTGGTTGGCCACGCTGATCAGCAGCTCACCGGCGGTGACGGTGGTGGTGATGTTCTCCGAAGCGGCTACCCCGGCGAACGCCGTCACGGTCAGCGGCACACCCGCGGACTCCGAAGCCACGTAAGCCGCCGCGTTGGCGGGCACGAACTTCGCGGCGAACGTGTGCGCGCCCACCGCCAGCGTCGAGGACGTCAGCGAGGCGGTGCCGCCGGCCAGCGCGACCGCGTTGCCCAGGTTCGCGCCGCCGTCGGTGAACTGGATCGACCCGGCCGCACCCGCGGGCGTGACCGACGCGTTCAGCGTCACCGAGCTGTACTGCGCAGCCGTGCCGCTCGGGGTGACCGAGAGCGCGGTCGTGGTCGGCGTCGCGACCGGGGCGTTGACCTGGTAGGTCACCGCCTGCGATGTCGAACCGGAGACGTTCGCCGAGCCGCCGGTGAAGACCGCGGTCAACGAGTGGCTGCCCGCGGTCAGCGCCGAGGTGGTGAGCGCCGCCGTGCCGTTCGCGACGGCGACCGGGCTGCCGAGGTTCGCCGCGCCGTCCTTGAACTGGACGGTGCCGCCCGCCGAGGCGGGCGTGACCGTCGCGGTCAGGGTGACGTTGGCGCCCTGGGTGACCGGGGACGCCGGGGAGACCGCGAGCGACGTGGTCGTGGTGACCGGCGCACTCGGGTCGGTGCTCTGGAAGTGCGTGGCGTCGGTGAACCAGATGTCCTTGGTGAAGGTGCCCAGCACCTGCTGCGAAAACGAGTCGACGCAGCTGGCCACCAGGATGTACTTGCCCGGCTGGACGGTGGTGCTGTTGTCCAGCGCGATGTCCTTGAACGACAGGCCCTGCTGGATCGGGAAGCCCGCGGTCGTGGAGAAGTTGACACTGCTCGTGGTGGTCGCGATCAGGCCGTTGGTGAAGCCGCCGGGCCCGTACACGTACAGGTGGTACGCGTCCGAGGTGTCCGGGCAGCCGGCCGACGTGGTCGCCACGCCGGCGGTCGTGTCGAAGCCGGTGGCCGGGCTCAGGGAGAGGGTGCCGAGGGTGCCCGCCGGCACCGCGGCCGAGGCCGGCGCGATCGAGCCGAACATCGCCGCGAGGGCGGTGCCGACGACGGCCGTGCCGACGGCGAACCGGTGCGCAAAGGATCTGGAGCTCATGGGTGCGTTGCCTTTCAGGGCGTGACGATGCTGGTGTCGCCGCAGTTGGCGGCCTGGCCGAAGCCGTACTTCTTGATCAGGTCCGCGTTCTGGCAGATGGCCGAGCCGCTGCCGACGAACACGGTGCTGTACGGCGCGGTGCCCACCTGGCCGCTGGGGATGACGTTGTAGACGTCCCGCTTGAACGAGGAGCTGGTGTTCAGCGCGGTCGGCGAGATGCCGTTGAGCGTGGCCAGCACGGCCTTGCCCTGCACCGCCGGGATCACGCCGTTGACCTGCGCCTGATAGGAGGCGATGGAGTACGGCGCGACGTTGGCCGGCTCGACCAGGAACGTCCCGGTGTTCTCTTCGATCGGGGTGTTCGCCGCGTCCACGTCCTTCACGCACGAGAATGTCGTGGTGTAGTTCGCCGCGTCGGTCAGGCCCAGCTGGGACAGGAAGAACGACCGGGTGCCCGAGCCGAAGTGCGGCAACAGCGGCTTGTACGTCGTGCCGACCCCGGGCGCGGTGCAGTTGAAGATGCTCTTCAGCTGCGCGGTCGTGAGCTTCTTGGAGATGGCGCTGTCGGCCCGCACCGCGTAGGTGACGGCGTCCACCGCGAACGGGACCTAGGTGAGGTTCTTGCCGGCGTAGTTCGCCGAGTTGTTCGACGACGACCGCGCGAACTGCACGCAGCCGGTGTTGCCGTCGAGCGACGCGACAAGCGCGTTGACGCCGTTGCCCGAGCCGGCCGGCCGCGGGATCGTGCAGTTCGGCTTGGTCGCCGGGTCCTTGGTGGTGATGTTCGCGGACCCGGTCGCGTCGTAGGAACCGAGCACCTTGACGCCACCGACGGTGATCGCATCGGCGAGGCCGTTCACGACGCCTTGGGTGGTGTCGGAGCCGACACCGGCGAGGTCGCGGTAGGTGGGGGCGCCGGCCGGGTCGGCCTGGGCGGCGCCACCCAGCACGAGCAGCATGGCCGCGGAAGCGACCGTGACGAGAGCGTGTCTCTTACGCACTTCAGGTATCCTTTTCGCAGCAGGGATGCCCGAGCTCGTGCCCGGACGTGCCGGTGTCACCGGTTTCTCGGCCTCGACACCGGGCTTGCTGGGTTCACCCGGCTCGCCGTGCGGTGGAGTGGCAGCTCCCCGCACGGTGGACCGCGGACATCACCTCCCCCTCACCCGGCTCCCCCAGCGCGTCAGCGCCGGACCGGACGCGGCGGCCACAGCGCCCGCCGCGAGCAGGATGAGCAGCACGTACCGCACGAACCCCACCGGCGTGGCCGGGGTCGGGCGCGCCTGCGCCACGGGCTGCTGGGCCGCGGAGGTCGTCGGTGGCGTGGCGACGGCCTTCGCCGGCAAGGGCGCCGAGGCCGGCGCCGACGTGGGTTCTCCGCCGCCGGTTGCGTCCGTGGGCGGCTGGTCGGCCGGCGCGGAGCCGCCGACGGGCGACCCGCCGGAGGTGTCCGGTTCCGGCGTGGACGACGTCGGCGGTGTCAGGGCCTTGCCGGCGTCCGCGGCGATCTTGTCGGCGGCCGAGGTGGCCTGGGCCCGCAGTGACTGCGGAAGCGGGACGTAACCCGCGGGCAGTTGCCCGGGCGCGATGCCCGGTTGCTGGCCGTCGCCCACCGCGTACTTGAGGAACGCGGCGTAGTCGGCACCCGCCTTGGTGTCCAAAACGGACGGTGCGGTCGCCGCGTAGGCCAGGTTCGTCAGCGGGTAGGCGTCCTTCGCCGTCGTCAGCGGGTCGAGCGAGAGGACGTCGCCGACCGCGCTGGGCTTGGCCGCGGCGACGGCGGCCAGCATCGAGGCGCCGGTGGGTGCGACGAACGCGCCGGAAGAGTTGCGCAGCTTGGCCGTCGGCAGGCCGTAGCGCGCCGCGGTCGGGGTGTCGACGACGGCCAGGAGGCTCCGCTGGCCCTGCGGCTGCCGGTCGACGGCCTTGAGCTGCGGCTTGCCGTCCGGGGTCGCGAAGCCGGTCGGCGCCTTGCCCAGCGTGTCGCCGCGGCTGATCGCCCGGCCGGCCTCGTGCATGTCGCCGGCCAGCGGGCGCAGGTCGAGCGCGCAGCTGGCGAGCAGCCCGGTGCCGGTGCAGGTCAGGTCGGCCTTCGGGAAGTTCGACACCGGCAGCTTCAGTCCCTTGTACCCGGGGTTGACCTTCATCCCGTTCGGGTCCGGCACCCCGCCCAGGAAGTCCGCGGCGTCCTTGTCCGCGGCGATCCACCGCCACAGCGCCGCGGTCGCGTCCATGTACACCGTGGGCACCAGAGCGTCCACAGTAGACATCAGGCGGCCGGAGTCCGTGAACTCCGGGTTGAGCGCGACGAACTCGGGGTCGGCGGTCAGCGAGTCCGGGTTGCCCTTGAGGTAGTCCTGACGCACCGGCAGCGACAGCACGTACGACTGGGTGAGCAGCTTGGCGATCAGCCGTGGGGTGAGGTTCAGCTCGGTGATCTGCTCGCCGTCGCGGTGCCAGACCTCCGGGGGCACGACGCCCTCCCCCGCCGACTGCCGTTCGGTGATGAACGCGACGCTCAGGCCGGACAACGCGATCGGCGCGTACACCAGCGGCTTGGTGGCTTGGTCCGGCGGCACCGGGTCACGGAGGAACGACAGGCCGGGGTTGTCCGAAAGCAGCGTCTGGCGCGCGACGCCGTCCGGGACCTGGGTGAAGCCGAAGACGGTGCCACCACCGGCGCAGAGCTTGGGCTGCCAGCGCAGCACAGCGTCGGACAGGAACTCGTCGCCTGAAGTCGGCCGCTCGGCGGCGCCGATCGGGCAGGCGGCGCCGACCGGCTGGAACTTCAGCGGGATCGCGAGGTGGTTGGCCCAGTTGGACGCGCTCAGCGGGGACGAGTCGAGCTGCGGACGGTTGTCGCCGCCGACCGTCGAGCCGTCGACCTCCTTGTTTCCGCGCGGGACGACGACCAGCCAGCACGAGCGCGGGCTGCCGTTCACCACGGTGCCGCAGCCGAGGCCGTAGGACTCGAGCGCGGTCTGCACCTCGAAGTCGACCTCGCCGCCGCCGTCGAGCCGGGTCTTGGCGAGTGGGAGCTCGTTGGTGGTGCCCGCGGTGAAGAAGTCGCCGGTCGACGTCGTCGTCACGCCGGTGACCGAGCGGAACGGCACGACGGCCTGCTGGCCAGGCGCAGCCGGCTTGAGCGTCTCCAGTGGGTCGACCAGGGTGGATCCGTAGCTGACCTGCCGCCGCCGTGCCCAGGCGCCCGCCACCGGCGAACCCTGGACGGCCAGGCCACCGTACTGGCACTGCTCGCGCGTCGGCCCGGCCGGGTCGTCGCCCCAGCACTGCATCAGCTGCAGGTAGTTGGTGGCGAAGTTGCCCGAGGGGCCGGTCGGTGCTCCGCCGGTCCAGCTGACGTGGACGGTCTGGTTGATCAGATCCGTGGTCTGGTCGACGGTGACCTTCAGGCTCGAGAACGCGCCGGTGCCGGTCACCGTGAGAGCCGATCCGGTGGCATTTTCGGCGTGGCCGGTGCCGGCGAGCACGGTCACCGCCAGCAGCACAGCGAGCAGGAGGCGGGCGAGCTTCACTGCTCCTCCTTCTTCAGCCGGCGGGCCAGGATCGGCGGGCCGATGACCAGGCCGAGCAGGAGGGCGACGGCCAGCGCAGTGAGCAGGGCGGCGGTCGCGTTGTCGCGCTGGTCGAGGGAGACCGGGACGGCCGAGCCGCCGGCGGCGACGTTCTGGCCGTTGACCGGCAGCCCGGTGTCGGGGTCGATCGCGCCGTTCGCCGGGCCGGTCGTGCCGTCCGGTCCCGGCGCCGCACTGGTGCTGCCGGGTGCGGCGCCGTCGGGGTTGGTCGCGGACTGCGCCCCGGGGCCGGATCCGGTGCCACCCTTGACCGGCGTCGGGGCCCGGGCGCCGCCGGTGCCCTCCGCGCACTGCGTCACGCCGGCTTTGTCGCACGGCGAGGGCTGCGGCGCGTTCTTGGCGAGGAGGTTGGTGCCGTCCGGGGAGAACGTCGGGTTGTTGCACTTGGAGATGTCGGTGGGCTTCTTCGTGGACCCCGGGATCCGCGCCACCTGGTCGAGCCCGGCCTGCACGAGGTTCTTCGGCAGCGGCGAGTACCCGAGCTGGTCGGCCTGCTGCTGGCCTTCGCAGAGGAAGTAATACGCGAAGTCCGAAAGCGTCTTCCCCTTGTCGGTGTTGAACGGCGACGTCGGGGTCGTCGGCAGGATCATGTAGCTGTAACTGGACAACGGGTAGGTGCGCGCGTCCGGGTTGTTGTAGACGCCGCCGAGGTCCTGCGTCAGGTCCGGCCGGATCGTCGCGGCCAGCAGGGCGACGGCGACGCTCGTGGCCTTCGGCTCGATGAAGTAGCCGGCCTTGTTGAGCACCTTGGCGATCGGGAAGCCCGCGTTGCGCGCGTAGGAGTATTCGACGTAGGTGATCGAGCCTTCGCTCTGGTCCTGGCGCACGTAGTTGGTCACGCCGAGGGAGCCGGACTGCCCGACCACCGGCGGCACCAGCGGGTAGTTCGAGGTGAACCCGCACGGCGTTGCCCGGCCGGCCTTGCGGCAGAACGCGTCCCACGCCCCGCCGAACTGGCTCGCCATGTAGGTCGTGAACTGCGCGCTGGTGCCCGAGCCGTCGGACCGCACGACCGGGATGATCTTCCGGGCGGGCAGGGTCAGCCCGGGGTTGTCGGCCTTGATGGCGGGGTCGGCCCAGGTGGTGATGGTCCCTGTGAAGATGCCGGTGAGCGTCTGCCCGGACAGGCGCAGGTTGGTCACGCGCGCCGCGCCGATGTGCAGGTTGTACATGAACGACGTCCCGCCGGCGACGATCGGCATGTACGCATAGCCGCGGTTCGCGGGCGGGTTGTCGGTGACGCCGGCGTCGGTCAGTCCATAAGGGATCTCGGAGACGGCGAAGTCGACCTGGCCGGCCTTGAACTGGTTGCGACCGTCGGTGGAACCCGTTGCCGCGTAGCTGATCCGCATGCCGTACTGGCCGACGTTCTTGCGCCACTGGTCCAGCGCGTTGGAACTCCACGTCGATCCGGCACCGCTGATCGGCACGTACCCCTGCGCGAGCGCCGTCGACTGCCCCAGCAACACCAGGACCAGCGCCAGGGCGATCACCCGGACGTTCCTCATGACTCACCCCACATCCGGCCGTCGAACCGCTCGCGGTCGGCGGCCGAGGCCCGCGCGCGGCGGCGAAGCGCGCCCCGCGTGAGCTCACCGGCCGGCCGACCGCCCGCGATCCGGGCGATCACGAACAACACCAGCACGAGCAGCATCAGCACCGCGGCGGCCCCGAAACCGCGGGCCTTCATCGCCTCCTCGGGCGAGGTGACGAGCGAGAACGTCGCAAGCGGCAGGGAAATCTGGGGCCCGGACAGCGGGTCGGCGTTGAGGTAGGCGGTGAAGCCGGCGGTGATCAGCACCGGGGAGGTCTCCCCGATGCCGCGCGCCGTGCCGAGCAGGATCGCCGTGGTCAACCCGGATCGCGCGGTCGGCAGGACGACGTGCCACACCGTACGGAGGCGGCCGGCCCCCAGCGCCAGGGACGCCTCCCGCAGGTTGCCCGGCACCAGCCGGATCACGACGTCGGCGGCGCGGATGACGATCGGCAGCATCATCACGCTGATCGCGCAGCCCGCGGCGAGCCCGGACTTCTCCAGGCCCAGCGCGACGATCAGCGCGGCATAGACGAACAAGCCGGCCACAATGGACGGCAGGGCGGTCATCGCGTCGACGATCGTGCGTACCAACCGGGCGAACGTGCCCCGGACCTCGGTCAGGTATACCGCGCAGGTCAGTCCCAAGGGGACGGTGACGGCCAGCGCGATGGCGATTTGCTCCAGCGTGCCGACGACGGCGTGCAGGATGCCACCTTGGGTCAACGGGTCGAGCGGACCGGCGGTGGCCATGTCGTCGGTGAAGAAGTTCAGGTGCTGCAACGCGTCGATCCCTCGGATCAGCGGGTAGGCGACGATCGTCACGAGCGCCAGCAGGGCGAAGGCGGCGAGGCTGTGCACCACGGCCGAGACGAGCCGGTCCCTGACGGTCAGAGCGTTCTCCGTCAGGGAGACGAGCAGCCCGTAGAGGCCGAGGAACAGCAGCCAGGCCAGGACAGCGAACCCGATCACCCCGCCGAACGGCGCCAGCTGGTCGAAGACGAGGGCGGTGAACGCGACGGCCGCGACGAGCGCGCCCAGCACGGTGACCCGGTCGATGAGCCGGCCGGGCTTCGTGACCCGCCGGCGTTCCTGGTCGCCGCTCATGCTTCGCTGCCCAGGCCGGACCGGCTGCGGGCGATGATCGCGGACGCGCCGAAGTTGACCAGCAGGGTCAGCGCGAACAGCGCGAGCCCGGCGGCCATCAGGGCGGAGAGGCCGAATGGGCTGGCTGCGGCCCACTGCTGGGCGATGAGCGCGGACACCGAGTTCGCGCCGCTCTGCAGGACGTGCGGCTGGATGGTGAACACCGGCGCGATGATCATGTAGACCGCGATGGTCTCCCCGAGGGCCCGGCCGAGCCCGAGCATCGTGCCGCCGATCATCCCGCCCCGGCCGTAGGGAAGCACGACGCTGCGGATCATCCCCCACCGCGTGGCGCCGAGCGCGTAGGCGCCTTCCCGTTCTCCGGGCGGGGCTTGGGAAAACGACTCGCGCATCACCGAGCAGGTGATCGGCATGACCATCATCCCGACGATCACCCCGGCGAAGAAGGTGGAACTGGCGAACACCGTCTGGCTGCTCAGCGGGTCGTTCGCGTCATAACCGTCCACTGTGAACAGCGGGAACCAGCCGAGGTGCACGGCGAGCCAGCGCGGCACATCGAGGGCGTTCCACTGCAGGAAGACGGCGCCGAAAAGGCCGTAGACGACGCTCGGCACGGCGGCCATCAGGTCGACCAGGCTGATCAGCACCCGCTTCAGCCGGGCCGGGGCGTATTCGGAGATGTACAGCGCCACGCCGAAGGCGAGCGGGAAGGCGACGCAGAGCGCGGTGCCGGCGATCAGCAGGGTGCCGACGAGCACGGCGGCGATGCCGAAGTTCCCGGAGTCCGGCTGCCAGGTCTGGGTGGTGAGGAACGAAAATCCGGCGAGGTCGAGCGCTTGCCCGCCGTTCTTCACGAGGAACCCGCCGACGGTGACCATGATCGCGAGCACGACCACGCCGGCTCCCAGTAGCACGGCGAGGAACGCCCGGTCGGCCCCGCCCGGGGCCCCGGTTCTTCGCCGCACCTCCGTCCGCGGCGGCTCGGTCAGCACACTGGTCATCGCACTCCCCTGTCTCGTCCGGACGAGAGCCTTTCCCGGCGATCTGGACTGCTCCGGGCCGGAACGTGAACTACGGACGAACACGTGCCCCGGAAACCGCCGGACACCGCTGCGCGAGTTCTCGAAAAGAATTCCCGGAATTGATCGCGTGCAGCCGCCGCTGGTAGTTGCGCGCCGACATCCCCAGTGCGGCACCGTCGACCTTGATCTGCCACAGCCACTTGCCCCGGATGTCCCGTACGGTGACCACTTCGGCCAGCGCGAGATGATCACGGAGCACCCGCACGGCCTCGGCGCAGGACGGAGCGTCCGGAAAGGACGTTGCCGATTGCGCCAGGCTGCGGTTGTTGGCGGAAAGAAACCGCCACACCACGTTACCGGAAGAACCGGTATACCCTCGTCCCCGCAGTCGCTCCGGTGTGGCGTGCACCAATTCGAACCGAGGCTCGGCCATCGTCGTCCTTTTCGCGCGATCCCCCAGTGAGGCGCGCTCAGGCTCGGTCATGCCGGTATACGGCAGCGGAACAACGGACTTCGCTGGGGTTCTGCGGGCGTTCACTAGGGATGAAGCACGCGGGACGGCAAATACCGGACCAACCGCACGAAACAACGGAAAACGCTGTTCGGCGCCGAAGGGCGGCCGAGGCGAGTGCGACAACGGTTACTCTTGCGACGCAACGGGCATAGTGCCTGGTGGCGCGCACATTCGTACCTCACCGTTCACCGGCCCGTGGTGGCAAAGCGCCGCGGGAGTGGACCACCGTGTGCGGATGACCGACGATGAAAAGATCTTCACCCACCACGTGAGCCGCCGGGGGTTCCTCACCGCCGCGGGCGCCGTGCTCGCCGCCAGGCCGCTCGCCGGTTCCGCCGACGCCGAGCCGGCCGCGGCCTCGGCCGCCGACCTCACCTCCGCTGCCGGAGACCCGGCGAAGATTCCCGCGGTCAGCGGACTCCACCTGCAGTTCGGCGCGGACGCGGCCGCCGAGGTGGTGGTGTCGTGGCACGCGCTGCAGCCGACGCGCAACGCACGGGTGCTGCTCGGGCGCGCCGACGGCCGGTACGAACGCAGCGTGCCGGCGAAGACAGTCAGCTACACCGACGCGAAGTCCGGTCAGGTCGTCTACGCCTTCCACGCGTCACTTCGCGGGCTCCAGCCGGACCACGAGTACATCTACGCGGCGCTGCACGAGGGCGCCGAGCCGGCGCTCGCGACGTTCCGCACCGCGCCGCGCGGCCGCGGGAAGTTCACCTTCACCAGCTTCGGCGACCAGGGCACTCCGACGCTCGGCAAGCGCTACGTGCCGCCGGCCGACGTGACGCTGCCGAACCCGCCGCTGGTCAACGACAACCTGGGTTCGCCGGCCGCGGGCGACACCACCGCCGGCGTCGAGCGCGTCCGCCCCCTGTTCCACCTGTTCAACGGCGACCTCTGCTACGCCAACCTCGCCACCGACCGGGTCCGCACCTGGTGGGACTTCTGGACCAACAACAGCCGCAGCGCGCGCAACCGGCCCTGGATGCCCGCCGCCGGCAACCACGAGAACGAGCTGGGCAACGGCCCCATCGGGTACGCCGCCTACCAGACGTACTTCTCGGTGCCGCCGGCGTCCGGGCAGACCGACGTCACCCGCGGCCTCTGGTACTCGTTCACGGTCGGCTCGGTGCGGGTGATCAGCCTCGCCAACGACGACATCTGCTACCAGGACGGCGGCAACTCCTACGTCCGCGGCTACTCCGGCGGCGCGCAGAAGGCGTGGCTGGAGCGCGAACTGGCGTCCGCGCGCGCCGACCGCGGCGTCGACTGGGTGGTCGTCTGCATGCACCAGGTCGCGATCAGCACCGCCGACCAGTTCAACGGCGCCGACCTCGGCATCCGCGAGGAATGGGTCCCGCTGTTCGACCGCTACGGCGTCGACCTGGTCGTCTGCGGCCACGAGCACCACTACGAACGCTCCCACCCGATCCGCGGCGCGGCGGCGAACCCGACGCGCACCCCGGTGCCGGCCTCGACCCGCACCGACGTGGTCAACACCACGAAGGGCACCGTCCACATGGTCCTCGGCGGCGGCGGCACGTCGGCGCCGTCGAACCAGCTGTTCTTCACCCCGCCCCGCTGCCGCGTGATCACCAAGGTCGCCGACCCCGACCCGAAGACCGGCAAACGGCCCCCGGTGTACGTCACCGAGGACGCCCCCTGGTCGGCGGTCCGCGACGCGGCGAACTCCTACGGCTTCGCGGCGTTCACGGTCGCCCCGGGCACCCGCCGCGGCGGGACGACAACGATGCGGGTGACATACTACGACGTCGTCGGCCCGGACGGCGCCCTGAAGCCGTTCGAGACCTTCACGCTGCAACGACCGCGCTCCGACGCCTGAACCACGCGGTTCAGATCACCGTCGAGTTGTCGGCCGAGCCCGAGCGAAGTTCTGCTACAGAATTCTGAATAGGCCCACGTTCGCCTGGCCGGCACTCACCACGTCGCTATCAGCAAGGTTCAGATCGCCGAGCAGACCGGTGCGCTCGGCATTTTATCGATACCGACCTGGTCGGGGCGCCGCTGCTGGAGGTGGCCGGGCGCTACCGCACCGAACACCACCGGCCGGACTTCGTGAAGATCTTCCTCGACGGAGTGCCACCCACCCGCACGGCGGCGTTCCTCGAGCCGTACCTGCCCGACGACATCCACGGCGGCGGCTTCCACGGCTCGACCACGATGCCAGCCGAGGAGCTCACCGGCTGGCTGCGCACCGCCGCCGCGGCGGGCTTCTCGGCGAAGGTGCACTGCACCGGAGACGCCTCGGTGCGGCAGTTCCTCGACGCGGTCGAGAAGGTGCGGGCCGAAGGGCACACGGAGACGCGGTTCCAGTTGGCCCACGGCCAGTTCGTGCACCCGGACGACCTGCCGCGGTTCGCCGCGCTCGGCGTGGCAGCCGACATCTCGCCGTTCCTGTGGGTGCCCGGTGTCATCCCCTCGGCGATCGTGGCCGTGCTGCCCGCTTCGCGCGCGGGCCGCATGCAGCCGAACCGGGCGCTGTTGGACAGCGGCGCCCTGGTCGCGGGCGGGTCGGACTGGCCCGTCAGTGAGTCGCCAACGTGTGGGAGGGCATCGCGGGTCTGGTCACCCGTCAGGACCCGCACGGCCGGTGGCCGGGTGCGCTCTGGCCGGAACAGGCGATCACCCTCGCGGAGGCGATCGAGGTGTTCACCCTCGGCGGGGCTCGCGCGTGCGGTCTCGACGACGTCGCCGGGGCACTCACGCCTGGCCGCTCGGCAGACTTCGTCGTGCTCGACCGGGATCCGTTTCAGACCGCCGACGTCGCCGGGACGCAGGTCGTCGAGACGTGATTCGCCGGGCGGCGCGTCTTCGCACGTTAGGGCCTGTATCGAAGTTGTCTCCGGCGGGTTGAGCTGGAGTTGGCGGTGCTGGGCGTGTCGTCGGCCGAAATGGGTGAGGTCTCCGGTATTTGGTTCGTCGACCAAGAAAAACCTGAACACCGGA
>NZ_JAJPWN010000027.1:0-115822 GCF_046549135.1 Amycolatopsis sp. lyj-23 | reverse complement strand
CGCTACTACAACCACAACCGGCTGCACTCAACGGTCGGCCACCACACCCCAGCCGAAGCCCGAACCAGCTACCGTCAGGCCCTGGCTGCCTGAAAAACCCGTGTCCGCCTCACCGGGGCAACTCCACGAGTTCCGTCCCCAATCACGCGAGTCCCGCCGCCAGTCACGCGAGATACGTCCCCGATCACGCGAGTTCCGGCTTTGAGCACGCGGAGCCGGTGACGGGAGGGCGTCTCCCGTGATCCGAGGGGCTTCTCTCGTGATCCGAGGGGCATCTCGCGTGATTGGAGGGGCATCACGCGTGACTGGCGGGTCGGCACGATGTCGTCAGCTGGTCGTACAACTCCAGGTGACGGCGGGCGCAGGCCTCCGGGCGGTAGCGGGCGTGGGCGCGTTCGGCGAGGAGGCGGCCCAGGCGGGCCGGGTCGGGTTCGGCGAAGAGGGCGCGGAGGCCGTCGGCGAGGGCCGGGATGTTACCCGGTGGGGGGAGCAACACCGGGACATCGAGCAACGCCGGGACGTCGAGCATCGCCGGGACGCCGCCGGTGGCCGTGGCCAGGACCGGCTTGCCCGCCGCCATCGCCTCGGCCACCACCAGCGGCTGCTGTTCCATTGTGGACGGCAGGACGAGCGCGTCGGCGCCGGCCAGCAGCGCGGGCACGTCGGGCCGGAACCCGAGGAACGTCACGCGCCCCGCCAATGGCGGCTGCTGCGCGGCCCGTTCCGCCTCCGCCCGCTGCGGGCCGTCGCCGATCACCGTCAGCCGCGCGTCCGGTGGCAGCACGCCCGGGAGCGCCAACGCCGCCAGCAGGTCGAGGACGCCCTTGCGTTCCACCAGCAGCCCGGCGAAGACGAGGTGCCGCACCGGCCCGCGCGGCGGCGACGGTTCGGCGGCGGCGACGCAGTTGTCGATGTGCGCCAACCGCCCGGCGGGCACCCGCAACCGGCGGCGCAGGAACGTCCCCATCGCCTCGGCCGGCACCACCGTGCGGTCCAGGACACGGGCGACGGCGGCGTCCGCGGCCAGCACCGTCCGCGTGTAACCCGACGGCCCGGCCGCCCCGCGCTCGCCCCGGAACCACGGTTCCGCGACGTCGTCGGGCACACCGTGGTAGGTCTGGACCAGTGCGGGCCGCGGGCCCCGAGCGAACCGCAGGCCGGCGATCACCAGCCCCGCGCGCCGGTCCTGCGCGTGCACGACGTCGGGCCGCCACGCGCGCAAGGCCGCCCGCGCCCGGCCCGCCGCCGCGAGGTCTTCCTTGTCGGCCACGGCGAGTTCCTCGTGCCGGCCGTCGAGCAGCGCAGCACCCCGCGCGGGCACGGGCCCGAAGACGCGCACGTCGTGTCCATCGGCGGCGAGGGTGGCGGCCAGGCGGACGGTGACGTCGACCGGGCCACCGCGGTCTTGGGTGAGCAGGTAGGCGATGCGGGTCACGAGAGCGGCTCCGGCGGGGTGGGGGTGGGGTGGTCGAGTTCGCGGCGGGCCGGGCTGGGGGCCGCCGGTTGCCGCGCGGCGTTGGGCGGGCACGGCATGCGGGTCACGGCGGGCCACCGCGGTCTTGGGTGAGCAGGTAGGCGATGCGGGTCACGAGAGTGGCTCCAGGGTGCGACTCACGAGAGGTGCTCCGACGGCGTGAGCTTGTCGACGAGCGCGGCGATCTGGTCCGTCATCCGCTCCCGGTCGAAGGACAGCTCCACGCGGCGGCGACCCCGTTCGCCTTCGCGCCGGGCCAGGCCCGGGTCGGCCAGCCGCGCCGCCACGGCTTCGGCGAGCAGGCCGACCTCACCCGGCGGCAGCACCGCGCCCGCGTCCGCGACGCTCTGGCGCATCCCGCCGACGTCGAACGCGACCACCGGGCGCGCGCACGCCATCGCCTCCAGCGGCACCAGCGCCATTCCTTCGGCGCGGGAGGGCAGGACCACGACGTCCGCGGCGGTGTACCAGGCCGCCGGCTCGTCGGTGTGGCCCGCCCAGTGGACCGACGCGTGTCCCGCCACCGGGTGCCGCTCGCGCCACACCGGACCCATGGGCCCGTCGCCGGCGAACACCAGCTGGGCGTCCGCCCGCCGCCGCAACACCTGTGGCCACGCCGACAGCAGCTGGTCCTGGCCCTTGAGCTCGGCCAGCCGGCCCAGGCAGACGGCGATCGGCGCGTGCCGGGGCAGCCCGAGCCGGCGCCGGGCCGCGGTGCGGTCGCCGGGGACGAACCGCGTGGTGTCGACGCCGTTGCAGACCACCTCTGCCTCGGCCGTCACCCCGGCCGACCGGCCGGCCGCGAGTTCGTCGTCGCTCACGCACACGACGAGGTCGGTCCACCGCGACGCGAAGCGCTCCCACGCGGCGGACGCGCGCCGCAGCGGTCCGCTCGCCGTCTCGAAGGACCACAGGTGCGGCTGGAAGACCGTCGGCCGGCCGCCGCGCACGGCCAGCCGCCCGGCCAGGCCCGCCTTGGAGCTGTGGAGGTGCACGACGTCCGGGGCGAGGCCGGCCAGCAGCCGCCGCAGCCGCAGCGCTTCGGCCATCGAGCCGGGCCCCGGCGCCCGGCGCGCGGTCCAGCCCCGCACCTCGATCCCGGCCTCCCGGGCGCGTTCGGCGAGCCAGCCCGCCGGCGGGCAGGCGATCGTCACCGACCAGCCGCGGTCGCGTTGCGCCACCGCGAGTTCCAGCACGACGACGGCGACCCCGGCGGTCACGGGCTGCGAGACGTGCACGACCCTCACCGGAGGCCTCCCCGGCGCAACTCGGCCAGCGCGGTCCGCTGCAGCAGCAGCGTCGCCCCGGCGTACCCGGCGACGAGCACCGCGGCTTGGGCCACGACGCCCGGCAACGTGGTCCCGGCCCACTGTCCGAACGCGACTGCGGGCACCGCGGCCGCCACGCAGGCGAGCGCGACGCGGGCGAACATCCCGGCCAGCTCCGCCGCCGACGGCGCCACGCCGAGCCCGGCCAGCACCCGCCAGGTGAGCGGCACGACCAGCCACGCGGCGGCGAGCTGGCCGGCCGCGACGGCCCCGATTCCGGCGTGGGTCAGCAGCACCAGCGCCGCCGCGAGCAGCACCAGGTGCGTCGTCTCCAGCGCCAGGTACCGCCGGACGTGCCCGGTCGCCTTCACCGCCTGGTACCAGATCTGCAGCAGGCAGATGCCCAGTCCGTAGCCGGACAGCAGCACCAGCGGGCCGGCCGCGCCCGCCCACCGCGCGCCCAGCAGCACGACGTGCTCGGCGAGGACGGCGAGCGCCAGGTACAGGCCGCCGGTCACCACGAGCACCGCGCGGGTGAACCGCGTGACCGCCCCGCCGAGCGGCGCCCCTTCGCGCCGCAGCCGCGTGAACACCGGGAAGGCGACGGCGCCGAGCACGACCGCCACCATGATGTACGGGACCCAGGCGAGCCGGTACGCCAGCGAGTAGACGCCCACCGCGTCCGGCCCGAGCACGTGCCCGACCGCGAAGTAGTCGAGGTTCACCAGCAGCGCGCCGACGACCGCGGCGGGCCCCACCACGGCCACCCAGCCGAGCACCTCGCGCGCCGCCGCGGTGTCCCAGCACGGCCGGACCCCGCCGCGGGCCAGCGCGCCGAGCAGCGGCTGCGACACCGCCGTGGCCAGCAGGCCGAGCACCAGCGACACCGGCCCGGCCCCGCACGCGGCGAGCGCGACGGTCAGCACGGCACCCAGCACCGCGCTGCCGCCGTCGGGCAGCAGCCGCCGCCGGAAGTCGAGCTCGCGGTGCATCAGGCCCATCTGCACGCCGCCGGCGGCCGAGAACGGCAGACCGAGCGCGGCCAGCCGGACCAGCCCGGCGGCGTCCGGCGTGCCGAGCACCGCCGTGAGCGGCCCGGCGGCGGCCACCGTGGCGGCGGCCAGGACGAGCCCGGCGCCGACGCTCAGCGTCAGCACCGTGCCCGCCGTCCGGCGCGGGTCGCGTTCGGTGCGGCCGATGACGTCGTAGACCCCGATCGACTGGACCACCTGGCCGAGGTTCACCAGCGCCACCGCGAGCGCCACGGCGCCGAGCTGTCCCTCGGTAAGCAGTGCGGCCAGCACCAGGGTGACCAGCATCTGGCTGCTCTTGCTGACGAGGTTGACCACGCCCAGCCACAGCGAGCCGCGGACCGCGCGGCTCCCGAGCGCGGCGGTCACGCCGTCCGCACCCGGATCGGGCGGACGGCGGCGAACACCGCGAGCCCCCAGGCGGCGACGACCGCGACGCCGTCCAGCGTGACGGCCGCCCGCGCACCGAGGGTGGCCGCCACCGCGGCGTCCACTGTGTACAGATGGGCGAACGGAACGGCGAGGGCCAGGACGGCCAGCCCGGCGGCGCCCCAGCCGGGCTCGGCCCGGTGCCGCCACCACGACGCTGCCACCGCGGCCATCGACGGAACGGCGATCAGGACGTCACCGGGCTGGTGCACCACGCAGACCACCACGGCCAGGCAGGTCAGGAGGTCGGCGAGCGGCGCCGGGACGCGCCGGGCGAGCAGCGCGCTCGTCACGAGCACGACGGCCAGCACCACGAGTTCGATGCCGGCGGGCACCCAGCCGGTGACGCGGAAGAGCACGGCGGCGACGTCGATGCGTTGCGCGGTGGGGGAATCGACCGCGCCGTAGTCGGTGGCGCGGGCGTGGGTGAGGTTCGCGACGACGACGTCGAGGAACGGCCCGACCCCGCCCCCGCGCACGACGAGCAGGACGACGACGGGCAGGCTCGCGGTCGCGGCGATCGCGGTGCCGACGAGGGCGACCCGTCGCGAGCCGCGGGCGAAGAGCAGGACGGCCAGCGGGAAGCCGTACTGGGGCTTGAGCCAGGCGAGCGCGAGGGCCACCGCGGCCCACCCGGGCCGGTCGCGCCGGGCGAGCAGGGCGCCGGCCGCGCCGAGGGCGACGAGCGGGTTGACCTGGCCGACGTAGAGCTGCGCCTTCCCGACCTGGCTGGTGAGCAGCAGCGCGGAGACGACGGCGGTGGTGACCGAGAACGGCACGGCGACGTACCGCCGCACGGCGTGGGCGGTCAGCGCGGCGAGCGCGACGAGCAGCAGCAGCGAGAAGAGGCTGAACGCGACCGCGCCGACCCGGTAGCCCGGGAGCGCGAACGGGGCGTGCAGCAGGAGGTGGTAGGGCTGGTAGAGGTTGAAGTCCTGGCGCACGGGCCAGTGCGCGAACATCGCGGCGGGGTCGTAGGGGTTGCCGCCGTGGAGGAATTCGCGGATGGGGAAGTAGAGGGCATCCCGGAAGTCCTGCAACCGCTCCTCGCCGAGGACGGCGGGGGACGGCAGCGGAACCTGCCAGGAGGGGGCGAGGGCGTGCCAGGCGCTCAGCCCGCCGGCGAGGGTGGCGAGGAGGAGGACGAGCCGCTGCTTGGGGGACAGGCGGGTGCCGCCGAGGAGGGCGGGCCGTCGGGTGGCGGCGGTGTTTTGCGCGGTCATGCGGGCACCACCGCCGTGGGGAGGCTGGAACGCCGGGCTGGGGCGGTGTTTCGCGGGACTATGGGGGTGTGGCTACCGCTGGGGGTGGCTGGGTTTGGGTGGTGGGCCGCGGCATTTTCTTGCGCGGCTGTGCCGGTACCGCCGCCGCGAAGCGGGGTGGCTGGGTTGGGGTGGTCGGGCCGGTGGGCTGCATTCTCTTGCGCGGCCATACCGGTACCACCGCCGTGAAGGGGGCGGGAGGCGCCGCTGGTGCTCTGCTGTGCGGAGCTCATGCCAGCACCACCGCCACCAGCACCGCGTCCGCCGGCAGCACCGCCACCGCCGCCGTCAAGTCCGGGTGGTGCCGTCCCGCCGGGGTCACCGCCACCACCGAGGCGCCCTCTCCGCTCTCCTCCGGCAGGCCGGCCGCCAGCTTGGCCGCCGTCTCGGTCAGGTCCGGCTGGACCGGCAGCACGCGCACCGGTCTGCCCGCCGCGCGGCACAGCACCGCCAGGCGGTCCGCGGCCGCCGGGTCTTCCTCGTGGAGCACCGCCACCGGGCGGTGGACCCCCGCCGCGGCCAGTGCGCGGCGGACCGGGCCCGGGCCGCCGCCGCCCGGGGTGAGGCGGCGCAGGGCCGCCGTTGCCAGTCCCGCCGCGACCGCGCCGACCAGGGCCAGCCCGGTCACCAGGGGGACGTCCGGGGCCACCGGGATGATCTCCGGCCGCGGATCCAGCGTCCGCAGTTTCCCCGCCGGGGCCAGCAGGTCCGCGTCGATCATCGCCTTGGCCAGTGCCTTCGCCGTCGCGCCGGCGCGCTCCGCCGAGGGCGCGCGCACCGACAGCCGCGCGAGGCCCGATGCCGGGACCAGCTCGACCGACACCTGGCCGGCCAGCTCGTCGGGCGCGTACCCGGAAACCGGGGCCGCCGCCTGCAGCACCGACGGGCTGCGGGCCAGCTCCACCAGCGCCGGCAGGGCCAGCGAGACGACCTCGCCGTACGGGGCACCGTCCGCCGCGGCGGGGCCGGCGAGCAGGCTCACCCGGCCCTGGTACTCCTCGCCCCGCGTCAAGCCGACGATCAGGACGAGCGCCCCCGCCAGCAGCGCCACGGCGGCGCTCGACACGGCGGTGCTCGACACGGCAGCGCGGTAGTTCATCGGGCACCTCGGAGGAGTTCGTCGTAGGACTTCATGAGCGGGTGCGGGTCGTAGTCGCGTTCGATGGCCCGGATCCCCTCGGCGGCCACGGTTTCCCGCGCCGCGGGGTCGAACAGCAGCGTGTTCAGCGCCGCGGCCGTCGCGGCCGGGTCCGCGGGCGGCACCACGATCCCGCCGCCGCCGGCCAGCACCTCGCCGATCCCGCCGACGCCCGTCGCGACCACCGGCCGTCCGGCCGCCATCGACTCCAGGACCGCCAGCGGCAGGCCCTCCCAGTCGCTGGTGAGCACCGTGACGTCGGCCGCGGCGAGCAGGTCCGGCACGTCCGCCCGGGTGCCGAGGAACTCCACCCGGCGGCCCAGCGCCTGCGCGCGGCGCTCGAGGTCCGCGCGCAGGCTGCCGTCGCCGGCCAGCCACAGCACGGCGTCGCCGCCGACGGCGGCCCAGGCGTCCAGCAGCACGTCGTGCCGCTTCTGCGGTTCGAGCCGGGCCAGGCAGAGCGCCACCGGCGTCCGCTCCGGGACGCCGAGGGACGCGCGGATCTCGGCGCGGCCGAACACCGGCGTCCGGGGGAACACGGCGTTGGGGATCACCACCGGCCGCGCCGGCCCCGCTGCCGCCAGGCGGTCCGCCGTGGCCGTCGACACCGCGACGACCCGGGCCGACGTGCGGCGCAGGATCCGGGCCGCGGCGGGGTAGTCCTCGTCGGCGACGCCGTGGAAGACGGTGACCGGCCGCCGTCCGGCGAGCCGCGTCACCAGGCTCGCGCCGACGTTGTGGGCCAGCACCACGTCGGGCCGGAACCGCGCGATCGCCCGGCGGGTCGCCCAGGCGGCCTTCAGCACGCCCGCCTTGCTGCGGCGGGCGAGCGGCACGGGGAACGTCGGCGTGCCGTCCGCGGCGAGCGCGTCGGCGCGGAAACCCCCGCCGCTGGCGACGCCGGACACCCAGCCGTACTCGCCGCCGCGGGCGGCCATGCCGGCCACGAGCGTCTCCGCCCCGCCGGCCCCCATTTCACTGATGACGTGCAGCACCCGCATCGGCGCTCCCCTCTCCTTCTCGGCGAACCCGGGCTTCGGCCGCGACGGCGAGCGCGGCCAGCGACCACAACGGCAGGTAGTACTGCTCGGACAGGAAGGTCGACGTGACGAGGACGGCGAGCAGCGCCGCCTGGATGGCGACGGCCTCGGTCCGGGCCGGCCCGGCGCCGGCGAACCGGATCGTCCGCTCGCTCGCCACCGCGGCCACGCCGGCCACCCCGGCGAACAGCGCGAACCCCGGCAGGCCCAGCTCCGCGGCGACCTCGAGGTACATGTTGTGCGCCACCGGCGTCTGCTCGTCGACCTCGGCGTCGTGGGACTCGGCGGCGTAGTGCTCGCGGAAGCTGCCGGGACCCACTCCGAGCAGCGGGTGCGCGGTCAGCATCCGGGCCGCCGCCTGCCAGCGCAGCTCGCGTGTGTCCACATTGGACGCCGCGATGTAGCTCTTCTCCTGCAGGGCCCGGTCCAGCTGCGGGCCGGCGAACAGCAGCGCGCCCAGGCCCAGCGCGGCGACCGCCGCGGCCCCGGCCGCGACCACCCGCCACGGCAGCACCCGGCGCAGCAGCAGCCAGCCGACCGCCGCGCCCAGGCCGAGCGCGCCGCCGCGGGAAAACGTCGCCGTCGCGCCGGCCACCAGGACGATGCCCGCGGCCGTCAGCACCGGCCCCCGGCCCCGGCGGTGCACCGCCGCGAGCAGGGGCACCGCCGCGACGAGGAAGTAGGCGAGGTCGTTCGGGTCCGGCTGCGGGCCGCTCGCGCGGGCTTCGCCCTCGGCGACCAGGCTGTAGAGGGCGCCCGCGCCGGCGACGGTGGCGCCCGCGGCCGCCGCCAGCAGCAGCCGGCTGATGGGGACCTCACGGCTCGCCACGTCCGCCAGCGCCGCGGTGACCACGAGGAACGGCAGCCACCGCACGGTGTACTCGGCGGTGAACTCGCCGGCCGCGTGCACGGCCGCCGTCGCGGCCAGCACGACGGCGAGCAGCGCGAGGACCGCGTGCAGCGGCGTCGGCCGGGGCAGCTGACGGCGGCGGACGCGCACGGCGAGCCAGACGACGGTGAGCAGCGCGGGCGCGACCTTGCCGAGCTGGCTCTGCACGGCCGTCAGGTAGCCCTCGACCGGCGCCAGCCCGACGGTCGCGCACGCGAGGACCTGCAGCACGGCCGTTTCCCGGGATTCACGCCGGGACGGCCGGACGACCGTGACCATGGTCATCTCCCCGTGTCCAGTCTGGTCACGGGCCGGGTGCGCCGCACGGCCGTCCGGCGGACGTGCTCCCCGGTGCCGACGACGTCGAAGTGCTCCCGCAGCGCGGAAAGCACCCAGCCGAGCCACGCCGCCTTCCGTCCGCCCGGCGCCGCCATGCCGGGGAAGAACTCCATCCCGGGCGCGTCGGCGGCGCCGAGGACGTCGGTCGGGTGCAGCAGCAGCGAAGGGGAGACCCCGCGGGCGCGGCACAGCCGCAGCGCCGTCCGGAAGTACCCGCGGGCCAGCCGGGGCGAGATTTCGTGCAGCTGCAGGAGGTACGAGCCGTGGATCGGCGTGCGCAGCAGCGGCATCGTCGTCACCGGGAGCTCGGTCAGCTCGCGGCCGACGCACGTCTGCCAGCGGTAGGCGTGCACCGGCGCCAGCACCCGGGACACCCCGCCGAACAGCTCGTCTTGGCCTTCCTCCGCGGCCTTCGCCGTGCGGTTGTGGTACGCGCGGGCCAGCGGGCCGATCCACGTCGGCAGCGTGCTGGCGTCGTAGGCGTAACCGCGTTCGGCCAGCAGCTCGATCAGGTCGCGCGTGACGCTGTAGCCGGGGCCGCGGAACCCGCTCGGGCGGGGTGCGCCCGCGGCGGTGATCGCGTCTTCGGTCCGGCTCAGCTCGTCTTCGAGGCGGTCGCGGGAGTAGCGGTGCAGCCAGGGTTCGTGGCCGAAGGAGTGGTTGCCCACCTCGTGCCCGGCCGCGGCGATCTCGGCGACGGCTTTGGCGCCGTCTTCGCGGACGACGTCGGCGCCCACGACGAAGACCGTCGTCGTCAGGCCCTGTTCGCCGAGGATCTCCAGCAGCCGCGGGACCGCGGACGGCAGGAAACTGGGCCGGTCGCGCCACGCGGGATCGCCGTGGGTCTTGAGGTAGGCCCACAGGTTGTCGAGGTCGACCGAGACGCTCGCGAGCGGCCGTGGGGTCACGCGGCTTCCCCGGCGAGGGCGGCGGTGCCGGTGCGCGACTGCACGCCGAGCAGCAGCACGCCGCACACGACCACGGCGAGCCCGGCGGCGACCCACGGCCCGTGCCCGGCGACGACGTGGTCGCCGAGGACGGCGATCCCGGTGACCGACGAGAGCACGATGGTGGTCGCGTCGGCGGTGGCCACGACCGCGGCCGCCGCCCCGCGCTGCAGCGCGGCCGCCATCGAAGCCTGCCCGAGCACCGCGGCCGCGAGCATCAGCCAGGTCAGCGGATTTCCTGGCAGAGCAGCGAGATCGAGGTGCGCGAGCGTCCGGCTGGCGACCGCCACGACGGCGAACGCGACCCCGGACAGGACGGCGGCGGGCAGGAACGTCCCCGCCCGGCCCGCGGGGACCATGGCCAGCCCGATCCCGAGCACCACGGCCGCCAGGGCGGCGACCCCCGCGAACGGGAGGTCCGTGGCGACCGAAGCCGACGAAGACCCGGCCAGCACGACGAGCCCGGAAGCCAGCAGCACCAGCGTCATCACCTCCGCGGGGCGGATCCGCCAGCCGAGGACGACGACCCCGAACGCCGTCGCCAGCCCGATGGCCGACGAAGAGGCGGTCTGGACCAGGTACAGGGGCAGGGAAGCGCGTGCGAAGAACGCGAGCGCGAACCCGCCCGCCTGGCCGGCGAAACCCAGCAGGTACAGCCGGTCGGCGGCGAGCCGGGCCAGCAGGCCCAGTCCCGCGCCCGGCCGGTTGCCGGCCCGCCGCGCGGCGACGCTCTGCGCGACGATCCCCACCGCGTAGAGCACCGCGGACGCCACGAGCACCGCGTAATCCACCACGAACCACTCCTCACGTGCCGCACCGCGAACCCGGGTGACCCGGCAAAGCGTAGGAACGCGGAAGTGACTTCACTTTCGAAGGATGCGATTCGGGAATTCGTCACGCTCCGAGACCGATTGGCGAAGCCGGAGCCACACCAAGGCGTGATGCGGTGGCGGATTCTGGCCGGCGGACCACGTTGCGTGATAAGACTGTGTCGGTGCGCGGAGACGCCTTCCGGCGAAAGCCGCCGCCGCCCGCGCGAGCCACCCGTTCGGGCTATCCAAAGCCCGGTCAGCGGCCTGTGGGCCTCACACGATCGGTGAATCGGGTGGAAGGGTCGGCGGCCCATCAGTACGTTTTTCCCACCAAGACGTTTCCTGCCGGGGCGGAACATTGCCTTGAATGCCGTCGCGGCAATTGTCTCATCGAGGGAGAATCCATGCTGAAGAAAATCGGTTTCGTCGCCGTGGCCATGGCCGCCGGCGCGTTCGTCACCGGCGGCATCGCGTCCGCCGGGACGCCGGGTGACGAGCACCACCGCCACCACGGCGACTACGGCTACGACTACGACTCGACCGGTCAGGTCGGCCTGGTGAACCTGGACAACACCGACGTGCTCCACAACGTCAACGCGACGGTCGGCTTCTGCAACAACGACGTCAACGTGCTCGGCGTCCAGGTGCCGCTGCACGACGTGCTGAACGGGCTCGGCGTGCCGGTCCTGTCGCCGGGAGCGAGCTCGGCCGAGGGCGAGTCGCCGTACAACTGCGCCTCCAGCGGGCTCGCCGACGGCGGCACCAGCCAGGGCGAGTGACTTTCCGCTCCGGCGGAACAAGAATGGTTTCCGGAATGGCGCAGCACCGGTTTGCGCCGTGAAGTGCCGCCCCGGACGGGGCGGGCAGTTGAGGAGTTCTTTCCCGTGATCAAGCAGTTCGGATTCGTCGCGACCGCGCTGGCCGCGGGGCTGGCCGCGTTCGGCGGCTCGGCCTCGGCGACCACCGTCACCGTCTCGGGCCACCCGGGTGACCAGAGCGAGCAGTACGGCCTGGTCAACCTGCAGAGCATCGACGCGCTGCACAACGCGAACGTGGTCGGTGGCGTTTGCGAAATCCCCGTCAACGTGCTCGGGGTGCAGGTCCCGGTGTACGACACCCTGAACGGCGTCGACGTCCCGATCATGTCGCCGGGCGCGCACGAGGCCGAGGGCGAGTCGCCGTCCAACTGCGCGAGCGGCAGCATCGCCGACGGCGGGACTGCCCAGGGCCACTGATCGACCCGGTGGGAAGCCGTCGCGCGGATGCAGTTTTCCGCGCGGCGGCTTTTCGCGCTGGGTGGGGAAAGGATGGGAGCACGACCGTGGCCGGTGACGTCGACCCGGCGGTCGAAAACGCGCAGCTGCGCGAGGCGCTGTCGTCCCAGCCGGTGATCGAACAGGCCAAGGGCATGGTGATGCTCCTGCGCGGCTGCACCGCCGCCGACGCGTTCGGCCTGCTCATCACCGTGTCGCAGCTGAGCAACGTCAAGCTCCGTGACGTGGCCGCGGTCGTCGTGGCCGCGGGCAGCGAGGCCGAGCCGGGACTGTCCGACGAGGACGCCGAGCGCGCTGTCCGCGCGGTGTTGTGCCGCCACGTGCTGGGTCGTCCGGCGTGAAGAGTGGCTGGTGAACCGGCGAGGTCGTGCGTCGCCCGGCTGCGGGCTCGGCTGAGGGGGTCACACCCCGCCGGTTCACCAGCCGGATACGGCGTTCCCGGGGTCGAGGGGAACGCGTTCCGTGGTTTCGATCCTACGGCGTCGACGCGGTTTCCGTCGCGGTTCTTCGGGTGGTTGTGGCATGAACGAGTGTGCGAATGCGTCGATTTCGGCGAAAGCGTTTCCGGCGTGCTGAACCTCACCGACCCGATCGGGTCAATGTGAGCCCGGTCAGCGGCCCGCATGTGCACCCGATGGTGTCGTGAAGTGGAAACCTTCCCATTCTGTCAGTACGTTTCCCTCACGCGGGACGGAAGAACACACACCTCGCCGCCGTCCTGTCCGATGCACCGCACTCATCGAGGAGAACAAATGCTCAAGAAGGTTGGTTTCGTCACCGTGGCCATGGCGGCCGGCGCTTTCCTGGCGGGTGGCGTCGCGTCCGCCGGCACGCTGGACGGCTGGGGGGACCACCACGGTGGCCACACCGGTCAGGTCGGCCTGCTCAACCTGAACAACACCGACATCCTGCACAACGTCAACGCCACGCTCGGCCTGTGCGGCAACGACGTCAACGTGCTCGGCGTCCAGGTGCCGATCCACGACTCGCTCAACGGCATCGGCGTGCCGATCCTCTCGCCGGGCGAGCACGAGGCCGAGGGCGAGTCGCCGTACAACTGCGCCTCCGGCGGCCTCGCCGACGGTGGCACGAGCCAGGGTCACTGAGTCCCCGCGCCGCGGCTGCCCGTTGTGTGTGCGGAAGCCGGCCGAGGCGCGGACCCCGGCGCCGCGCGTGAGTTCGTGCCGCGTGCCCGGAACGGGGAGCGAGCTGCACACTCCGGTTCCCCGTTCCGGGCACGCAGCGATCCAGCGCAGCCGCCGGCACGGGTGGGACCGGTCCCCGCGCAAGGCCGGTGAGCCGGTCCCACCCGGCGCAGACGAAAGCCGCGACCGAACCTTCGGTCGCGGCTTTTGCCGTGTCAGCGGCGGCGCAGCAGCCGCCCGAGTACCCGGCGTCCGGGCCGCGGAGCGGGCGTGGTGCCGACCCGCAGCACGATGTCGAGCAGCGCGGCCTGCTGCGCACGGCCGGCCCGCGCGTAACCGGGCGACGCCGCAACGGCGCGGCGGAGGTCATCGGGATCGGCGGTGCCGGTGTCGAACCCGGCGACCCGGGTGACGTCGATGGGGCCTCGGCACTGGGTTTCCAAGGGAAGCTTCTCCTGCGGTCGGGCGTGCGGTCCGTCCTCTCGTTATCGCTCTGTTACCGCCGGCGTTACCGGTCCCGTGTCCCTCGGTCAGGTGAGATAGGCCGGCACCCGTGCGGCGCCGGCCCTCTCGCCGGGTCAGACCCGGGTCCACCTCTGGTTGGGCTGGCCGTTGCAGCTCCACAGGATGGCGTGCGTCCCGTTGGCCGTCGCGGCGCCTTCGACGTCCAAGCACAGTCCCGAGTGGACGTTGCGGACCGTGCCGTCCGTGCCCAGGGTCCACTTCTGGTTGCTCTGCCCCGTGCACGAGCGGCTCGTCACGCGCGCGCCGCTGGTCGTGCCGTCGAGGCACTTGTCGCCGAAGACGCGGATTTCGCCGTTGGGCCAGGTGGTCCAGAGCTGGTTCGCGGCCGTCTGGCAGTCCCAGACCAACGTGCCCGCGCCGGACGTCGTCGAGGCGTTGTCGACGTCGAGGCAGCGGCCGGATCCCGCATCGCGCAGCCGGGAGGTCGTCGCGGCCAGCGGGGTGCCGCCGGAGACGCGGTAGGCCGCGACGCCGTGGGCGGGCACGCTCGCGCTGATCGTTCCGCTGCTCGCCGACGTGCCGCCGGTCCACACGTCGGTCAGGGTGAACGACGTCCCGGACAGGCCGATCTGCGCCGCCGTGGTGCTGATCGTCGTGGTGCCGCCGCCGCGGTTGAGCAGCCCGACCGCGACCGAGCCGTCGGCCAGCGGCTTGGCGAAGACCTCGACGTCGCCGTCGTCGCGGACCCGGCGCCCGCCCGCGCCCAGGCGGTCCTGGTCGATCGCCAGCAGCCGGGGGTTGCGCAGGACCGCGCTGATGTCGGCGGACATGCTGCGGACGTCGTTGCCCGCCATCAGCGGCGCGGCCAGCAGGGCCCAGAGCGCGAAGTGCGCGCGGGATTCGGTCAGCGACAGGCCCGGGCGCCCGACGACCAGCATGTCCGGGTCGTTCCAGTGCCCGGGACCGGCCTGGGCGGCGAGCGGGGCGGTGACGTCGAGGACGTTGCCGACGCCCATCGGGTAGCTGTTGGTGTTGCCGTTCTGCCAGATGTCGAGCAGGTCTTCGGTGGTGCGCCAGAGGTCGGCGACCTGGCCCCAGTCGTACTTGTCGCCGGTGATGGCGTGGTAGCTGTTGGGGTTGGTGCTGTAGACGATGGGACGGCCGGTGGCGCGCAGGGCGTCGCGCATCAGGCCGAACCGCGTCACCTGCTCGTCGCGGGTGCCGGCGGGGGAGCACCAGTCGTACTTGAGGTAGTCCACGCCCCAGGACGCGAAGGTGCGGGCGTCCTGCGTCTCGTGGCCCTGGCTGCCGGTCGAGCCCGGGTAGGTGCCGGTGCGCTGGGCGCACGTGCGGTCGGTGGGGACCTGGTAGATGCCGAACTTCAGGCCGCGGGCGTGGATGTAGTCACCGAGGGCCGCCATGCCGCTGGGGAACTTCGAAGCGTTGCCGCGCAGGTTGCCCTGGGTGTCGCGCTGCGGGTCGAACCAGCAGTCGTCGACGACCACGTACTGGTAGCCCGCGTCGCGCATGCCGGAGGAGACGAGCGCGTCGGCGGCCTGGTGGATGGTCGACTCGGAGACGTTGCAGCCGAAGCTGTTCCAGCTGTTCCAGCCCAGCGGCGGGGTCACCGCCGGGCTCCCGGGCGCGGCGACGGCGGCCGGCGGCACCGCGGCGGACAGCGAGAGCGCGGCGGCCGCCGCGGAAAACAGGTGCAGGACCCGTGAGCGGGTTCGAGCGGGCATCGTTGCCCCTTTCCGGACGGGGACGGGCGGACCGGAAGTTAGCGCTAACACTTTCGGTCGCGCGGACTTTCGCGGAACTTTCGAAATTTTCGCCTTGCTGATCCGGTGGCCCAGGTATGTATAGAGGACCGCCGGTACCGCGTCCACCCTCCATCGGCGCAGCATTGCCAAACGCGTGCACGGATGATTACAGTCCCCTGTCTGGGAGCGCTCCCACTTCCGCCGGGCTCGACGACGAGGAGATGGCGAATGCGGGCAAGGAGATTCCGGGCTGGACTGGCGTTGCTGGCGGTGACGGCGCTCGGGTTGACGGCGGGTTCCGTGCCCGCCGCCGCCGCGGACTACGAGCGGTTGCTCAACGGCACCTTCGCCGGCGGCACCACCGACCCCTGGTGGGCTGGGGCCGGGACGACCGGGCGCGTCACCGGCGGTGAGTTCTGCACCGACGTCACCGGCGGCACGGCCAACGGCTACGACGCGCTGGTCGGCCAGAACGGCGTCCCGTTCGAGGCGGGGCAGCAGTACACGCTGCAGTTCGACGCGCACGCGACGACCGCGCAGCCGATCTCGGCCGTCGCGGGCGAGGCCGTCTCGCCCTACCGCCAGATCTCCCGGACCGACCTGGCGGTCACCCCGGCGACGCAGCACTTCACCGTGACCTTCACGTCCACTTTGGACTTCCCGGCCGCCGGCAACGGCCAGCTGGCCTTCTGGTTCGGTGGCCAAGCCGCGAACAACACCGTCTGCTTGGACAACATTTCGCTGGTCGGCGGCGTGATCCCGCCCGGCGGCCTGCCGCCGACGAGCGGCATCCGGGTGAACCAGGAAAGTTACACCCCCGGCCTGCCCAAGCACGCCACGGTGATCAACAGCTCGGCGTCTCCGGTGCCGTGGACGCTGCGCAACTCGGCCGGCACCGCGGTGGCCACCGGCCAGACCCGCCCCCGCGGCGCGGACGCCGCGTCCGGCGAGAGCGTCCACGACATCGACTTCTCCGCCTACGACACCGCGGGCACCGGCTACACGCTGGCCGTCGGTTCGGACACCAGCTTCCCCTTCGACATCTCCGCGGACGGGCTGAAGAAGCTGCGCTACGACGCGCTGGCGTTCTTCTACCACCAGCGCAGCGGCATCGCGATCGACGCCCGGTACGTCGGCGCGAACTACGCGCGTCCCGCGGGACACGTGAACGTCGCCCCGAACCAGGGCGACAACAACGTTCCGTGCCGGTCGGACCTGAACTGCGGGTACACCCTCGACGTGCGCGGCGGCTGGTACGACGCCGGCGACCACGGCAAGTACGTCGTCAACGGCGGCATCGCGACCTGGGAGCTGCTCGACGAGTACGAGCGCGCGCTGAAGTTCGGTGACGCGAGCGCGCTCGGTGACGGCAAGCTCGCCATCCCGGAGCAGAACAACGGCGTCCCCGACATCCTCGACGAAGCCCGCTGGGAGGTCGACTTCCTGCTCTCCATGCAGGTCCCCGACGGCAAGCCGAACGCGGGCATGGTGCACCACAAGATCCACGACGCGGCGTGGACCGCCCTGCCCACCCGGCCCGACCAGGACAGCCAGCCGCGCCGGCTCTCCCCGCCGAGCACGGCGGCCACGCTGAACATGGCCGCGGTCGCCGCGCAGGCGTCCCGGCTGTGGAAGACCATCGACCCGGCGTACTCGGCGAAGCTGCTCGCGGCGGCCGAGAAGGCCTACGCCGCGGCGAAGGCCAACCCGAACGTGCTCGCCGACCCGAATGACGGCACCGGCGGCGGGACCTACAGCGACAACACCGTGACCGACGAGTTCTACTGGGCGGCCGCCGAGCTCTTCGCGACCACGGGCCAGGCCGCCTACCGCGCCGACGTCACCGGCTCGTCGCTCTACCGCGGCGTCAGCTTCAACACCCACGGCTTCGACTGGGGCTCGACGGGCGCGCTCGGCGACATCACGCTCGCCCTGGTGCCCACCGACCTGCCGGCGGCGGACGTCGCGGCCATCAAGACGGCCGTCACCACGACCGCCGACAGCCACCTGGCCCAGATGGCGGGCATGGGCTACCCCGCGCCGTACCGCACGGCCGACGGCACGTACGAGTGGGGCTCCAACGGCCTGGTGGCCAACAACGGCGTCGTGCTGGCCCTCGCGTACGACTTCACCAAGCAGGACAAGTACCGCGACGGCGCGTTCCAGGCCGTGGACTACCTGCTGGGCCGCAACCCGGCGAACTACTCCTACGTCTCCGGCCACGGCGACCAGGCGGTGCAGAACGTGCACCACCGGTTCTGGGCGCACGAGCTGGACCCGTCGCTGCCGACCGCGCCGCCCGGGGCGCTGTCCGGCGGGCCGAACAGCGGCCTGCAGGACCCGACCGCGGCCCGGCTGCTCGCCGGCTGCGCACCCCAGCGCTGCTACGTCGACGACATCCAGGCGTACTCGGTGAACGAGGTCGCGATCAACTGGAACTCGGCGCTGGCCTGGCTGGCGAACTGGACGGCCGAGAAGTCGCCGTCGGCGGTGGACACGACCGCCCCGGCCGCGGCGGGCAAGCCGGCCGTGTCCGCGGTGTCCGCCACCGGGGCGACGGTGACCTGGGCGGCGTCTTCGGACGCGGAGAGCGGGATCAAGAACTACGACGTCGTCAGCGTGACCGGCACGGCCCGCAAGGTGCTCGCCACGGTCACCGGGACGAGCGCGACCCTGACCGGCCTGGCGCCGTCGACCGCGTACACCCTGGTCGTGGTGGCCCGCAACGGCGCCGGCCTCACCGGGCCGGACTCGTCGTCGACGCAGTTCACGACGCTGCCGGACGCCTCGGGCGGCGGCTGCACGGTGACGTACACGGCGAACTCGTGGTCCGGCGGCTTCACGGCCGCCGTCACGCTCACCAACACGGGCACGGCGGCGTGGCCGACGTGGACGCTGAAGTTCGCCTTCCCGGGCACCCAGAAGGTGACCCAGGGCTGGTCGGCGACCTGGGCCCAGTCCGGCGCGGACGTCACGGCCACGGCCATGCCCTGGAACGCCGCGGTGGGGCCGGGCAAGTCGGTGTCGATCGGGTTCAACGGCAGCTACACGGGCAGCAACCAGCCCCCGGCGGCCTTCGCGGTGAACGGGAAGACCTGCGGCTGACGCTCCGATCGGCGAACTCCCGGTCCGTCCGCTAGCGTTTCACGTGTGGGCAGACGCGCCTCCTCCCCCCTCGGCGCGTCTGCCCACACTTTTCCGCCGCAAACCGGCCGCTCGGTCAGGAACCTCCCGGCCGGAAGTCCACGAGCGCCACGGTGATGTTGTCTCGCCCGGACGCGTTCATGGCGGCCGCCCACAACGACTTCACCGCCCTCGCCGGCCCACCGGGCGCGCCGAGCAGACCCTCGAGGGTCTCGTGGTCCACCAAGTCGCTCACCCCGTCGGAGCACAGCAGCAGCCGGTCGGCGCCGGCCAGCGGCTCGGCGGTCGCCGGCAACGCGGTTCCGTCGGTGCGCCCGCCGAGGCACCGGGACAGCCCGCCGAGCGGGCCGCGGTCGTCCGTCGACACCTGGGCCAGGTAGCCGCCGCTTTCCAGGTAGACGCGCGAGTCGCCGACCCCGAAGTGGGTGCTGCCGTCCGCCGTCAGCAGGACCCCGGCGACCGTGGTCCCCATCCCGGCCACGGCCGGGTCGGCGCGGCCCATGGCGAGCAGTTCGGCGTCGATCCGCGCCAGCACCGCTTCGATCTCGGTCGCGTCCCGCGGCGACGCGGCCGCGAGCGCGCGCACCGCGTGGGCGGAGGCGACTTCGCCCGCCGCGTGCCCGCCCATCCCGTCGGCGACGGCGACGACGACCGGTGCCGACAGCGGGAGTTCGTGGGTGACGGGGTCGGCGAAGCTGACGCCGCAGGCGGTGAACGGGCCGGCGACGAGGGCGTCCTCGTTGGCGTCCCGCACGGCGCCGCGGTGGGTCAGCACCGTGACGCGGACGGCCCGCGCGCCCGCGCTCGCCGCGGTCACGACGGCCCCGGCTCCACCACGGCGACGACGTCGGAGGCGATGCGCAGCCGGTCGCCGTGGACCAGCGGGGCCGTCCGGCCGCCGGGCACCGGGGTGTCGTTGACGAAGGTGCCGTTCGTGGAGTGCTCGTCCCGCACCCACATCCGGCCGTCGGGTTCGACGCCGACGCTCGCGTGGCGGCGCGAGACGTTGTCGTGCCGGGCGAACACGCCCGCCGCCGGGGACTGGCCGGGATCGCGGCCCAGCAGGACCGTGCCGGGCCGGGGAACGTCGACCGCCTGCCCGCCGAACACCAGGCGCACGGCCCCGCCGGCCCGCGGGGCGGGCTGCGCCGCCAGCGGTTCCAGGCATTCGACGCAGACGAGGTTCGCCGGATCGGGGACACCGGCGCCGCACGCCGGGCACCGCGCCGCCGGCTCGGCGGGCTCCCGCTCCGGCGCGGCGGTGGCCGGGGGTTTCTCCGCTTCCTCGAGCAGCATGCCGCAGGTCTTGCACAGGGCCTCGTCGTCGGTGTTGTCGGTGCCGCACACCGCGCAGATCACGCCAGCCACGTGACCGCCTCCGCCGTGATGCCCCGCGCGGCCAGCCCGGCACGCAGCCGGTCGAGGTCACCGCGGCGGGGGATGCCGATCAGCCGGACGGCGCCGGCGTCCGCGGACAGCTGCATCGCGGGCGCCGGCGCCGCCGCGGACCCGCCGTAGCGCTCGGCGCCGAGCGGGGTCAGCGGCACGATCTCCTGGTTGTCCGAGCCGCGCAGTTCGGTGCCGCGGTTGCGGCGCTCGACGTAGGGCCCGGCCACCACCGCGTCGCAGCGGCCGAGCGCGTCGGCGCACTCCGGCCGGGCGGCCAGCCGGGCGTGGGAGTAGCCGGAGAAGACGAGCAGGTCGGCCGGGCGGTCCCGGCCGCGGCGCCACCGGTCCAGCTCGGCGAGGAGGGCGGCCAGGCCGAGCGGCTGCTGGAACGGCTCGCCGCCCGACACCGTGACGCCGTCGAGGGGGCCGTCGAGCGAGTCGAGCCAGCGCACGACGGCCGCGGGCTCGACGTCTTCGCCGGCGGCGGGGTCCCAGGTGTCGCGGGAGGCGCACCCGGCGCACCCGATCGTGCAGCCCTGCAGCCAGATCCCGGCCCGGACGCCGTGCCCGAGGACCGTGAGCGGGTGGTGCAGCCGGTTGATGCGGACAGCGGTCATGCCAGCTCCAGTTCCACGTCCGGGCCGTGCCGGGACACGCCGGCGATCGTGACCCGCGTTCCCGGCGTGTGGTTGCCGTCGAACAGTTCCCGGGCGAGCGGGTTGATCAGGAACGACTCCAGCGCCGTGCCGATGCCGCGGCCGCCGTTGGCCAGGTCCGCCGTGCACCATTCGCGCAGCTGCTCCCGCGCCGGGCCGGCGACGTCGACGGTCACGCCCTGCTCTTCGAGCACCCGCCGGAGGATGTTGTCCAGCTGCTGGCCGAAGATCTCGGCGGCGGCCGCGGGGGAGACGAAGCCGAACACGACGATGTTGTCGCCGAAGCGGTTCAGCAGCTCCGGACGCGAGAGCGCGGTGGTGAAGTGCTCCGCGATGGCCGCCCGGACCTTCGTCTCCACCACCTCGTAGGGGTCTTCCGGGGAGATGTTCGGTTTCCGCCTGCCGGTCGCGGGGTCGACCGTGCTCACCCCGAGGTTCGACGTGAAGATGAGCACGCACTCGGAGAAGTACGTGGTCGCGCCCCGGCCGTCGCTGAGCCGGCCGTCCTCGAGGATCTGCAGGAACTTGTCGAGGATGCGGGCGTGCGCCTTCTCGATCTCGTCGAAGAGGATCACCCGGAACGGCTGCCGCCGCACGGCGTTGGTCAGTTCACCGCCCACCTCGTACCCGACGTACCCGGGCGGCGCGCCGATCAGCCGGTCGCCGGAGTGCTCGGCGGAGAACTCGCTCATGTCGAACCGGAGGTAGGCGCTCTCGTCGCCGAACACGAGCGAGGCCACGGCCTTCGCGAGCTCCGTCTTGCCGACGCCGGTCGGGCCGGCGAAGAACAGCACCCCGCGTGGCCGGTTCGAAGAGACCCTGGCCTGCGCTCCGGACAGGCCGAGCGCGGCGCGCTTGAGGATGTCCAGCGTCTTCCGGACCGGGTGCTCCTGGCCGATCACCTTCTCGGAGACGCTCTTCTCGCCGTCCGCGATCCGCTTGTGGAGGAAGCTGCGCCGCCACGGGTTGTCCAGCACACCGAGCTTGTACACCCGCACGGCGTCGGGCAGGTCGGACAGCTGGAGCCCGCGGTCGCGGGCCAGCCGGGTCACCCCGGACATGTCCCGCAGCGTCAGGCCTTCCGAGCGTTCGGCGAAGACGTGGTAGCGCTCCGCCGCGTCCGGGTCGGCGGTGCCGCCCAGTGACGGCCCGAGCAGCCGGGCGGTGTCTTCGCGGTCGCCGAGGTCGGGGCGCGGGAGCCCGATCACCCGGAACCGTTCGTTGTCGGCGGTGAGCCAGACCGGCAGGTCCAGCTCGCGGTCGACGAGCCACAGGATCGGGTTGTACAGCGGGCTCGGCCGGTGGCTCGGCCCCGGCCCCGGGGTCGCGGTGCGCGAAAGCTTGAGGCAGAACAGGAAGAAGTCGCGTTCGGCCGCGTCCAACCGGGACACGTCGACAGCGAGGCGCGAACCGTAGTCGATGAGGCAGGCCGCCCGGCCCTTCCGCGGGTCGGTGACGGCGGAGAGGTAGCGGGGCAGCCGGTCCATGGACGGCGGCTGGCTCTTCGCGATGTCTTCCCCCAGCACCCGGTGGGCGGCTTCGGCGGCCCGCTTGCCGCGGTCGTCGTCGGTCGACGGGTACACCGACAGCCCGTCGACCTGGTCGTACACCAGGAGGAACTCGTAACCGCTGCGCTCCAGCACCTGCCACAGCAGCTGGCGCAGCGGCACGAGCTGGGGCGCGCGTCCCGGCGAACGCCGCAGGAAGACGTCCCGGATGTTGTCGTGCAGGACGTACTGGGAGTGCACCGCCAGCGTCGAATCGATCTCGCGGACGAAGGCGGGCAGTTCGGGGCCGGTCGGCTGCTCGGTCACCGCTCACGCTCCTTGACCCGGTTTTCCTTGCGCCCCGGGGGTTGGAGGCGCTTCGCCACCGGCACCACCCGTTCGCCGGGCGGGACCAGGCGCCGTTCGACGACGTGCATGCCGGAGCCGCCGAGGGCGGTGCGGAGCTTCTCGAGGTCGCCGCACCACTGCTCCTCGCGCTCGGCGTCTTCGCGGCGGGCGTCGGCGCCGGCCCGGTCCTCGAGCCGGATGACCGCCGCGCGCACCTGGTCCTCGTCGATCACCAGCTGCACGGCGTGCTGCTGCCACTCGGGACGGACCAGGCGCAGCCGGTCCGGGTTGCCGGTCACGGTCGCGAAGCCCTCGTCGACGGTGTAGCCGAGGCCGGCCAGGGTGTCCGCGACGGACGCCCGTACGTAGCTGTGCTCGAGTTCGCGGCGGACGCGCTCGGCGGCCCGTGCGGCCCGGTCCGCCAGCCCGGGGTCCCACCGCCGCCGCCCGCCCACCACCGACTCCAGCTCGGCGCGCACGCCGGCCAGGTCCGGATCGGGCGAGCCGGCCGGGATCGCCTGCAGCAGCCGGGCCGCCGACACCGCCTCGGCCCGGCGTTCGCGAGCGCGCTCGCCGGCCCGCTGGACGCGCAGCCGCAGCTCGTCGAGCAGCGTGTCGTGATCGACGTCCGGGCGCGGCACGGCGACTTGCGCCGCGGCCGCGAGCACCTCCGCCCGGTCCTCGGCGGAGGCCTCGGGGGTCAGCCTGCCGAGGATGCGCGTCACGGCCGCGAGCGCGCTCGGCGGCGGGGTGCGCGGCGCGGCCGCCTTGCGCGCCATGGCCTCGTGGTACTTGTCGAACGCCTCCTGCGCGGTGACGGGCCGTTCCAGGTCGACGGTGTGCCGCAACACCGAGAGCACGGCGACCTCGGTGCGCTGCCGCAGTTCCTGCTCGACGAGGTCGAGTTCCGCCCGGGTCGCGGCGCACCAGGCGTCCAGCTGCGCGGGCGACTCCGCGCACGGCTGCAGCGGGGCGGGCAACCCGGCCGCCAGGTCCGCGGGGGCGTGGTGGCCCAGCACCTCGATCCGCGCGTTGAGGTCGATCACGCGGCGGGCGGCCGACTCCCACGCCAGCAGGGCGGCGTTCCCGGCCTCCCAGTCGGCCCGGTTCCGCTCGGCGCGGTCACCGACCTTGGTGAGCCCCGCGCCGAGCAGGTCCACCGACCGGGCCGCGACGAGCGCCCCGGCCTGCACGCCCCGCGCGGCCAGCCACACCGATCCGCCGACCACCGCCACCACCGCGACGCCGACCATGCCTTCGCCACTCATCGAGCACCTCTTGTCCGTTTCCGCGTCATCGGGTCAACGCCGTCCGGCGTTCTTCGTCGTGCGCCGCCGACCACCGGCGGTACCGGCCGGCCGCCCAGACGGCGTGCGCGATCGTGGCGGCCACCGCCGCGAAGGGCACCAGCCAGGTGAGGAAGGCCAGCGCGATCAGCGCCGCGATGATCCCGGCGGCCCAGAACCGCGGCGCCCCGCGCAGCCGGCCGCCGATCCGGCCCATCGCCACCTGCACCGCCTGCCACAGCGAGTACCGCGGGTGGTAGTCGGCGGCCATCAGGTGGGCCAGCACCAGCTCGGCGGCGAAGTGGGTGAGCACCGGGAACGTCACCAGCGCCAGTGCCGGTGTCTTCGCCGAGAACATCAGGACGAAGAACCAGAGCCCGCCCAGCACGGCGGCACCGGCGGCGGCCCGGCCCGTGGCGCTGCCGCGGCCGGCTTCCCGCTGCCGTTCGTGGTCGTCCCACGCCGCCTGCCGGGCCCGCTCGGCCTGCTCCGCTTGCTGCTGCGCCACCACGATCCGCTGCGCCTCGGCCTTCGCGATGCCCGACACGAACAAGCCCGCATACGCGCGGGCGGGGTCACGGCCGGCCCAGCGGAGGAGATCGGCGAACCAGTCGATGCGCACCGGGAGCTGCCTCGCGCGGTCGTCGAGCTCGCGCAGCCAGTCGTCGCCGCGCGGTGCCCCGGCCGCGAGCTCGAGCATCGCGGCACGCGCGACGGACCGGTGCTTCGTCGTGCTCAAGACGTCCGTCAGCCGGGGGTTGCGCTTCAGGGTCGCCACGGCGGTGCGGAGCTCGCCGACGGCCGCGGCCCAGCGGGTCGCCACCGCACCCAGCTCGGCCGCGTCCTCGAACCCGGCCAGCACCTCCAGCAGGCGGCCTTCCCAGAGCTCGTCGACGATCTCCCGGGCCTGCTCGGTCCCGTCGTCCCCGTCCGGGCCGTCCTGCGCCTGCCTGGCCAGCTGCCGCAGCTTCGGCAGGTCGATGTGGGCCTGGCGGTAGACCGGCGGTTGCCGGGGGTTGAGCCCGGCCAGCAGCCGCAGCAGCTTGGCGTTCGGCTTCTCGTTGCTCTGCTCCAGCCGGCCGAGCAGGTCGAGGCGTTCTTCGACGACGCCGACCGGGTACTGGTCCGGGTTGTCGAACTGGTGCAGCCACCGGGTGAACGCCGTCCACGACGGACTCGGCGAGATGCCGTACCGGCCCGCCGCGAGGCGCCAGTTCCGGGCCATCGCCACGGCGAGGCTTTCGGGATCGCGGAACCGCTGCCCGGCGAACTCGAACTCGGTCGCGTCGACGGGCACCCGGCGGTCGGGCACGGCCGGCGAGCCGCCCGCGAGCCACGCCCGGACCTGCGGTTCGCCCCAGCGTTTCGCCTCGTCGGAAACGAGCAGGCCGGCGCAGATCCGGTTGAGGCGGGGATCGGTGATCGCGTCGACCGGCACCGGCTTCGTCGTGACGAACTTCTGGATCATCAGGTCGTCGAGGCCGCGGAACGGCTGCTGCCCGGTCGCCAGCTCGAGCACCATGATGCCCAGCGACCACCAGTCCAGCGCCGGGGAGACGTGCCCGACCCCGGTTTCCGGCGCGGCGTAGGCCGCGGTC
The DNA here is from genome assembly GCF_046549135.1 of Amycolatopsis sp. lyj-23. Classification (NCBI taxonomy): domain Bacteria; kingdom Bacillati; phylum Actinomycetota; class Actinomycetes; order Pseudonocardiales; family Pseudonocardiaceae; genus Amycolatopsis; species Amycolatopsis sp. lyj-23. The sequence goes on along the minus strand of NZ_JAJPWN010000027.1, from coordinate 90,638 downwards.
CGCGCGACGCTCGTGAAGTGCGCGGTCGCGTTCAGTCGGCGGCTGAGCCCGAAGTCGGCCAGCACCAGCTCGATCGCGGGGCTGCGGCCGCGGATGAGGACGTTCTCCGGCTTGAGGTCGCGGTGGGTGATCCGCCGCGCGTGCAGGGCCGCCAGCCCCGCGGCGAGCTGCCGGACGATCTCGGTGAGGCTCGCGGTGTCGAAGGTGTGCTTCCCGGCACCGGCTTCGCGCAGGCTGCCGCCGGGCAGGTACTCCATCAGCTCGAAGAAGCGCCCGTCGGCGAGCGTGCCGGTCTCCACGACGTGCACGACGTGCTTCGACCGGATCGCGGCGAGCTGCGCCCGGACGTCGGGGTCGGGCTTGATGTGCGGGTAGTAGATCTTCAGCACGAGTTCGGTGCCGGGGTGCGCGGTGTCGGCCACCTTGGTCAGCTGAGCTTCGCCACCGGAGCCGGGCAGCGCTTCGAAACCGCTGAGCCGCGCGGCCAGTGCGGCGGGAAGCGCATCGGCGGGGAGCGCCGACCACGGGGGCGCGGGCGGGTTCGCTTCGCGGCGGGTGGCGTTCGCGGCGGGCGCGCCTTCGTGGCGGGTGTGGTTGGCGCCGCCGGGCGGGCCCTCGTGACGGGTGGCGTTCGGTCCCGGGGCGCCTTCTCGGCGGGTGCGGTTGACGCCGCCGGGCGGGCCCTCGTGACGGGTCGGGGCCGGGCCGCCGGGCACGCCTTCGTGGCGGGTGGCGCCCGGCGCGGCCGGGGTGTCCTGCTCGGCCGCGGCGGTGTCGTCGCGGGGCGTCGCGTTCGGCTCGGCCATCCGATCCTTCCTCCGGGCTCTCGCATTCGGTACGGCAGCACCTTGACGGACCGGGCCGCGCCACGCCGGGTGTGCCGTCGAATTGTCATCTTTCTGTCCGGAAATGACCGCGCCCAAGCAATTGGCGGATCGCCAGGAAGGCCCGTTGGCAACGAATTAGTGCTTTCCTGGTCGGGCGGGTAACGGCAATACTGCCGGTAGCGAATGAACGAAGGCGTTGTCAGTCGTGCGCTCGCCCGGCCGCTCGCGGAAATCGCCGAACCGTCCCGGAGGACCCTGATGACGAGCACCGACACGGTCACGACCGCGGTGGCGCAGGCGCTGTTCCACGTCGCGGCCGACGGCTCGGTCTCGGTGGTCGCGTCCTCCCTGGACGGACCCGGGGCGGAGGCCGCCTGGCTCGACCTCGTGCGGCCGCACCTGAGCTTCGCCGAATCGATCGGCGTGTCGGCGCCGCTGCGGGCGCTGAGCTACGTCGTCTTCCCCGGCGGGTTCGCCGCGGTGCTCTGCCGGACGTGGGATCCGCAGCGGCCCGACGTCGTCGAAACCCACGCCCTGCTCGGGGAAGAGCGCACCGTGACCGCCGAACTCGCGCTGTCCACGGCGGACTGGCCGGACCGTCCCGCCGGGCCGCCCGCCGACCGGCGGCTGCCGCCGCTCGCCGCCGGTGACCTGCGGCAACCGGTGGCGGCCGGGCGGTTCCGCGCCCGCGCCCTCGCCCAGGGCGACCTGCTCGCGCACTCGCTCGCCTGGCTGCTGCAGTCGCCGGCCACCCCGATCGGTTTCCTCGGCTGCCCGCCCGCCGACCGGACCGCGATCCTGTGGGCATTGCGCGAAATCGCCGCGCCCGAACTGCCGGGACGCAGGTGGACTTTCGCCACCCACGACGACGGTGCGGCGGACAGTGGCTTCGATATCACATTCTTCGAGACGCCACCGCAGTGGGTCGGAACCACCGGAATGATCGTCGTGGATCTGCACCGTGACCAAGGCGCGAGCCCGCACAACGAATACCGGGCGAATGCGCTGGTCTACCGCTACGAATACGGCGTCGAACCGCCGGGTGCCGACCGCACCCCCGCCGTGCTGGCCCCGCCCGCCCCCGTACCCGTGCTCGCCGCGCCGGCGACACCCGCGCCGGTCCCGGAGCCGGTCCTCCGGTCGGCCCTGTCCTTCGAGCGGTGGAGCGAGCTCGTCCGCGGCCTGGCCGGCGCCCGTGACGTGCGGGCGGTCGACAACGCGCTGGTGATGTTGGAGTACGAAGTCGCCAAAGCCGACGACCGCGACGACGTCCGCGCAGCGCTGGAGAACGCGGGCTGGGCCGCCGCGGCGATCCGGCGGCACGTGCCGGCCGAGCTGCGGGACGCCGTCTTCGACCGGCTCGCCCAGGTCGCCTTCGGCGCGACCGTCCCCAGCCGGGTGACTTCGTCCGCTCACGAAGACGCCCGCCGGCTCGCCGCGGCTTCCGGGGCCACCGACGTCGTCCGCGCCGTCGCCCGCGCGGGGTTCCGCGACGAACTGGCGGGCGTGCTGGCCGACCGGTGGCTCGCCGAGCACGAGGCGGCCGCGCAGCCGTCGCCCACCGCACCCGGCCGCCTCGCGCGGATCCTCGGCCGGGCCGGTGTGCCGGTCCCGGCGCGGGGCAGCCACCTCGTCCTGCTCGCGGTCCTGCTGCTGGGCCTGGTGCTCGGCGTGCTCGCGGGCGGTGTCCTGTGGTGACGCCCGCCGCCGATCTGCCGCTGCGCGCGCTCGGCAAGCTGGGTGCCGAGCTGGGATCCGGTGGGCAGGCGAAGATCTACGAAGCGCCGCAGCTGAAGCTGCCCGACGTGCCCGGCCCGCTGGTGTACAAGCAGTACAAGCCCGGCAAGACGCCGCCGCACGGGATGGGCAAGATCATCAACCTGCGGTCGCGGCTCGTGCCGGACGCGGCCAAGCTCCAGCGCCTCGACGCGTCGACCACGTGGCCGGTGCGGCAGGTCGTCGACGGTGACGGCGCGCTGCAGGGCCTGGTCCTGCGCCGGATCCCCGGCTCCTTCATGCACGACCTGCGGCTGCCGAGCGGCGCCGTCCAGACCAAACCGCGTGAGGTCCAGTTCCTCTTCATCGCCCCCGACCTCGCCCTGCGCCTCGGCACGCCGACGCCGACGCCGGACGAGCGGTTGAAGATCTGCCGCGACTTCGCCGCCACGCTCGCGTTCCTGCACGGCGAGCTGGGCGTGGTCTTCGGTGACATCAACGCGCGCAACGCGGTCTTCCGCCTCGGCGAAGACCCGATGGTCATGTTCGTCGACTGCGACGCCGTCCGCGTGGTGGGTGACGTCGCCCCGCAGCTCAACGCGCCCGACTGGGACCCGCCCGAGGGCACCGACGTGCTGACCCGCGGGACCGATCTCTACAAGCTCGGCCTCTTCGTGCTGCGCTGCCTCACCCCGGACCGCAACAGCTCGATCAACCGGGACCCGAACCAGGCCCGCGGGGTGCTCGACGTCCAGGGCCTCGACCTGCTCACGACGGCGCTGCGCGGGGACCCGGCCGGGCGGCCGTCCGCCGAGGAGTGGCACCGCTACCTGCGCCGCGCGCTCGGCGAGTCGCTCGAACCGCCCCGGCTCGAGCGGGCCGACCTCGACCGGACGATCGTCGCGGCCGGCGAGCCGCTCACGATCACCTGGTCGGCGCAGGAAGCCACCACGGTCGAGGCGACCGGGCCGGGCATCGACGGCACCGCGGTGCCGGGTGCCGCGGGCACCGGCACGATCGTCCTCCACCCGGCCCGGACCGGCCGGATCACGGTGACCGCGCGCAACCAGCTGGGTGTGGACACGGTGCTGACCGAGCCGGTCGCCGTCTTCGACGTCCCGTCGTTCCACGACCTCCCGGTGCCGATGCCGGTGCTGGAGCTGCCCCGGCCGGCGCCGCCGCAGCTGCCGGCCGTGGGCCGGGTGCTGCCGGAGTTCCCCCGCGGTGCGCCCGTTCCGCTGCCGCCGATGGCGAACGCCGTCGACGCGTGGGCCGTGCCGGACACCCCGGTCGCGCGCGATCCGGTGGCGCTGCCCGCCCCGCCGCCGCTCTTCGGGACCGGGCCCTCCGCCGTCCCGTTCGACTTCGCGGCGTTCTTCGCCGAGCAGCAAGCCGCCGGCGATTCCGCCGCCGATCAGGAAGTGCACCCATGACCAGCCCAGTGCGGCGTCCCCGCTACCCGTTGGCCCGGCTCGCGGGGGCGCAGCCGGACGTGCTCGCCAAGGCGAAGACCGACCGCGTGAAGTTGTCCGCGATGGGCGGCGTGCTGCTGACGACCGCCGGGGTCGCCGGCGTCTCCGCCGCGTTCGCGCTCATCAGCACCCTCAAGCTGCCGCCGGCGGTGGCGGCGCTCGCCGGCGTGCTCTGGGCGGTGGTGATCCTGAACCTCGACCGGATGCTGATCGTCAACATGCGGCGCCAGTCCGGCTGGCCGCGCAACCTGGCCGCCGCGGTGCCCCGGCTCCTGCTCGCGGTGGTGATCGGGTCCGTCGTCTCGATGCCGCTCGTGCTGCGGATCTTCGAGCCGGAGATCCTCAACGAGATGCAGGTGATGCACTCGGACAACCTGATTTCGGCGCAGCAGAAGCTCAACCGGCAGTTCGCCGACATCGACCCCACGCAGAAGAAGGTCGACGAACTCCAAGCCGTCGCTTCGGGCCAGAGCCGGCCCAGTGTCAGCGGGGACACCGACGTCGTGGCCGCGCAGAAGCGGGTCGACACGGCCCAGGCGGCGTACGACAAGGCCGCCGCCGACGCCCAGTGCGAGCTGGTGGGCAGCTGCGGCACCCACCAGCCCGGAGTCGGCCAGGCGTACGTGCAGGCGAAGACGAAGGCGGACCAGGCGAAAGCCGACCTGGACGCGGCCAACTCGCAGCTGAACGACGCGAAGACCAAGGCGCAGAGCAAGATCGCCGGCGGGGCGGCGTCGAACGCCGAAGCCGCCAAGGCCGAGCTCAAGACGCTCGTGCCCCGGCTCGAGGAGCGCAAGAAGGAGCGCGCCGACGCCCAGGGCCGGCTGGACCGCGGCGAACTCGGCAACGACGGCCTGCTCGCCCGGCTGGAAGCGCTCGACCGGCTGACCGCGGGCAGCTCGCAGATGCAGCTGGCCAAGCTGGCGCTCACGCTGCTGTTCCTGCTGATCGAAATCCTGCCGGTGGTGGTCAAGCTCCTGTCGCTCGTCGGCGAGCCGACGTTGTACGACAAGTTGCTGGCCAAGGAAGAGAAGACGCTCGAAAAGCGCGCCGGCGGCCGCACCGACCTGACGTTGGAGATCGAACAGGACCTCCAGGACAAGCAGCTCGACCAGGCGAAGCAGGCCAACCAGCAGCTGGTGGACCAGCAGGCCCGGATCGCCAAGGACGCGATCGAGACCTGGGGCAAGATCGCCAAGAGCCGCAGCGACGACGAACTGAAACGGTGGTACGAGGCGCATTCCGGGCAACCGGCGGCCCAGCCGGCGGCACCGCCGCCACCGCCGGTCACCCAGCCCATCGCCGTCACCGTTCCCGTGAGACCCGTGCCGGATCCGCCGACCGCGCCGCCCGGTCCCGGCCGGCACCGGGTGGGCGGGGGCCAGACCTACCGGCAGTTCGTGGCGAACACCGGCGCACCGCCCGACCCGGCGCCGCACAACGGCACCGCCGTCCCGCACCTCTGACCGCGAAAGGAAACCCCCATGGAAGCCAGCGGCGCCAAGCTGCTCCCGTTCTACATCGTCATCGACGCCTCCTTCTCCATGTCCGGAAGCAAGATCGACTCCGCCAACAAGATCATCGGACAGGTCCGGGACGCGCTGGCGCAGAACCCGATCCTGACGGACAAGGTCCGGATCGGGCTCGTGGACTTCGCCGACGACGCCCAGGTGCAGCTGCCGCTGTGCGACGTGCTGGACCCGAGCCTGACCATGCCGGTCGTGAAGCCGCGTGGCGGGACGTCCTACGTCGCCGCGTTCCGGCTGCTGCGGTCGACGATCGCGGCCAACATCAAGCAGCTCAAGGCGGACGGGTTCAAGGTGCACCGGCCCGCGGTGTTCTTCCTGTCCGACGGGGCGCCGACCGACCCGCCCGCCGACTGGAAGGCGGCGTTCGCCGACCTGGCCGGCGACAAGGGCTACCCGAACGTCATCACCTTCGGCGTCGACGACGCCGACGCCCACGTCCTGCAGGCGCTGATCCACCCGTCGAAGGGGGAGAAGCAGATGCGGATGTACCTGATGGACAAGGGCGAAGACGCCGCCAAGGCGATCACTTCGATGGCCGAGATCATGATCTCGAGCGTGCTCGAGTCCGGGCGCAGCCTGTCGCACGGCGAGTCGGGGATCAAGCTCCCCGACCAGGAGGACCTGCCGCCGGGCGTCACCGCCCACGCCGCCGACGACGACTTCGTGTGAGGTCCGGAGTGGACGAACAGACGGTCACGACGGCGGCGCCCTGGCGCGGCGAGTTCCGGATCACGCCGTACTCGGTGGGTGACCCCGGCCGGGCGGCCACCGCGCCCTCCTACCCGGACCCGGAGAACTGGGACCACCGCGACACCGTGCTCGACGGCCTGCTGCTGCGGGCCGCCGAGGGCCGGTCGCCGATGGTGCTGCGGGCGGCCAGCACGCGCGGGCGCGCCCACCGGTTCGCCGGCAAGGTCCGTCAGGACGCCTACGCCTTCCGGTGCGACGGCCGGTTCGTGGTCGCGGCGGTGGCGGACGGCGTGTCGAGCCGTCCGCTGTCGCACGTGGCCGCGAACGTCGTCAGCCAGCACGGGTGCCACCTGGTCGCCAAGCTGCTGGAGACGCAGGAGCCCGAAGACCTGGACTGGGCGCACGTCCTGCGCGTGCTCGCCACGAAGGTGATCAACGCCGGGCGCCGCCGCCTGCAGGTGGCGGCGCAGCCGAGCGTCATCGAGCCCGGCCGCGAGGAGGTGGCCGGGGCGCTCGCGACGACCGTGCTGTTCGCCGTCGTCGACATGCGCCCCGACGTCGAGGGCCACCCGGTCCACGTGCTCGCCTACGGCGACACGTCGGCGTGGATCCTGCGGTCGGGGGTGCGCTGGGAGCCGCAGAACCCGGTCAAGAACCAGGGTGCCGCCGTGGCGTCCTCGGCCACCGACGCCCTCCCGTACCTGCCCGGCCGGCCGCCTGCGGTCGTCCGGACGCGGCTGGCGCCCACGGATGTGCTGCTGCTCGTCACCGACGGCGTGGCGGACCCGCTCGACGACGGGACCGGCACGGTGGGGGCGTTCCTCGCCGAGCAGTGGCGGTGCCCGCCCGAGCCGCTCGCCTTCGCCGCGCACGTCGACTTCGCCCGGCGGTCGCACGACGACGACCGGACCGCGGTGGCGGTCTGGCCTGCCGAAGCACTGGGCGGGTTGACGCCGTGACCGTGCTGTCGGTCGGACCCGGCGGAACCCCGCGCGCGCACGGCCGCCGGACCGCGTCCTGACCGCCGAGAAGCAGGAGGAGACCTCAGTGACCGAGACGCTCGAAGAGGACGCCGTCGTGCTGCGGTGCCAGGCGACGGTGATCCGGGCCCTCACCGGCCGGGTGGCCGCGGCCGACGTCGCCGACGTCGTCGCCGGCCTGTCCCGGTTGCCCGATGACCACCCGGAGCGCGCCCGCATCGCCGCGGGACTGGTCATGACCGTGTTCCGCGGGAGCCAGGACGACACCGCCGAGTACGCCGCCTACGCGGGTGACCTGCTGCGGTTCGCGGAAGCGGATCCGCCGGAGGGCCCGCAGTGGACGCAGGCGCGGATCGCCGCCCGGATGTGCGCCCTGCTCCACGCGGGTTCGCAGGGGGAGCTGACCGACCTGTCGCCCCTCGACGACGAACTCGGCGCCCTCGCCGGCCTCGCCGGTGACAACCCGGCGCTGGCGCCGGCCGTCGGCCTGCTGCACACGATGTCGGGGTACCTGCGCGCGATGAACGACGGCAACGAGAGCGTGCTGCACCGGATGCCCGCCGAGCTGGCCGCGCACGTCGAGCAGCTGCGGGACCGGCCGGAGTTCGCGTCGCTGCTGGACATGCTCGAGCCGATGACCCGGGCGATGGCCGCCAACCAGCGCGGCGACCACGCCGAGATGCTGCAGTGGTTCGACGCGGGCAGCCGGTCGGCGGCGGAGATGCCGGGCCAGGAGTACGTCCGGCAGGCGATCGCCGAGGCGGTGACCCGCGTCGAACCGCTGCGGGCGCTGCTGGGCGAATCCGGGCCGGAGCTCACCGAGGAACGGCTCGCCGAGCTGCACGAGCTGGCGGACCGCCCGGACGCTTCCGCCCACGACCGGGCGCTGAGCCACCTCGCACTGGGCGCCGCCTACCTGAAGGCCGGCCGCGAAACCGACCTCGACCGGATCGGCACCGGGATCGCCCACCACCGCGCCGCGCTGGCCCTGCTGCCGCCCGGGCACCCGCACCACGCGTTCTGCCAGCAGTCCGTCGCCCTCGCCCTGCTGCGGCGGTCGGAGGTCGCTGCCACCACCGAGGGGCTCGACGAGGCCGACGAGCTGCTGCAGAGCGCGCGGGACGCGCTCGGCGGCCCGCACCACCCGCAGTGGGCGTTCCTGAACGAGATGCTCGGCCACATCCGGGAGCGCAACGGGCAGCCCGGCGAAGTGGGGGAGATCGGCCTGCTCGGCCAGCGCGGCTACGCCTGGCGGGCGCTGCTGGAGTCCGACGCGGCGGGCGCGAAGATCGCGATCCGCGACGTCACCGGCGCCGCCATCTCCCTGGCCCGCCGGTGCTTGAAGGCCGACGACCTCGCGGCGGCCCTCCGTGCGCTCGACACCGGCCGCGGCCTGATGCTGTTCGCGGCGACCGAACTGGCGAAGGTCCCCGCCCGGCTCGCGGCGGCGGGTCACACGGAGCTGGCCCGGCGCTGGGAAACCGAGGGCGCGGGCTCGGACGGCCTCCGTCGCGAGGTGCTTTCGGTGCTCACCCAGGCCTCCGAGGGAGCCGACGGCCTGCTCGACCCGCCGAGCGTCGCCGAGATCCGCGCCGCGCTCCGGAACCTGGACGCGGACGCGCTGGTCTACCTGGTGCCGGCGGAGGGGTCGATGCCGGGCCTGGCGCTCATCGCCCCGGCCGAGGGGCCGCTGGCGTGGATGGCGCTGCCCGAGCTGTCGGTCCGCGACGACGACGGGGTGGAACGGTACCTGGCGGCGCTCGCCGACCGGTCGTCCCGCAACGTCGCTGTCCCGCCCGCGGCCACCCCGGCCGGCGCACCGGCGAGTGATCCCGAGGCCTCGCCGGAGGAGACTCCGGCCCGCGATCTCGCGGCGCCGGCGGACGACGATCCCCTCCTCGGCAGCTTCGACGCCCTCTGCGACTGGGCGTGGCGGGCGGCCGTGGGTCCGCTGCTGGACAAGTACTTCGGCCCGCGCAAGCGCTCCGGCGGTGCCGTGCCGCGGGTCGTGCTGATCCCGATGGGCGACCTGGCCCGGATCCCGTGGCAGGCCGCACGCCGCGGGGACGGGGTGCACGCCGTCGAGCTGGCCGCGTTCTCGCAAGCGGTTTCGGCCCAGCTGCTGTGCGAAAACGCCGCGCGCGAGCCGGTCGTCCCGTCCGCCGGGGGGCTGGTCGTCGGTGATCCGGACACCGGTGACGTCGCTCTCGGCCTCGACGCGGCCCGGCTCGAGGCGCACAGCGTGCGGCAGGCCTTCTACCGGGGAGCGCGCTACGTCGGCCGCCGTCCGAACGGCAGCGTCAGCCCGTCCGGGCGGGGTACGGCCGAGGAGGTCCGCCGGTGGCTGGCCGATCCGGGGCCGTCCGCCGGGGCCGTGCTGCACCTCGCCTGCCACGGCTCGTTCGCCGCCGGGCTCGATGACGCGAAGGCGTTCCTCCTGCTCGCCGCGGCCGATCCCGGCGACGACGGCTGCGGTGAGCTGTCCGCCGAGGAGATCCTCGAACTGCTCGTCGCTTCACCCGGGCGCCGCATCGGCCTGGTCGTGCTGGCCGCGTGCAACACCGGGCGCTCGGTGCACGGCTACGACGAGGCGTACAGCCTCGGCACCGCGTTCCTCACCGGCGGGGTCCGGTCGGTCCTGTCGACCCAGTGGAGCATCCCGGACGCGCAGACGCCGTCGCTGATGTACCTCTTCCACCACTACCTCCGCCGGGAAGGCCTGCCGCCGTGGCAGGCGTTGCGGCAGGCCCAGATCTGGATGCTCGACCCCGCCCGGGTGCCGCCCGACGGCATGCCCGCGGAACTGCTCGCCGCCGTGCCGGCGGGCGAGCCGGCGCCGGTCGCGGCCTGGGCCGGCTTCCTCCACTTCGGACACTGAGCGGAAGGACGAACCGTTGACCGCAGAGACGATCACCCGGCTGCGGGCCGAGCTGGCGGACCTGACGGGCCCGGCCCGGCTGACCTCGCTGGCGCGGTTGGCGCAGGAGTTCGCCCAGCAGTACTGGCGGGTGGGCCCGGGGCGGCCGGAGGGCCTGCCCGACCTGGACGGCGCGATCGCCGCCTGGGAGGAGTGCCTGGAGCACCTGCAGCCCGGGGACAACCTGCGCGGCCAGTTCGCCGCCCAGCTCGGCCCGCTGCTGAGCGCGCGCTACAGCCTGCACACCGAGGACGAGCGCGACCGGGAGGCCGGGCTGCGCGTGCTGGCCGAGGCGCTGGACTCGGCGCACCTGGCGCGGGTGCACCGCGAAATGTGCCGGGTCCAGCTCGGGCAGCTGAGCCTCAGCCAGGTCCTCAAGCTCTTCCGGACCCCGGGAGCGGCGATGCAGCTCGTGACCGGTGGCGTTCCCGCGGACGTCAAAGCGGACGTCGACCGCGCGGTGAGCTGCTTCCGCCAGGTGCTCGCCGAAGGGCCGTCCTCGGACGACGTCCGGCGGGGCGCGGAACCGATGCTGGCCGTGGCCGAGATCATGCAGACGATGGTGAGCGGAACCGGCGGGGCCGGCATCGACCTGCAGGCGATGATGGGCGCGATGGCGAAGATGCAGGAGCTGCAGGGCCGTCTCGGCGAGCTCCGCGGTGCCGGCCAGGGCCGCCGGGGCACGGACTCCTTCTTCTCGTTCGCCGACATGCGGTCCGTCATGGAGACCGCGCCGCTCGACCGGCCCGTCGCCGTCGTGGAGGAGGCCGGACCGGCCGAGCCGCCGGCCGCGCCGAAGCCGCCGGCCGCGCCGCAACCCGCCGACGTCGAGCAGCTGCGGAGCTCGCTGTCGGAGAAGCTCGGCCGGAAGGATCCCGCGCGGCCCGTCTGGGCGCACGCCGCCGAGCTGCTCCGGCCGGACGGCCCCGAGCCGGCGATCGACGTCGTCGACGACCTGGTCGCGCTCGCGACCATGGTCGTCGAAGCGGACGGCACCGCGGTCGACCGGTTCGTCCTCGCGGTGGCGTTGCACCTGCGCGACCGGCTCGACGACGACGGCGACCGGGCCGACGCGGAAGCCGGGGCCGAAAGCCTGCTGGCCGCGGTGCGCGCCCTGCCCGCGGGTGACCCGGCCGCCACGGCGATGCTGTTGTCCCTCGGCGCGTTCCTGGACCGGCAGCGGCCGTTCGGCGGCCCGCTGGAGCACATCGCGGGCGGATTCGCCGACCGCGTCGACGCCGAGATCGCGGCCGGTGTCGCCGACGCCTCGGAGCTCGCCGCCCTGCACGCCCTGCGGTGCCTGTGCCGGGCCGCCGAAGCCGTCGCCGAATTCCAGCGCGCCGCGGTGCCCCCGGACTACCCGTGGCGGACCGCGCTGCAGGCGGCCGCCCAGGCCGCCGGATGACCGCGGCGGGAGCGCGCCGGGCGCTGCTCATCGGCGCGCAGACCGGCCGGCTGACGGGAGTCGAGCGGGACGTCGCCGCGATGGCCGGTGCCTTGCGCGAGTGGGGGTTCACCAGCACGACGTGCGTCGGAAGCGCCGCGACCCGCGCCGGCATCCTCGGCGCCTACTCGCGGTTCATCGCCGGAACCCGCGAAGGCGATGCGGCCGTCGTCTACTACTCCGGTCACGGCGGGCGCAGCACGGCCGAAGCCGGCGAGTCCGTCCAGTACATCGAGCCGGCCGACTACGACGAGTCCACAGAGGACGACTTCCGGGGGATCACCGCGTTCGAGCTGTCGCTCCTGCTCACGCAGCTGACGGCGAAGACGAAGAACGTCACGGTGGTGCTCGACAGCTGCCACGCCGCCCACATGTCCCGCGACCGCGAGAAGGTGGCCAAAGCGCGGTCCGCGCCCGTGCCGTACGAGCACATCGCCGCGCACCTCGGCCGGTTGCGGCGCGACGAGGAGTGGCTCGCCCGGTGGCACCCGCCCGGCAACCCGGACGCGGTGCGGATCGTGGCGTGCGCGCCGGAGCAGTCCGCGTACGAATACGTCAACGCCGACGGGGTCCGGACCGGGCTGCTGACCGACGTGCTGGTCCGCACCCTGGCCGAGGCGAACGGCGCCGAGGTGCCGGTCTCCTGGGCGACGGTCGTCGACCGCGTGCGGCGGCGGGTGCTCGCGCTGCTGCCCGTCCAGCGGCCGGAAGCCGAGGGACCGGCGCGGCGGCTGCTGTTCGACGTGGCCGAGGCCGACCCGGTCGCGGCCCTGCCCGCGGCCGTCGTGGCGGGCCGCGTCCGCCTCAGCGGGGCCGCGCTGCTCGGCGTCGTGCCCGGTGACGAGTTCGCCGTCGTACCCGGGGAGTCCGCCGGTCCGGAGGGCAAGCGGATCGGCGAGGTGCGGGTCGACCGGGTGGACCTGGCCGCCGCCTGGGGCGACCTGCGCGCGCGGCCGCCGGTGACCGAACTGCCGATCGGCGCGCGGGCCCACCCGCTGCGCACGGTCGTGCCGGCGATGCCGGTCCGGCTGAGCGCCGCGGCGCCGGACCTGATCCCCCTGGCCAAGGCCATCGAGGAGGCTCCGCTGCTGCGCGTCGGCGAGCCCGGCGACGACTGCCCCGCCGAGGTCGGCGGCGACGACGCCGGGGGCCTGGTCGTGCGGGACGGGATCGGGCCGCTGCACCGGTCGTCCCGCCCGGCCGGGCCGGACGGCGTCCGCCGGGTCGTGCGGGACCTGACCCGGATAGCGCGGGCCCGTGCGCTGCGCTGCCTGAGCGAGGTCCCGGCCGAAGCGCTGCCCCTGCCCGTGTCGATCGAGTTCGGCCGCGTCGAAGCCGGCCGGGCCGTTCCGCTGTCGACGTCCGGGGCCGTGCTGCACGTGGACCAGCGGGTCTACGTCCGCGTGCGCAACGAAAGCCCGGATCCCGTCTACGTCTCCCTGCTCGACATCGGCGTCTCGTCCGGTATCTCGTTCCTGAACCCGTCATCACCCAGCGGCGTCCGGCTGACCCTCGGCGGGCAGTACACCTTCGGCGGCAACGACCTGACCGGCGCGCTCCGCGGGGTCGAGTTGGGCTGGCCCGCCGACCTGCCCCGCGAGGTGCCCCGGCCGGAGACGATCGTCGTGCTGGTGACGTCCCGGCCGGTCGACGCCCGTGTCCTCGAACAGGACGGCGTCCGGGCGGCGCCGCTGCTGGCCGGGTCGGCCCTCGGCCGGAGCCTCCGCGCGCTGGCCGGCTCGAGGGACCAGGGTCGCGCAGTGGGCTTCGCGGTGCGCACCATCGATTTCGAGCTGGTCCCCGCGCCCGCGTTGCCCGCCGGCACCGCCCGCTTCGAGGTCGAGGAACGACCGGAGACCTCGGCGTGGCTGTGGCGTTCCGGGACCGGCGAGCCGGCCGACGTGGCGGTCGGCCTGCGTGACGTCTGCGCGGAACCCGGGGTCCGGCTGGACGTGCTGGTCCTCACCGGCGGGCCGGACGGGAAACCGGTCCACGTCGAGCGGACCACGTACCTGCCGGCGCCGCAGCTCGACGAGTTGCCGGTCTACCACGGGCCGGTGACCGGCTACCTCGACATCGCCGTGTGGGCGTCGTCCGGCGAGCCGGGGGACCGCTCGCTGCGGGAACTCCTGGACCAGTGGCCCGCCGGACCCGAGCCGGCAGTGCGCGAGCCGGCGGCGCTGGCCGGCGCCCGCTTCACCACGAACACCGTCAACGCCGCCGACGCCGCGCTCCGGGCCGCGTCGGACGGCTGTGCCGGGCTGTACCGGACGACGCTGCTGAGCCACGAGCGGTTCGGCGCCGGACGGCCGGGGACGGGGACCACGGGGCGGATCTCCTTCCGTTGCGTGGTCGAAGAAACTCGATGACCTTCGGGAGGAACCGTGCGTACGTCACCGGACCGCCGGACGGCGGGCAGCGTCCCGCTGTTCCTCGATGCCCTCGTGCGATCCGTCGAGCTGGCCCCCGACGGCATCGAGATCGGCCTGATCCGGTTCTCCGGCTGGCAGCTGCACCGGATCGACCCACTGCCGGCCGGCTTCGCCGGGCACGCGGCCTACCTCGTGCGGGTCAACTACGAATTCGACGTGCCCGCCGGGGAAACGCCGCCGTCCTGGGCGGAAGTGCACTTCGCCTTCGACGCCGCCGACGTGATGGTGGTCGACGCGATCCCCCGCGCGGTCATCGCGGCCGAGCCCGCGGTCACCTACGAGCTGACCGGGCAGCTCAACTTCGTCCGCCGCGCCGAGGGCCGCGCCCACTGGGCGGCCGACGCGAGCGAAGCCAACATCGCGCTGCCCGCGGTCGGGCCGCGGGTGGCCTGCTTCGGCTTGGGGAGCCCGCGGGTGCGGTGGCGGCACACCGGCGACGTCCACGCCGGCACGCACACCGCGTGGCTGGTCCTGCTGACCCCGCCGGAGCGCACCGAGCTGCGGGTGCTGGCCGGGGGTGCCTACCACCTGAGCGACGGCGAGTTCGGCCTCCGCGCGAGCGGTGAGCCGGACGCGTTCACCGTGCGGCTCCCGGAAGCACCGGAACCGGAGGTCCCGGCCACGCCGGCGGGTGACGGCCGGCCCCGGGTGTTCGTCTCGTACGCGCAGGAGTCCCTGGCGCACAAGCAGGCCGTCATGAAGCTGTGCCGGCTGCTGGTCTGGGCCGGGGTCGACGTGCGCGTCGACCAGGACGGCCTGGAGCAGCGCCGCAACTGGGACGAGTGGACGGCGACCCAGATCCTGCGCACCGACTACGTGATCGTCGTGGCGTCGCCGGCGTACCGCGCGGTGGGCGACGGCGAGCTCACCGACGCCACGCGCCACCGCGGCGTCCGCTCCGAATACAGCAGGCTGGCCGACCTGCTGCACCGCGACCGGGACCGGTGGACGAAGAAGCTGCTGCCGGTGGTCCTGCCGGGCCACTCGCCCGAGGAGATCCCGCTGGCGTTCCTCCCGGCGATCGCCGACTACTACGTGCTTTCCGCCTTCACCCAGGACGCGGCCGCGGACCTGCTGAACGTGCTGTTCACCGCCCCTGCAGGGTGAACCCGGCCCAGCCTTCGACGCCGATCGAGCCGGCCGGGCGCAGCTCCAGCAGTGCGTCCGGCAGCGCGTCGAGCGACGGCGACTCCTCGAGCAGGGCCAGCTGCGCCCGCCGCAGCGCCTCGGCCGGCGCGAGGCCGTGGCGGCGCACGTTGTCGTGGAACAGCCACATCAGCGCGGCCGTGGACCAGCCGGCGGGCACCCGCCACAGGGAGCCGACGACGGTCCGGGCGCCGATGGCCAGGAACGTCGCCGACAGCGAAAGCGCTTCGTCGTAGTCCACTCCGGACACCTGCGTCGTGCACCCGGCCAGTACGACCAGTGCGAGCTCGAGGGGCCGCGCCGGGCTCAGCTCGAGGAGGTCCCGCGCCGAGAGCGCGCCCCCGGCCAAGGTGATCCGGGACCGCAGGGGGCTGCCCACCTCCGCGACGGCGTGACAGGCGAGGTGCAGCACGCCGAGCGGGCCGCGCAGGTGCTCCCGCACCTGGCCGGGGGTGCCCGGACCGGCCGGGGCGGGGATCCACCACCGTCGCTGCCCGGTGCCGCCGAGGAAGACGCCGCCGGGGTAGCAGGAGTCCCGGACGGTCACCGCTTCGACCCCGCCGGCCGCCAGCGCACCGTCGGGATTCCCGACGAGCAGGGCTTGGTCACCGCTCACGTCCGGGCGCGCCACGGCCTCGCAGAACAGCCGTCCCGAGGGGACGTACGAGACGACCGCGTCCTGGACGAGGTGGCGGTCACGGCCGTCGACCACGCGGTGGGCGGCGTGCCACGGCACGAGCCCGAGCACGCCGAGCGGGACCAGGACGAGCCGCGGTGCACGCCCGGCGACCGCGGTGGCGGTGGCTGCGGCGTTGGCGTTGGCGTTGGCGTTGGCGAGGAGCGGACCGGCCGCCGCGGACCAGGCCCACCCGCAGACTTCGCGCAGTTCGCGGCACCACTGCCGGTACTCGGGGCCGGCGGCGTGCTCGGCGGTGTCCCACGCCGAGTAGGCGTCCTGGTAGCGCTTGACCGCCTCGGCCTGCCCCAGCGCGGGCAGCGGGAGCACCACCGGCTCGCCCTCCGCGGGCACGAGGACGGCGAGCGATCCGTGGTGCTCGTTCGCCGGCAGCAGGTAAGCGAGCACGTCGGAGCCTTGCGCGCGCAGGGCGTGCTGGAGTTCCTCGACGGTGGGCGGGCTGAGCAGGTCTTCGGAGTCCTCGGCCAGGACGCGGAGCACCTTGCGCCGCAGGGCGCCCCACCCGGCGCCCGGCCCCCCGTGCTCGGGGACCAGTGGTTCGTCGGCGCCGCCGGTGGCTTCCCATTCGAGCGCGAGGCGGTCCTGCCCGAGCGTGCCGAGCTGAGCGGAGACCGAGCGCGTCGTGTTGGCCGACCGCAGCACAAGACTGCGCCGCGCGTCGACGATCTGGACGAGCTCGGCCACGGCACCATCGTCGACGCACCAGCCGGCGAGCCGGTCGGCGGCGTCCATCGCGGTGCGCGCGATCTCCATCGCGTGCTCGCTTTCGGACTGGATCAGCACCCGCCAAGCCGCGTTTTCGACGACTTGACGGGCGAGCTTCCGGCTCTCGTCGAAGTCTTCAGGGCGGCCGCGGCGCCGCAGCGCGGCCGCGAGTGATGTCGCGTGTTCGGCCAGCAGGGGGCTGCTGTCCATGACGATCCCGGCGAAGCAGCGCCGGTAGTCGTCGATCGCGAGCTCCAGTGCTTCGGAGTCGCTCGGATCGAGCTGCGACAGATTGTCGTACGTGGTGGCCCTCATGCCGTGGAAAACGATCGACTCCTCGGCGTGCCCCGGACTGTCCAATCTGGACAAGCGTGCGCAGATGTCCCGTAGTGCGGGGACATCTTTGTTCCCGATGGCCGTGGTCGCCTCGGCGCCGATCACCATCGGCCCCATGACCTGCCCGATCCACCCACCCGCGGGAGCGGGAGAGTGGTCCGGCAACGGATCGCCGAAGACGGGCGCGGCGGCTCGCACGATGGTCTCGACCAAGCCGACGATCGGAGCGGAAGCCGGTGAGGGAGGGAGCGCCTGGAACAGGTCCCGGGCGCTCCGGGCGAGGTCGTAGATCTCTCGCACGCCCGCTTTGGTGTGGACGGCCCGGGTCATTTCGAACAACCCGTACATCGCCGCGGATTCGGCGCGCTGTTCCGGAGCCACGGTCGCGTCGTCGCGCACGTTCGCGCAGAGCGCCATCCCCGCGTCCAGTGCGCTCAACGATCCGGTGACGACGCCGACCATCGGGAGCAAACCGGCCATGATCGGGAGGAGGCACGCGCGGGTCTCCGCCAGGTCCGGCTCGGCGAACGCGCGCCGGAAGGCGGAAAAGTCCGCGTCCCCGTCTCCGGAGACGATGCGGTGGACGTTGTCGTAGAACTCGATCATCACGTCGAGCAGCGACCGGAGCTCGGGTTCCAGATCCAGGGTGAGCACGTTGCGGAACAACGCGCTCATCGAGCCGATCAGCGTGCGGAAGTCGCCGACGTCCGGGCTCACCCGGTGTCCGGTGTGCACCATGAGGCAGTACCAGGACGTCGCGACCCGGTAGGAAAGCCACGCCGCCTCCTCGGACAGCTCGCCCTCGATCTCGTCGACGATCGCGTGCGCCTGCCGCACCCACTCCCCGACCGGCTGCCGGCCAAGCAGCTCCTCGAGATCCGGGCGCTTGCCCTCCTGCAACGCCGCGTGGAGCCGGAGAGCGTGGAATTCGTAGGCGAATCCCGGATCGGGTACCGGACATTCGAGACCGCGGGTGGCCGCCTCGATGACCGCGTCGGCGTGGCGCTGTTCGCCTGTGCGCTCGAACAGGTCGCTGTGCGTCGCGGCGAGCTGGCTCCAGACGTACCACGCGTCCTCGTCCGCCGGGTCCTGGTCCACCACGCCTCGGGCCAGCCACTCCGTCGCCGCGGTGAGGTCGGCGACGCTACCCGTCTCCTGCCCGCGTTCGAGCAGGGCTTCGCCGTACCACTCCGCGGTTACCGGATCCGCGTCTTCCACCGCGACGGCGAGGCTGTCGATGAGCCGGTCGAGGTCGTCGGGGTCCGGTTCGGCCGCCAGCCTGCGGCGGGTCAGGACGAGCCGGGCCAGCAGCAGGTGGCGCTCCGGCCGTTCGGGATCGTCGTGCGCGGTGGCTTCGGCGGCCGCGGAAGCCAGGGCGAGGGCCGTGTGAAGGTCGTCGGGGTCTTCCTTCTGCAGGTAGCGCTCGCGGTGGAGGCCGGCGAGCAGCGACATCCCCTCCGGCAGCGCCGGGTGCCCGGCGGGCAGGCCGCCCAGTGCGTTGTCCGCCAGCGCGATCGCGTGCCGCAGGTCGGTGTCCGCGGCCAGGAGGTCGTACCGCGCGCCGAACAGCCGGGCCCGGTGCAGGTCGAGCAGTGCCCGGTCGGCGGGGTCGGCCAGCCGCCCGGCCAGCGCGGTGAGCGCGGACAGCGAGCCGTCGAGCTCCTTCCGGCGCGTCTCCGGGGCGATGAGGTCGTCGTCCCACAACGCCGCGAGCCGGTCGGCGTGGATGTCGGCCTCGGTGAGCACCGCTTCGGTGAGCTCTTCGGACGTCCGCGCGGTCGCGACCGCCTGCTGTACCCAGTGGAGGGCGGCGGTCCAGTGCGCCGTCGCGCCGGCGCCGGCCCGGTAGGCGTGCCCGACGGCCAGCGCCGTCCGCCACGAGCAAGCCAGGTCGTCGTCGGACGCGAACCCGACGCCGTGCTCGAGCAGGAGTGTCGCGGTGTCCAGGTCGGCCGCGAAGCCGGGGGCCGAGTCGTCGAGCGAATCCATCAGGAGGTAGCCGAAGACCCCGGTCCGCGCGGGATCCGTCCCCAGCGGATCCCGCTCGACCTGCGCGGCCAGCTCACCCGCCCAGCGGTGGACTTCCGCTTCGCTCAGGTGCCCGGTGGTCATCGGCGGCGCATCAGCCGAGGACGACGCGGCGCGAGCCGGCCTTCTCCGCCGAGTCCCGGACCTTCCCCGACGCCGGGATGGCCCGGTCGCGCAGCTGCCGGACCTCGTCGATGCGTTCCGGTGCCGAGCGCACCAGCGGCACGATGTTCCGGAACGCGTCGCGGTAGAACTCGACCGGCACGTCCCGGTCGTCGGTCGCGGCGATCGCCTCGTAGCCGATCTCCTTCACCGCGGCTTCGACGTCGGAACCGGCGAAGCCGTCGCTGAGGCGCACCAGCTCGTCGACCACGTCCTCCGCCACCGGGACCCGCAGGTACTTGCGCAGGTAGATCTGGATGATCTCGCGCCGCTCCTCCGCGTCCGGCAGGTCCACGAAGAACATGTCGTCGAACCGGCCGCTGCGCAGCAGTTCCTGCGGCAGCGCCCGGACGTCGTTCGCGGTCGCCACCACGAACACCCGGGCGGGGGATTCCTGCAGCCAGTACAGGAACTGGCCGACCAGCCGGGTCGTGACGCCGGTGCTGTCCGTGCCCGACCCGGCCAGGCCCTTCTCGATCTCGTCGATCCACAGCACGCACGGCGCGACGGCGTCGGCCGTGGCGAGCGCCTCGCGGAAGCGGCTCTCCGACTGGCCGACGTAGTTGCCCAGCACCGACGCGATGTCCAGCCGGTACAGCGGGAGCTGCCAGTCGCTCGCGATCGCCTTGGCCGACAACGACTTCCCGCAGCCCGGCACGCCGACCAGGAGCACCCCTCGGGGCGGCCGCATCCCGCGGTCGCGCAGGTCCATGGTGAGCAGCGGACGCTTGCGGTCCAGCCACCGCCGCAGGCCGGCCAGCCCGCCCACCAGGTGGTCGCCGGCCCGCACCGGCACCCGCTCGATGCCGGCCAGCTCGCTGAAGATCGAATCCTTGGCGCGGCCCAGCTCGACCAGCTCCGCCTTGGTGATGGACTTGCGCACCACGAACGTGGCGAGGATGTTCAGCGCCTCGATCTTCGTGACGCCGGTGAGGATCGACGCGGCCTCTTCGCACTCCGCCGGGCCCCACTCGATCCGGATCTCGCCCGCGTACTGGTGCAGGAAGTCCTCGATCTCCGCGCGCATCTCGTCGACGTCCGGCAGGTCCAGCGTGACCGCCATCCCCATGCGCTGCAGGGTGTTCCAGGTCGGGTCTGCGGTGATCACCATGATGCACCCGCCGTGCTCCTCGGCCAGCTGGGCGAGGTCGACGAACCGCCGTGAGATCTCGTTGTCGTCGCCGAGGTGCTGGACGTCGGTGAACACGACGGTCTGGTTCGCCCGCGCCTGGAACCATTCTCCGGCCAGCTCGAGCGCGCCGAGCAGCGACTTGTCGTCGGACAGCACCTGCCGGTTCTTCAGGTCGCGCAAGCCCTGGCTGAGCGTGTGCACGACGATGTCGAGCTGCTTCTCCCTGGCCAGCTCGCCGAGCATCTCCAGCGCACGTCCGCGTTCGACCGTGCGCACGGACACGAACGGGATCCGCGCGAGCAGGTACGACTCGATGCGTGCTTTCGTCTCCGCCCCGTTGGGCATGGGTGTGTTCTCCCTAGTCGAGGATGACGCGGCGGCCGCGCGCCGGTCCGGTGGGCGCCGGTGCCGCCGTCCGGGTCAGCGCGGGCTCGAGGCTGTTCTGCCGGACGGCGTTGCGCAGCTCGACCGGCGCGTCCCGCACGGAATCCTCGAGACTCCGCTGCGCCGAGGAGATCGTCTCCCGCAGCGTGTCGGCGACACTGGTGCGCAGGTCCGCCGGCAGTCCGGGGTGGACGGTGAACGCCACCAGCGGACTGAGCCGCTTCCGCGCGTCCGCCAGGACCACCGGGAGCACGGTCACCGCCCGCTCCGGCTGGGCGAGCAGCAGCTGCTGGTCACGCGAAAACGCTTCCTGCCAGCGGCGCAACCGGTCGTGGAACGCGTCCGCGACGTGCCGGGCCAGCCGCTCGGCCAGCTGCGCCCCGAGTTCGGCGTCGAACGGTGCCAGGTGGCCCGCCGGCAGGTCCTCGCCCCGGCCGAAGGCCGCGAGCCAGCTCACCCACGCGGCGTACGGCCCGGGTGTCCGGTGCACGCCGTCACTTCCGGGGGCGCCGTCGGAGGAACTCCGCGGGCGGCAGCAGGTCCCAGCCCGGCAGCTCCAGCGCGACCTCGTCGTCCTGCAGGACGTGCCGGGCCTGCGGCTCTTCGGGACGGTCGCGGTCTTCCGGACGGCCGGTCATCGCTCTGGGCATGTCACGCTCCTCGCTTCGCACCGGGCGCCGTGGCGGCGAACGCCGTGCTGTTCAACCGGTTCAGGTACGCCCGCAGGGGCTCCGCGAGGGCCAGTTCGCGTTCCCACTCGCCCCGCAGGTCCACCAGCTCGGCGATGCCGCCCCGCAGCTGCGCGACCGCGACGGCCCGGCGTTGCTCGCCCTGGCGCCGCAGTTCCTGGCGACGCGCGGGCAGCGCACGGGCCTGGTAGGCGGACCACCCGGCGAGGGCGGCCGTGCCGAGCAGGAAGAACACCGCGAGCCCGGCGTTGTGCTCCAGCCCCGCCCACAGCGCCGCCAGCAGCACCAGCCCGGCGATGATCGCGGCGGACAGCGGCGGGCCGGTGAACTTCACCTTGGCGACGGCGGCCGCGGTTTCGGCGTCGATGTGCGCCGCCAGGCCGGCGACGAGGTCCGCTTCGCCGGTGGTCTGGTCGATCCGCGCCGACCACCCTTCGAGCGCGAACTCGACGGCCGCGGGCTGCGCGGCCACGTTGGCCGCCTCCAGCCGTCCGGCGCCCTCGACGATCCAGTCCTTCGCCAGCGCCACCGCGAACCGCTGGGTGCCGGGCGAGGTGCCGGTGCGCCGCTCGCCCACCGCCGCGTTGCTGAGCAGGGTCAGGAAGTCGACCGTCTCCTCGTGCAGCGGCGCAGCGGTCTGGACGGCCTTGGCCGCCTTGGTCTTGTCGCCGTCGGCCTTGACGATCTCCTGCAGCTCGTGTTCCTTGCGCCGCAGCGGGGCTTCCTCGACGTCGTAGCCGGTGACGAGCCCGTCGAGGATGTCGTCGACGCGTTTGCGCAGGTCCTCGGACTGCGGCAGCTCGCCGGTGAACATCGCCCGGAACCGCTCTTCCGCCGTGCGGTGCACGGTCGCGCCTTCGTAGAGCTCCTTGAGCTGCGGCCAGGTCGGGCTGATGGCCGGGAGCACGGTGTAGCGCGGGTCGACCGGCCGCCGGTCGGCGTCGAGCAGGCGCGCCCACCGGTCCACCTGCCGGTCGACGATCTCGCGGTCGTCGGCGAGGCGCTCGTACCACTCGCCGAGCTGCCGCATCACCAGGTGCTTCGACTCGTGGCCGAACGCGCCGGTGCTGACCGCGTCGAGGATGACGGTGAATTCGCGGGACAGCCCGGTGGGGTCCTGGCGCGCGGTGTACTGGCGCAGCCACCGCGCGGTGGCCTCGTTGCGCTGGTGCCGGCGCAGCACGAGCGCGAAGAAGAGGGCGGCCTTGTCGTTGTCCCGGCGGGTCGTCTCCACCAGGGCCTTCTGCGCCAGGTCCGGGTCGTCGCGGATCCAGGCGGCGACGGCCACCAGCGCGGGCGCGAGCCAGTACCGCGGGGTGACCAGCATCAGCTCTTCGGACAGCTGGCGCATCGTGCCGTGCGTGACGATCCCGACGTCCAGCGCCTGCAACGCGCCGGTGGCCAGCCGGCGCACTTCGGCGAAGTGCCCGAACTCCGTCTCCAGTTCCTGCCGCACCTGGATGATCTCGGTGTGGGCGACCTGGAGGTTGTGGCGGAGCTCGTCGCGGCGCCGGTATTCGGTGAACTCCGCCCGCAGGCCGAGCAGCTCGCCCTGGGTGCGGTCCTGCGCGTCGGCGACCTGGCCGATCGACTGCTGGAGCACGGCCTGCTGCTGGTGCAGCGCGACCTGCGAGTCGGCGAGCTGACTGACCGCCTGGCCGACCGCGCTGATCTGGCGGGACAGGATGACCTCGTTCACGACTCACCTTCCAGCAGGACGACCGAGCCGTCCGCGCGCACGCAGACGAGCCGGTCCGGGTAGACCTCGATGGCCAGGTAGGCCGGTGACACGGCGAGGGCGCGGGCGCGTTCGAGCGCCGCGGGCAGCGCCTGCCCGCGGCGGTAGTGCTCGATGATCGACCCGTCCAGCGCGAGGGTGTGCACCTCGAACGGTTCGCCGAGAAAGCACTCGGCCACGATCCCGAACGGAATCGTGTGGTATTTGTCGGCGAATTCCCGGCGCACTCCGTCGACGAACTCGTCGATCTCCACCGCGCTGAGGCTGCCCGACGCGTCGAGCGCGCGAACCGCCCGCAGGTAGTTTTCGGAGCGGCGGCCGGATTTCAGCCTGCCGCCGGTCGTCGTCGTGCTGTTCGTGGCGCGCCGCGACCCGGAAAGCGTCGCGTTCTGCCGGGTGATCAATGGTTTCGGCACCGTGCCGGCTCCCTGGGGTGAGACATTTCTCGTCCCTAGTCGTCGCGCGGGCGGCGGCTATTACGGCCGGCGCGGACATCACCCGGATGGCGCAACGCGTCAGCCGGCGGCCAGGACGAGCAAGCCGGTCGCGGCCGCGAACCAGACGACGGCGGTGGCAGCGGCGGCGGCCCGCGTGAGCCGGCCGGCCAGGGGCAGCCGGGGCCGCAGCACCCGGCCGGTGCCGGCGACCACGACCTGCCGGACGACCACCCGGCCGGAGCGGTCGCGCCGCCCGTAGACCTCGACGGCGGTGCCGGCGTCCGGGCCGGCGGGCGTCAGCTTCCCGGTGACGACGCAGACGTGTTCGGCTCCCGTCACGTCCTTGAGCACCAGGTCGGCGACGTCCGCGGTTCGGGCCCGCGCCCGCTCCTGCAGCGGAAGAACCCACGGCCACCAGGGGGTTTCGGCGTCACGGGCGGCAGCGGGCAGCGTCGCCCGCAAGCCGGCACCGAGAGCGGGGAGCACCACGGCGACGGCCCCGCAGATCGCCAGCAGCGGTGCGAGGGACGCGTGCGCGAGCACGGCGACGGCCAGCGCCGCGCCGGTGAGCACCGCTCCGATCCGGCTCGCCCACACGAAGCCGCGGGGGAGGACCGGTTCGTGGCGGACGGGACCGGAGCGGACCACGGTGCCGGTCGCGAGCCTGCCGGGGACGCGGGGTGGTTCCGTCCCGGTCGCGGCGCGGCCCGCGGAAGCGGCGGGACGGCCGCCGCACGACGGGCAATCGGTGTCGGCCGAACTCAGCGGGTTTCCGCAGGAAAGGCAGGAGGCAGGCATGATCGTCATTCCTCACCATCGCGGGTTCGCCAAAACCGGCGGGCGCCGGACCGAAACAGAACGCGAACCGATTGCGATTGTGTCGGGTGATGGCGCGCCCCGGAAGTCTCGATTGAGAAACGCTCACCCGGCGTGCCGCCGAGGGGAAAGGTGCCCGAAGTGAACGAATCCGGTGTTTTCGACGAACCCGGGAACGAGCCGCCGCGGGGTTCGTTGTGGGGTCCGGCGCGGGCGCCCGCCGGTGCGCCGAGCCGTGCGGAACCCGTGGGTCCCCGGATCGACGGTCCGCCCACGGAGCCAATCGCGGTGATCCGGCCCGAAACCTTCGAGGAACCGCCACCCGAAGCCGGCGAGGGCAAGCGCGCCGGCCGAGTGAAGGTCGTGGTCGGTGCCGGGATCGCCGCGTTCGCCGCCGTGACGGCGGTCATCGTCGTCTCGGCGGTCACGTACCGGCCCGCGCCGCCGTCCGGCCCCGACAGTCAGGTCCTGGGCGCCGGCAGCGCGGCGGCCGCGTACTCGACCTACGTCCCGACCTACTCACCCACCTACGTCCAGACCGATACGACGGCGTCGTCGTCGACCTCGACCACGGAACCGACGGAGACGTCGTACTCGGCCGGGGCGGTGCCGGACGGCTACCAGCGGGTGACCGGCCCGGCGGGGGTGACGGTCAGCATCCCGGCCGGGTGGTCGGTGCAGCGCGGCGCGTTCGCGACGACGGACGAGGCCGACGCCCCGGACGGCTCCGGGGCGATCATCCGGTACAGCGGCAGCCCGACACCGGTGATGTCACTGGTGGACGCGGTGGCACAGCTGGAGCAGACCTCGCCCGGCATCCGCAAGGACTACGAGCGGCTCCGCCTCGACGAGCTGACCTCGGACCACGCCGGCGACGTCGTGTGGGAGTTCCGGTTCACCTCGAAGACCGGCGAGCGCCGCCACGCGCTGGGCTGGTACTGGCGCGCGAACGACCACGACTACGCGGTCTACGCCTCGGTCGGCGACTCGCGCTGGGCGGAGCTCCAGCCGGCCCTCGACGTCCTGGTGCACACGGCGGGACCGCGGTGATCGCCGCTCCCGCCGGCAGGCCGTAGCCTTTCGGTGGGGTGGCGGCCGTACGCGGCCCGAGCAGAGGAGTGAGCATGCAGGGTGTGGACCCTTCGGTGGCGCCGAGCGGCACGGGCTGCGCGGACTGCGACGCCGCGGACCCGCAGGGCTGGTGGTTCCACCTCCGGCGCTGCGCCCAGTGCGGGCACATCGGGTGCTGCGACTCCTCGCCCGGCCAGCACGCGAGCGGGCACGCCGCGGCGACCGGGCACCGCCTGGCCCGCAGCTTCGAGCCCGGCGAGGAGTGGTTTTGGGACTTCGGCGAGGAGGTCCTGTACGAGTCCGGCCCCGAGCTCGCGGGCCCGCAGCACCGTCCGCTGGCCCAAGCCGCGCCCGGCCCGGCCGACCGCGTGCCCGCGGACTGGACGCAGCACCTGCACCGGTAGCCACGGGACGCGCTCGAGCCGGCGGCTGTCACAGGCGGCGGTATCGCGCCTCCAGCAGCGCGAACACGCTGAACACCGCGATTCCCGCCGCCAGCGCCAGCAGCAGGGCCTGTCCGTACGGCTGCACGGCCAGCGTCTTCAGCGCCGGGTCCAAGCCGCCGGCCTTGGCGGGGTCGTAGCGGACCGCCGCCAGGACGAACATCGCGCCGACGGTCGCGTAGGTGACTCCCACGGCGCACCAGCCGATCTGCCCGAGGCGGGTGGCCGACCGCCGCAGGGTGGCTGACGCGCCGCCGAAGTCGAGGTCGTGGAGGAACTTCTTCCGGGCGCCCCGGTAGGCGAGCCACGCCGCCACCAGGATGACCACGACGCCCGCCGCGATCACCGCGGCCGCGCCCCACGGCCGGGTCAGCACGCCGGCGACCACGGAACCGGCCTTGCCCGAAGCGCCCGTTGCGGTCTTCGCGGCGCTGTAGGAGACGAGGCCGTACAGCACCACTTCGACACCGCTGACCGCCCGCCGCGCCCACCGCCGCCGCGGTGCGGCGTGCCGATGGCCGGTGACCGCCTCGAGGAGCTGCCACAGCGCCAGCACCCCGGTGCCGGCGGCGACGAGCCAGAGCAGCCACGCGCCGCCTTCGGCCGCGACGATCTGGAGTGCGCCCGCCTTGTCGGCACGCTCGTTGTCGCCCAGGGCGACCTGCGCGGCCAGCCACGCGACGATCAGGTGCACCGCCGCGTAGCACGTCAACCCGATCCGGGCAAGCAGGCTGAATATTCTCAGTTCGGGCATAAAGGTGAGTTCTACTCACTTCCGCCCGATTTGGCCAGAGGCGTCTGCGTAGTGAACCTGCTACGTCGGTCGATCGTGCATCGGTTTTGCAGCGCAGCGGATGTCCTTCATCGCGCGGAACAGGCGTGACTCTCGTACGCTTGCCGCATTGCATCGTCTGTGCATCAAGAGGTGATTGTGGCCAAGGTCTTTCGGTCGGTCGTCCGAGCGGCGGTCGAAGACGTCTTCGCCTGGCACGCGCGGCCGGGCGCGATCACGCGGCTCACCCCGCCGTGGCAGCCGGTGCGCGTCGGCGCGGAGGCCGGATCGCTCCGTGACGGCACGGCGAAGCTGCTGCTGCCCGGCGGTCACCGACCACGTCGACACGCCGGTGCCCGAGGCGTTCCTGCGGTCGATGTTCGCCTACCGGCACCGCCGGCTGGCCGCCGACCTGGCCGCGCACCGGCGCTACCGGCACGAACCGCTGACCGTGGCGGTGACCGGGGCGAGCGGCCTCGTCGGGACGGTGCTGACCGCCCTGTTGACCACCGGGGGACACCGGGTCGTCCGCCTCGTGCGGCGGGCCGCCGAGACGCCGGACGAGCGGACGTGGCAGCCGGAGGAACCTGCCGCGGACCTGCTCGCCGGCGTCGACGCGGTCGTGCACCTGGCCGGCGTCCCGGTCGCCGGCCGGTTCGACGACCGGCACCGGCGGGCCGTGCGCGACAGCCGGCTCGCCCCGACGCGAGCCCTCGCGGACCTGGCCGCCCGTACCGCCGACGGTCCGGAGGTGATCGTCTCGGCGTCCGCGGTCGGCTACTACGGACCCGACCGCGGTGACGAGGTCCTCACCGAGGAAAGCGCGCCAGGGCCGGGGTTCCTCGCCGACGTCGTCGCCGGCTGGGAGGCGGCCACCGAACCGGCATCGGCGGCGGGCCTGCGCGTGGTCCGGGTGCGGACCGGCCTGGTCCTGAGCCCGCGCGGCGGGCTCCTGCGGCTGCAGTACCCGCTGTTCGCCGCCGGGCTCGGCGGCCCGCTCGGCGCGGGCCGGCCGTGGATGCCGTGGATCGGCGTCGACGACCTGGCCGACGTCTACCTGCGGGCGCTGACGGACACCGTCCTCAGTGGACCCGTCAACGCGGTGAGCCCGGAACCGGTGCGCAACGAGGAGTACACGCGCACGCTGGGCAGCGTCCTCAAGCGGCCGACGCTGCTCAAGGTGCCGCCGTTCGGGCCTCGGCTGGTCTTCGGCCAGGACGGCGCCCGCGAGCTCGCGTTCGCCGACCAGCGCGTCGAACCGCGACGGCTCACCGCGGTGGGGCACGAGTTCCGCCACCCGAGGCTGACCGATGCGCTCGCCCACCTGCTCGGCACCGCCGCCGCGCCGTCGGCGGACCTGATCGGCTCCGCCCCGGGAGAACCGGCATGACGGCGCGGTAGCGCGGTGCCGCGTCCCGGCCCGGCGTAACAAGCCCGCGGCACGCCACGACTCTGCTCGTCGACACCGCCTCGGGAAGGGATCGACGGGATGGCCTGGTTCAGCCGCAGAGCGCAGTCCCGCTTGCCCGCGGACACGGCCCGCCGCCTCGAACTGCTGGGCCGCTTCGAATTCGACGCCCGCGGCTCGGGTGTCGACTCGGGCGAGATCTTCCCGACCTGCATCCAGCCGTTCCTCGGGTTCGCCGAGCAGGACCTGGCCGGGTTCGCCGCCGAACTCCGCGCCGCCGTCGCCGGCGATCGCACCGGGTTCGCGACCTACGGGGCGTCCTGCCTCATCTTCGAACTGGCCGGGCCGGACGTCCGCGACCCGGACGCCCTCGCCCTGCTGGACGCCGCCATCGAAGTCAAACGGGCCCGGCACCTGCCCCAGATCATGCTGAAGGGCTACGAGCTGTTCCGGTGGAACGAAGTGCACGGCGTCGGGACCTGGCCGGACAGCGGCGCTCAGCCGCCGGTGTAGGCGAACGCCGCCCAGAAGACCGGGTGCGCGAAGGGCCGCGGTCCGTCGTCCGGCGGCCGCAGGCCCGGGGCGAGCGCGACCAGGTCCGCCGGGGTGGCGTCCCTCAGCCACCGCTGCGCCGTGGTGAGCGCGACGGCCGGGTGCACTTCCCCGCGGCGCCACTCGCGGTGGAACCGCACCATCAGGTAGGCGGTGGCCCGGTCGTTCACCGGCCAGGACGCCGCGATCACGCCGGCGAACCCCAGCTGCAGCAAGGCCGACGGCAGGCCGATCGTTTCGTTCGGCAGGTCCGTCCCCGTCGTGTGCATGTCGCACGCCGAGACGATGGCGAGCCTGCGGGGTGCGAAGGGAAAGCGGTCACGCAGGTCGTTGATCGTCACCTGGCGGTCGGCGAAGGCGAGCCGGCTTTCCATGATCGCGTGCGGTTCGGCGTGCCCGTGGCACGCGATGTGCCAGACGTCGTGGTCCGGGGCCACCCGGGCGAATTCCGCCCAGGTGGCCCCGGACCGGGTGGTGCACCCGCCGGGCCGGACGGCGGCCACCGCGGCTGCTTCACCGGCTGCGTGGGTCAGGTGCGCCAGGCCTGGCGCGTCCGGGACGTCGACGACCAGGAGCGTCGCCGGCTCGGCCGCCAGCGCCGCGTAGCGGGCGCCGCACCAGCGCAGGGTGCGGGCGTTGGGCGCGTACCGCACCGGGGACACCGGAATGGGTGCGGAGCGGTCGCATGCAGGGGCAGCAGCGTCATCACACCGACGGGGACCAGCGTGACGATCGGGCCGTGCGCGTAGAACGCCAGGAGGTCACGCAGCCCGGACGCCCACAGCCGGTCGAGGTCCCGCTTGAGGCGCAGGGCGCGCCGGGCGAAGTACCCGGCCTGGTCGCGGAGCCAGGCTTCGACCGCGCCCCGGGCGAGCTCCGGCAGCCAGACGCACTGCGGGTCGTGCTGCGCCGCGACGACCATGGCGTAGCCGCTCGCCCGGGCGGCCGCGACGTACACGATCGCGCCGTCCCCGGTCGCGGCGGTGACGTCGGCGTACTCCACCGCGGGCTGGGCCGGGTCGGCCCCGATGACGTCGGCGATCTCCCGGGTGACGGTCCGGAACTCCGTCCACGCGCGGTGGCCGGTACCGCCCGGTGCCCGCTCGTGGGCGTCCACCTCCGCGAGCGCCTGCCGGTAGCGGTCCAGCAGGTCGCCGCGGCCGGCTTCGTGCAGCGCCTCGGCCATCCGCGGGTCGTCGCGTTCGACCAGCGTGCTCAGCGCGACCGCCCGCCCGGTCTCCAGCGCCACCGCGGCGTCGCGGAAGCGGCCGGCCCTGGCCAGCCAGTACCCCGCCTCCTCGGTGTGTTCCCGCAGGGCGGTGAGCACCCGCGTTCTCGCTTCCGGGCGGTAGCGGACCCGGATGGCGTCCGGGATCAGCGACACCAGGTGGTGGTAGGCCTCCGCGGCGGGTTCGATTTCGTTGGTCCCGAGCGCCCAGCGCACCCACGCCGTGGCCAGGCGCAGCCGGGCCGCGACCGGCGCCCGTTCGCCGTGGCCCACCGCGGTCCGCCACGCCCGCGCCCGCCGGCCGAGATCGCCGCGGCCGGTCAGGACGGCCAGCGCGGACTCGGCTTCCTGCGCGACCAGGCCGGCATCCGGGCCGGACCGCCTGCCCAACGCACGGGCTTCCCGCAGCAGCGGAACCGCGTGCTCCACCGGGGTGTCCTGGTGCAACGCCTTTTCGACGAGCAGCCGGGCCAGCGGCAGATCGGCGGGAGTCCGCTTCACCCGGGCGGACTCCCGGCCACGGCGGCACTCGTCGATGCCGTCGTCCAGCCGGGCCGGGTCCAGCTGCACCAGCGTCCAGCCGCGCACGGCGTGCAGGTGGGACCGGATTTCGCCGCGGGCGCCGCCGGGCTCGGTCAACGCGGCGCCGGCTTCGGTGACGGCCTCCTCGAGCCGTCCGGCGATGAGGTGGGCCCGGGCGCGCAGCAGGCGCGCGAGCGGGGAAGCGGCCGGGAGCCGCTCCGCCGCGGCGAACAGCGGCGCGGGATCGTCGTGGGCCTCGGCCACCGTGAGGGCCGCGTCGGCCAGCACGCCGGCCGCCCGGGCGTCGCCGCTCGCGGTCACCAGCGCCGCCATGTCGTCGAGCGCCGCGGCCAGTGCCTCCGGCTTCGTCCCGGCTTTCGCGGCGGCGACGACGGTGGCCGCGTGCTGCAGCCGGGTCCGGACTTGCGGCGCGGGTGCCGGATCGGCGTCCGCACCGGTCCCCACCGCGGGCGGTACCCACTCGGGCGCTGCGGGGCGGGTCGCACCGTGCATCGCGGCCCGCAGCCGCATCGCCTCCCGGTAGGTGTTTTCCAGGTCCATCGTCAGGTAGTCCGATGCGCGCAGCAGGTCGCCGATCTTCGTCATCGCCGCGGTGACGCCGGCCTCTTCCGGATGGCCGACCGAGCGCGGGTCACCGAGGAAAACGAGACAGGTGTGGAAGAACAGCCGCGCCTGGCTCCGGCCGTCGTTGTGCTCCAGGTCCTTTTCGGACAGATCGCGGACGTCTTCGAAGTAGGCGAGGACTTCGTGAGCGGCCGCCGTGAGTTCACCGGCGTCGACCGCCAGCCCGACCATCCGGAACCGCGCCGCGGACAGGTTCCAGCCGGGGTCGTCCGCCCGCAACCGGGCGGCGGTGGCTCGAAGCTCCTCCCGCACCGCCTGCGCGCCGGGGCGGTCGCCGTTGCGGAAAGCCGTTTCGTAGCGCCAAACGAGCAGATCGAGGGTGGCGATCTCCCGTTCGTTCTTCTCGGCGGAGGTGGCCAGGCTGCGCAGCTCGTACCCCCGGGCTTCGTGTTCCCACGGCTCGGCGAAAACCGGGTCGGCCGGGTGCCCGCAGCCCGGGCACCCGAACGGCCACCGGCGCGGGATTTCCCGGCCGCCTTGGTGACAGCCGTCGGCGTGGCACCGCCAGCCGACGATCCGCGCTCCGGCCGGTGCCTGGTAACCGAATGACGTCCTGGGTGCCTTTCTTCCCCACATCGAACGCCTCCGCTGATCGGGTGAAGCCGGCTGCCGGTTGCCCGCCGCCGTAACACCGGGCGGCAGCCGTCGACTCTAGCGGGCACAAACCCCCGCGGGGCGCACGCTCTCGCAAAATCCTGTTGCAGAAGGGGAACACAGCATGGGAACGGCATTCGCGCTCAGTTATCTCGTGGGAATGTTCGCGTCGGTCATCGTGGGCCGGTCGCGCGCCGGGATCAGCCAGCGGGGCCGGCTGTCGTTGTTCACGATTTTCGGGAGCCTGCCGTGGTTCCTGACCCAGATGGCTTCGATGGTCGTGTGGCCGGCGTTCCTGGGCGTGTGGCTCGCCCGCGGCCGTCCCGAAAGCCCGTGGCAGGCGCTGACGACCGGCGGCGGATCACTGCTGGTCCGCCGCCGGACCGACCGCTAGGTGCTGCGGGTCGGGTGACGGCCGACGGTTCGGCGGGGGATCACCATCCCGCCGGCGGCGCGTCACGAGAACCGTTCCCATGCCGATTGCCGGCGCATCCCGAGCGAGGCGCCGACCCGGTCCCACGAGATGCCGCGTCGCCGAGCCTCGCCGACCCACGCCCGCAGATCGTCGTCGACCTGGTGGCGGATCGCCTCGATGCGGGGTAGCTGAGCCAGCAACGCCTCGTCGTCGATGCCCACCCAGATCGGGGTGGCTCGCGTCAGGCCGGCCGGCTTGTTGGCCACGGTCTCGGCGCACAGGGACACGCACTCGTTGCAGATGTAGACACCGGGGCCGGCCACGAGCGTGTCGACGCTCTCGGCTGATCGCCTGCAGAAGGAGCAGCGGTTCACGATCGGCACCTTTCGTCAGGGAGAACCTGACATCAAGGTAGACCGTCAGGGCGATCCTGACAAGGGAGCGTCGACAACCTCTGACCCGAACAGCGAGCCTCCGTCCACAAAGGCCGGTGGACGGAGGCCGGCGATCAGGGCTCGGTGCCCCAGCTGAGCGTTCCCGACTGGTAGGCGGTGGCGGTGGCGAGGTCCGTGAACGCCGCCGCCGTGCGGTAGCTGTAGTCGTCCGCCTGGTTGAACGCCGACCAGTCGGCCTTGGCCACGCGCACCTGCACTTCTCCGGTGCTCCCACCCGCCGCCAGGGTGCCGCCGGTGAAGCCGAGTTCGACGTACGCGTCGGCTCCCGGGCGCGGGGTGCTGAGCTTCACCACGCGCAAGGTGACGTTCGCGCAGCCCGCAACCGCGTAGTCGCACCAGATCTGGTAACTCGGGTTGGTGGCGTCTCCGGTGAACCAGTAGCGGGCGGTGACGCCGGTCAGGGCGAGGGACGTGCTGCCCCGGTTGACGACCTGCAGGCTGGTGCGGATCTGGCTGCCTGCCGCGTCACTGCCGCCGCGTTGCTGGACCGCCAGCGAGCCGGTGCCCGGGTTGCCGCCGCTGGTCGTGGTGGTGACCGAAACCGGGCTGCTGGCCGGGGACCGGTTGCCGGCGGCGTCCCGCGCGCGCACCGAGAACGTGTACGCCGTGCCCGGCGTGAGGCCGGTGACCTGGTAGCTGGTCGCCGTGCTGCTGCCGACCACCGTCCCGGCGGAGTTCAGCACGTCGTACCCGGCGACGCCGACGTCGTCGGTGGCGGCGGTCCAGGTGAGACCGACGCTCGTGCTGCCGGCGGTCGCGGTGACCCCGGTGGGCGCCGACGGCGGGGTCGTGTCCGCTGTGGACGGTTCCGGTTCGCTGCCCCACAGCACCGCGCCACCCAGGGCGAGCACCAGCTGCGGGTCGTTGGCCGGCGCGCTCCCGCTGGGGGCGAGACCGGTGTGCGACCAGTCGTTGGCGGGGTCCCAGGTGCCGGTGCTGCTGATCCGGAACTGCACCTCCTTGCGGTAGCGGGACTGCCCGCCGGGTGCGACGCCGCCGGAGCACGGGACGTCGACGTAGTACACCGCGCCGGAGAACTGGTGCACGGTCGGCGCGTCGCACTGGTTGTACGCCGACGTGACCGAGATCTGGCTCGGCGTCGTGCCGCCGTCGAGCGTGAAGTAGTACCGCAGCGAGCCGGTGAACGTCCGGGCCGGCCACGCCGACTTGTTGAGGACGTACGCCTTGACCTCGGTGAACGTGCCGCCGTCGGGCTGGTTGAGCGCGCCTTGGGCCAGGATTTCCGGGCCGTCCGGGGTTTCCTTGGGCGGGAAGGCGGCCAGCGGGGCGCCGCCGTACTCGCCGTAGAGGCGGGCCAGCGCGCTGGTGAAACCGGCGTTGTAGTCGAGGGCCACCTCGTTCATCGTGTAGTTGGTGCGGTCGTCGGTGTAGGCGTCGTTGGGCGAGCTGGGGCCGCCGACGAGCGCGCCGTAGAGGATGTGCCGGCTCTGCGCCGGCTCGTTGATGTTGTCGGCCCAGGACCCGTGCGCGGTGCGGTGGTGCGGGTTGCGCGGCGGGTTGACGCCGAACCCGACCTCGAAGCTCGCGCCGCGCGGGTTGTCGCCGAGGGCGTAGTCGATCTGCCGCACGCCGAAGTCGTGGTAGGTGGTGGCGCGGGTGGGATCGCCGCTGCGCAGCCAATCCGAGTAGGTGAGGGCCACGAAGGCGGTGTTCGCCGCGTACCGCAGCGAGCCCCACTGGTCGAGCACGGCCTGACCGCCGGGGGAGTAGGGCACGTGCTGGCCGTTGACGCCGGTGGTCCACCAGTCCAGCCAGCGGTTGGCGTCGGCGACGTACTCGGGGTCGCCGGTGAGCTGGGCGAGCAGGACGTAGGCGCCGTAGGACTTGTCGTCCCAGGCCAGCGTCCAGCGGTAGGAGCGGGTGGTGGTCTGCGGTTCGGTGGACAGCTTCTCGTACTCGGCGCGCGCCTTCGTCAGGTAGCTGCTGTCGCCGGTGGCCTTGTAGAGCCAGATCGCGCCCCACACGAGCTCGTCCTGGTAGCCGCTCCAGGACTTGTAGAAGTTCTGGGCGTCGGTGATGCAGTTGGAGTAGACGCCGCGGTGGTTGTCGGCGAACGAGTACAGCTGCTTGGCGTGGGTGAGCAGGGTCGCCGCGTAGGTGGCGTCGCTGCCCTGGAACACCATCGAGCTCGCGGCCATCTGCGCGGCGGCTTCGCCGGCGAGGTCCGAGCCGGGGCAGGAGTCGTCCATGCGGTACGCGGGCCGCGCCATGGTCATCGTCTCGGCGGGGCCCCACCACTTGTGGTCGTCGTCGCCCTTGCCGACCTGGCCGTAGAGCACGTCGGGCTGCGGGTGCGCCTTGATCAGCCAGTCGTCGCCCCAGCGCAGGTTCGACAGCAGCGACGCCCACTGGCCGGAGCTCTGGTACGCGGCCCGGTTCTCCAGCGCGCCCCAGGCGAGCATGGTCATGCTGGACTCGAACGGCAGCCCGAACTTGACGTGGTCACCGGCGTCGTAGAACCCGCCGGTGAGGTCGAGCCCGACGTCCTTGCCGTCGTCGAGGGCGGACGGGCCGCGCCAGGAGACCCGGTTGCCGGCGGGCAGCGCCCCGGAGCGCTGGGCGTCGTAGAACCAGACGGCCTTCTGCAGCGCCTCACCGTAGTCGAACTTCCCCGCGGCGCCCGCGGGCGCTCCCGGAACCACCAGGCTCAAGCCGAGCACGAGCACCGCGACGACCGCCTGGGACAACGCCTTCAACGCTGAAGTGCGCACTCCGCCTCCTCGGTTCTGGGAGCGCTTCCAGAGTGGAAGAGTAAGAAGCCGGGTCGGCCGTGTAAAGGATTGGCGTCGCGGGTGAGCGGTTCGGCGGTATCCGACGCGGCTGTCCGGCGTAACGCGCGGGCCGGTGGGGGGCGTTGTTGCTGGGAGCGCTCTCAGTAGCGGCCGACGCACGAAAAAGGACGCCTCCGGTGCAAGCATCGAAGGCGTCCTCGGGATCGGGGCGGGCTCAGCCGCGCAGGGCGCTCCCGGCCTGCCAGGCGCTCCAGCTGATGGCCCAGTCGCCGTGGCCGTTGTTGATGGCCAGCTGCGGGCCGCCGGAGTTGGTGACCTCGACGACGTCGCCGACGTTGAAGTTGTCGAAGAACCACTTGGCGTTCTCGGTGTTCATGTTGAGGCAGCCGTTGGAGACGTTGTCGCTGCCCTGCACGCCGACCGTCTTCAGGTTCTCGTGCAGGTATTCGCCGTCGGCGGAGATGCGGACGTTCCAGTTCTCCGGCGCGCTGTAGTAGCCCGGGTCGCCCTCGCAGACGCCGTAGGTGCAGGAGTCCATGATCTTGTGCTCTTCCTTCCCCAGCACGGTGTGCGTGCCGTTGAAGGTCGGCGTCGGGCCGCGCGGCGGGGTGTCGGCGGTCTTGCCCATGCTGATCGGCGCGGTCTTCACCAGCTGTCCGTTGTGGAACGCCTTGATCTGGTGGGTCCGGCCGTCCGCCTTGGCGATCCAGGAGTCGTGCACCTTGTAGGTGGCGGAGACGTCCTGGCCGCCGTACACGCCACCCCCGATCGGCGTGCCGAAGGTCGTCGTCTCGAGCTTCACGGTCGAGCCGGCCTTCCAGTAGTCCTTGGGCCGGTAGTGCACTTCGCGCTTGCCGACCCAGTACCAGCCGCCGTCCTGGGCGGGCGAGGACGTCACCTTGAGCGACTTCTCCACGGTGGCCTTGTCGGCGATGTCGTGGTCGAACTTCAGCCCGAGGACCAGCCCGACCCCGAAGTCACCCGAGGCGGGCTGGAAGAGCGCGGGAGTGGCGACCCCGGCCGGCTTGATCGTGTGGACCTCGCCGCGCTGCTCGGAGGCCGCGCCGGCCTGGTTCACCGCGGTGGCGACGACCTGGTAGGTGGCGCCGTACCGGAGGTGGTCGCTGCTGGTCCAGGTGGTCTTGTCCGCCGAAAGCTCGCCCTTGACGCCGTTGCCGGTCTGCGGGTTGGTGACCGCGACGGCCTGCAGGGTGCCACCCGACGCCTTGACGACGATCGGGTCCTTCGGGCTCAGCTGCTCCTGCGCACCGGGCACGAAGGCCACGGTCGCGGCGGGCACGCCGGGCACACTGGTCGTCCCGGTGGCACCGGCCACCCCGGCGGCTTGCGCGGTCCCCGCCGTTTCGGACGGCCCGCTGCACGCGGCCAGCACCAAGACGACCAACCCGAGCCCGGCTGTACGGATCACTCTCACGCTCCTCAGACGTCCCAGGTGGCCCGAAGTTGTGTAACGATCCGATCTCCCGCAGCACCCGGTCGAACCCGGGAACCGTTGCCGTGACGGCGTTCCCGGACGACCACAGTGGACTGCCGGAGCCCCATGCCGAAATCCCCAGACCGATGTGGAGGCCAACCCTACCGGAGGACGTCGTCCGGCCGGATCGGGGGTGCCGGTGGCGGCGGGTTGCGCTGGGTGTGACATTCGCTGCGCAGCGTCACAACCCGCTGGTGGTTCCACCGGTGAGCCCGGCTCCGCCACGAGCTTCTGCCGGCATGATCAAGTGCGGCCGCTGTATTAGGCTGCTGCTGTGCGCATGGCTCGGATCGTGACGATCCTCCTGGTCGGCGCCGGTCTGATCACCTACTCGGGCTGGCTGCTCGAGTTCGTCGTGCCGACGGGTGTGTCCCCGGTGGCGGACCCGGTGGACGCGCTGCTGGCCGGCCCGCCGGTGTTCCGGATCATGCGCGCGGTCTCGGGAGCCGCCTTCCTGCTGGCCGGGCCGCCGCTGCGCCGGATCGCCCCCGTGCAGTGGCAGTCGTGGCTCGGCGCGATGTCCGTGAGCGCGTTCGGCGCGCTCGTGCTCGCCGACGCCGTCCTCCCCGGCAACGCCGTGCTCCCGCTGCTGCAGAACGCCGTTTTCGTGGTCGGCGCGGCCAGCCTGGTGCTGTGGTGGCCGCCGGGCTGGCGCCGGATCGCCGTCATCGGACTGGCCGTGGTGCTGGCCACCTGGCTGGCCGTGCTCGTGGCGGGCATGGTGGGCGAGCTGGAGGGCGTCTTCACGCGGCTGCAGCTGCTCGTGCGAGTGGCACTGCTCGGCGCAGGCGCGGGTTATGTGCTTCTCACCTCGGGGTCGCGACCGAGCAGATTCAGGCTGCGGGCGGCCGAACAATAGTCCTCGCGCTCGTGCGATGCGCTGTACGGCAGTTTGAGTTTCACCCATTCAGCCCAAACGGCTATATCGCTGTCGTGGCGCGAAGCCCGGTACCACCACAAACGCGCGTAGTCGACCCATTACGAAGGGTAATTCGCGCCCTTTGCCCAGCGGGCCGACGGGATCCTGATCTCACCCCCACCTGGTCGTCCATGGTAAAAAACGGACCCTGATGTGATCCGTGGCAACCACGAGGGGCGAGACGAGCAACTGTTGTGCCTCACCCGTTGTGTCGTTCCTCGGCCGTGTCCCGACTCTTCGCCGACTGTGACTCAGGAGCTTGTGAACCGCCGTGCAGAGCAAAGACACCCCGGACGAGTCGGACAAACCATACGACAAGTCAATCCGCAACCGGCTGACCAGGACCGTTCTGATTCCCAGCGTGACGCTGCTGGTGCTGTGGACCGCCGTCGCTTCGTACTTCCTCCTCAACGGCGTGTACGTGCGGCTGGTCGCCGCGTCCGTGCGCGAGGTGTCGATCCCCGCGGTCACCGCGCTGGCGTCGCTCCAGCAGGAGCGGCAGCTGGCCCTGCAGTACCTGGACAACCCGGCGCTCGGCCCGTCGCGGCTGCAGGACCAGCAGAAGGCCACCGATGAGAAGCTCGGTGCGCTGAAGGAGGCGTTCGCCTCGACGATCTCCAACGCGCCCGACGAGATCGCGAGCAAGGTCAACGCGCTCAAGTCCCAGTTCGACCAGTTGCCGGTACTGCGCTCGCAGGTCAGCTTCCGCAGCATCGACCGCGGCCAGGTCAACCGCTACTACAACGGTGTGTTCGACACGGCGTCGAACCTGTTCGACACCCAGGCCCGGATCGTGCCGGACGCCTCCGCGGTGCCGGGCGCCATCTCGGCGACGTCGGTGTTCCGCGCCGGCGACATGATGTCCCGGGAAACGTCGCTGGTGTCGACCGCGTTCGCGGCCGGGACCTTCGCACCCGACGACTTCGTCCAGTTCACCCAGCTGTCCGGCTTCTACAAGACGCAGCTGACCCAGATCGCGCCGTTCCTCGAGCCCGACGTCCGGGACCGCTACCAGAAGCTGGTCAACAGCGCCGCTTGGCGTCAGCTGCTGAACCAGGAGGACGCGCTGGTCAAGCACGGCCCGTGGTCGAGCGGCGAGCAGAACTCCGTACCGGTCGACGCGGCGGACTGGGCCAGCGCGACCAGCCAGGTCTCCACCGGCCTGACCGACTTGACGATCACGCAGGCGGACAAGGTTTCGGCCGCCGCGATCGACTCCGGTGACGCCCAGCTGCGCAACGTGATCATCGGCAGCATCGTGGCCCTGCTGGCGTCGCTGGCGGCGATCATCGTGGCGGTGCGGGTGTCCCGCTCGCTCGTCGACCGCGCGCTGATGACGCGGCTGGCGCGGCTGCGCAACGACTCCCTCGACCTCGCCCGCAACCGGCTGCCCGGCATCGTGGACCGGCTGAAGAACGGCGAACCCGTCGACCTGAAGGAAGAGCTGCCGCAGCTGGACCACGGCCGCGACGAGATCGGGCAGGTGGCCGAGGCGTTCAACGTCGCCCAGCTGACCGCGGTCAACGCGGCGGCCAGCGAGGCCAAGGCCCGCAGCGGTGTGCACAACGTGTTCCTCGGCATCGCCCACCGCAACCAGGTTCTGGTCCACCAGCAGCTGCAGATCCTCGACGAGATGGAAGCGCGCGAGGACGACTCGACGCAGCTGGCGTCGCTGTTCCAGCTCGACCACCTCGCCGCCCGCGCCCGCCGCACCACCGAGAACCTGATCATCCTCGGCGGCAAGCAGCCCGGCCGCCGCTGGCGCAAGCCGGTGCCGCTGATGGAGGTCCTGCGCGCGGCCGTCTCGGAAACCGAGCAGTACGCGCGGGTCCAGGTCGAGCAGGTGCCCGACGTCGCGATCAAGGGCGCCGCGGTGGCCGACACGATCCACCTGGTCGCCGAGCTCGTCGACAACGCGACGTCGTTCTCCCCGCCCGGCTCGCCGGTCGAGGTGACCAGCCGGATGGTCGCGCGCGGTGTCGTCGTCGACGTGTCCGACCAGGGGCTCGGCATGAAGGACGCCGTCCGCGACTGGGCGAACGCGATGATGGCCGAAGCGCCCGAGTTCGACGCGATGGCGCTGCGGGCCGACTCCAGCCTCGGCCTCTTCGTGGTCGCGCGCCTGGCCGCCCGGCTCGGCATCACCGTCACGTTCGACCCGTCCCGCTACGGCGGCCTGCGCGCCACCGTGCTCATCCCGACCCAGCACCTGGCCGGCGAGGACGCCGACCACGTCGGCACCGGGTCCACGCCGGCGGAGGACACCGCGATCCTCGCGCCGGTGGGCGCTCCCGCGCCGCTCGCAGCAGAAAGCCCGCTCCGCGCGATGGACACCCAGAACTCCTTCAGCGGCCAGATCCCGATGCGGCGAGACGCCAAACCGAGGCCGTACCCGGCACGCGCCCTCACCCCGCCCGACGCCCTGCCCAACGTGCCGGCCGCCGCGCCGGAGCCGGCGGTCGTCACCCCGGCCACGGAGGTGCGGCCGACCGACGACCGGCCCCGGCTGCCCCGGCGCGAACCCCAGCAGAACCTCGTCGCCCAGCTCGAGAACGAACCCGACGACAGCGCCGACGACGTCGTGGCGCCGGGCGAAGGCACCGCGCGCACGCTCGCCGCGTTCCACAAGGGCACCCGCCGCGGGCGCGGCGGGCCGGACGACGACTCGTAATCCCCGGCCACACAACGGAAGTCCACACAGGAAGTCAGGGTCTGAAGTCGAATGAACGAGTACGGGAGCCCCAAACCCGATCTCAACTGGCTGCTCGACGACATGGTCAACCGCGTGGTCGGCGCGCAGAACGCCATCGTGCTGTCCGCCGACGGGCTGCTCATCGGCAAGTCGGCCGGGATGAGCAAGGACGACTCGGACCAGCTTTCGGCCATCGCCTCCAGCTTGCAGAGCCTCGCCAAGGGGGTGAGCAAGCAGTTCAACCGCGGTCCGGTGCTGCAGAACATGATCGAGATGGAGCGCGGTTACCTGTTCGTCTCCGCGGCGGGCCAGGGTGCGTGCCTCGCCGTGCTGGCCGCGGACAACGTCGACGTGGAAATGATCGCCTACGAGATGAGCCGGCTCGTCAAGCGCGTCGGTGACTACATGGCGTCCGCGCCGCGTGAAGCGGCGTCGGTGCTGCGGGAGGCCACATGAGTTCCGAGGACGGCTGGTACGACGAGGCCGCCGGGCCGCTGGTCCGGCCCTACACGATCACCAGCGGCCGGACGCCGGCCGGCACCGCGCGGCTGGACCTGTCCACGCAGGTGATGACGCTGCGGTCGGAGCAGGAGCCGGCCGGGCTCGGCCCGGAGCACGTGGCGATCGTGCAGCTGTGCCGCCACCCGGTGTCGATCGCCGAGATCGCCGTGTACGTCAAGATCCCGCTGGGGGTCGTGCGGGTGCTCGTCGGCGACCTCATCGAACGCGGCCTCGTCATCACGCGCTCCCCTGCCCACAACCCGGCGCAGTCGCCGGACCTCGAAACACTCCAGGCGGTTCTCGATGGCCTCATCAAGTACTGACGGCACGGGGGCGGACATGGTCCCCACGCCGGTCAAGATCATCGTCGCGGGCGGTTTCGGCGCCGGGAAGACCACGATGGTCGGCTCGGTCAGCGAGATCCCGCCGCTGACCACCGAAGAGGTGCTCACCGAGGCGAGCGCCGGTGTCGACGACCTGTCCGGCGTGGAACGGAAGACGACCACGACGGTCGCGCTGGACTTCGGCCGGATCACCATCTCGCCGCGGCACGTGCTCTACCTGTTCGGGACGCCGGGCCAGGCGCGGTTCTGGTTCATGTGGGACGACTTGGCCCGCGGCGCGATCGGGACGGTCGTGCTGGTCGACACCCGGCGGCTGGAGACCAGCTTCGCCGCGATCGACTTCTTCGAACGCCGGAAGATCCCGTTCATCGTCGCGGTGAACTGCTTCGACAACGCCCCGCGCTACACCGCCGACGAGATCCGGGAAGCGCTGGTGGTCCCGGACCGCGTGCCGATCGTCATGTGCGACGCACGCGACCGGGACTCGGCCAAGCTGGCGCTGATCCGGCTCGTCAAGCACGCGATGACGGTGGTGCCGGCGCGGGTCTGACCCGGAGTCCGGCGTGTCCTGTGCGACGGGACACGCCGGGTTCAGGCCGGTGCCATCCGGAGGTTGAAGTGCCGCAGCGTCGCGGGTGCGTCGACGATCCGGTAGCCGGGCACGCGTCCCGGGTCCTTCGCGATCTCGGCGAGCACCTCCGCCACGTAGTCGTAGTGACCCTGCGTGTAGACGCGGCGGGGCAACGCCATCCGGACCAGCTCGAACGGCGCGGGCGTCACGAGCTCGTTGTGCTCGTCGAGCGTCCCGAGGTAGAGCGAGCCGAGTTCGACGCAGCGGATCCCGCCCGCCAGGTAGAGCTCGCAGGCCAGCGCGTGCCCGGGGAACCGGCCGGCCGGCAGGTGCGGCAGCAGCCGGCCGGCGTTGAGGTAGAGCGCGTGGATGCCCGGCGGCTGCACGATGTCGACCCCGGCGTCGTTGGCCTGCTGGGCCAGGCGCTCGGCCTCGGCGGCCCGGGCGCCGAGGTAGTTCGGGTCGAGGACTTCCTGCAGGCCCCGGGCGACGCGGTCGAGGTCGTGCGCGCCGAGGCCGCCGTAGGTGCGGAACCCTTCGGTGGCGATCAGGTTCGTCTCGCACCGCTGCGCGAGTTCGGCGTCCCTCAGCCCGATGAACGCTCCCATCGGGGAAATGCCGTCCTTCTTCAGGCTGGCGACGCAGCCGTCGACGAGCCCGAACGCCTCCTCGGCGACCTCGCGGGGGGTCTTGTCCCGGTAACCGCTTTCCCGCTGGATGACGAGCCAGGCGTTTTCGGCGAACCGGGCGGCGTCGAGGAAGATGGGCACCCCGTGCTTCCGGCACAGCCGGCTGGCCGCGGCGAGATTGGCCATCGACACCGGTTGCCCGCCGCCGCCGTTGTTGGTGATGGTGATCAGCACCATGCCGACGCGGTCCGCTTCCGGACCGGTCAGCAATTGCTCCACGGCGGCCAGGTCGATGTTGCCCTTGAACGGTTCGCGGCTGTCCAGGTCGTCGAACTCGGCGCAGGGCAGGTCCCGCGCCTCGGCGCCGAGCAGTTCGACGTTCGCTCGCGTGGTGTCGAAATGGGTGTTGCTCAGCGACAGCTCGCCGGGGGAGAGCACGCTGGAAAACAGCACACGTTCAGCGGCCCGGCCCTGGTGCACGGGCAGGATGTGCGGGTAGTGCGTCAGCTCGGAAAGGGCGCTCCGGAAGCGGAAGAACGAGTCGGAACCGGCGTAGGAGCGGTCCGCCGCGACCGCGGCCGCTTCCTGGGCGGTGGACACCGCACCGGTGCCGGAGTCGGTGAGCAGGTCGATGGTGACCACGTTCGCGGGCAGGTTGAAGGCGTTGTAGCCCGCGGCGGCGAGCGCCCGCTCGCGTTGCGGTCGCGTGGTGATCGGGATCTCGGCGACGACCTGCGCTCGGTACGGCGGGAAATTCGGCATGGCTGTTTTCCTCTGCTTTCGTCGGCCGGAAAGGGGTACGCGGGTGTCAGTGCGGAATGCCGAGCACCGGACGGCGGCGGGCGGGCATGACCCGGTAGGCCTCCGAAGACAGGTACACCGTGATTCCCGAGCCGAACTGCCCCAAGCGCAGTGAAACGTGTGAAATCAGGCCGACGCCGTCCCGCAGTGTGCGGCCGGAAATGGCGGCGATCGCTTCGTCGAGCTTTGCGCCGTCGAAGTCGTATTGAGCCAGAATGGCGTGCACCCGCGCCCGCGCGACACCGTCGTCGGGGACGTAGCTGCGAATGGGGAAATAAAGGCTGTAATTGCTCGGATGATCCCGGTCGCCTTCGACGAAGGAGTAGCTCGAGATCAGCGGCCGATCCCGGAAGGGACCTTTTCCGCCGCCGAGGAACGCGCAGAATTCGCGGATCTGCAGCGGGTCGATGCCCGGCACGAGTTCGGCGGCGCGTTCGACGTCGGAGCACTCCGCGGCCTCGTGCGCCACGTACACCTTCACGCGTGACAGCGGGCCTCGGTCGAGGTCGAGCGCGAAGAACGCGAAGCTGTCCTGCTCGGGCCGGCGGAGGGCGTGCTCGTTCACCGGCGCGAACGCACCCGGGATGCGCAGCCGGCGGAATCCCTCGCTGACCAGGGAGGCGGCCCGGTCCGGTCCGCTGATCTGCGGGTTGAGGTAGAGCTTGATCTTCGGGTCGCGGCCGGCGCGGAAGATCAGCGAGTGCCACAGCGTGAAGGGTCCTTGACGCTCTCCCGGTGGGAGGAAGAGGTCGCCCAGGGTGTCCAGCCGGGTGGTGTCGAGGTCGTACTCGTCGGCGACCGCGTCGATGAAGTCCCGCGGAGTCGGCGTCCCGATGCTCTCGCCGAGCACGCGGATCGCGCATTCGCCGGTCGTGTCGAAGGCGATCGAGAATTCGATCGGGGTTGTGTCGTCGGCCACATTCGACGGGGACAGTGGCGGATCGGCGAGACTGCGCGCGCCACCGGGGCCGAGTAACTGGCGAAGCAGTTTGCGTGGCCGCGGATCGTTACTGTCGAAACCGATAGCCTCGCACAGTCTGTCGAGTTGCCCGCCGGTGTGTTCGTAGAGTGACAAAGTGGCCATCGACACACTTGCTCCGACCATGGTTCTGTCGTTCACCGTTTCGTTCGTGCTATAGCCCTTCCGGCCGCCTCCATCGGAGGCGCGATATTACGGGCTGTTGATCAGATTAATCCGAAAATTCTGAGGGCGCTACCCCTATCGGGGCGATAGCGCTCCGGAGATACTGTCTCTGAGTGTACTCATCGCCCGTCAAGTTCACCTGAACACCGCCTGGACAGCAGGGGAAAGCGCAGCTATCGGACCGGC
Organism: Amycolatopsis sp. lyj-23; assembly: GCF_046549135.1. Lineage (NCBI taxonomy): Bacteria > Bacillati > Actinomycetota > Actinomycetes > Pseudonocardiales > Pseudonocardiaceae > Amycolatopsis > Amycolatopsis sp. lyj-23. Next base: position 46,221 of record NZ_JAJPWN010000027.1, on the reverse strand, counting down.
GGTCCTGTTGGCTTTGTGTGGCCAGGGCCCTGCGTCCGATCGGACCTGTCGACGAGCCCGTGCGGGTGGTCTGGACCGAGGTGTGGACGGCGCACCGGCGAGCGACTGGTGAGCGTCCGCGGGTGCGGCGCAGAACGGCTCGGCACGTTGAGTAGCCGGTCGGGGTCCAGTCCGGCGTGGTGTTCACTGCGGACTCGAAGCCGTGTCCGCGGCGAGAAGACCAAGACAACGGCCGGACAAGTGCGGTCTCGTTCGACCTCGCTCATGACCGAAGCCCACCGGCGAGATCCTCGTGATCAAGGATGCTTGCCGATGGGCTTCGATTCGGTGGGGTGCGCCATCAGGGACTCGAACCCCGAACCCGCTGGTTAAGAGAACGCGTTTTGGGGTGTCGGGTGATGCCGAATGATGTCGGACAAGACCTTTTCGGCTGGTCAACGGCCATCACTTGTGTCGGACTACACCGCGTTCTGTCGACGGGTGCGAGACCTCTCGGGCACTTCTCGGGCACGTCCGTGCCGGATTCTGCCGCGCTGTTCGCGCAGGTCGTTCGTGGTCCGTGGTGTGAACGCCGCGGCGAGGTGGTTGTTGTGTTGAGCCCGAGCGAGGGGCGCGATCCGGTGCTGTCGGTGGTGACGCTGATCGTGGGGATCATCGTGGGTCTGACCTTTCTGTTCGGTTTCGGGAACGTGTTCATGTTGGCCCTCCGGTTGGGGGTGCCGGTTTGGGTGGCTCCGCTGGTGGCGCCTGCGGTGGATCTGTCGGTGGTCGGTCTGCTGATCGCCATTCGGTCCCTGTCGTTGCGGGGTGCTCCTGTTGAGGTGATCCGGCCGGCTCGGCGGCTGCTGTTGGCCTCGAGTGTGGTGACGTTGGCGTTGAACGTGGCTGAGCCGTTGATCGCTGGTGAGGTGGGGAAGGCGTTGTTCGATGCGGTGGGTCCGTTGTTGCTGATCGGCTGGTCGGAGGTCAGGCCGGTCCTGTTGCAGGCGTTGGCCGCCGTATCCGCTACAGGGCGTCCAGTCGGTGTGGCCCAGACGCAGACCGCTGGCTCGGACAGCACTTCGACCGAGCAGTCAGACGGTGTGTACGTCGACACCGAGTTGCTGGAGCGGGCGCGGTGTGAGGATCGGCGGCATCGTGAGTTGTATCAGCGTCCGGTCTCCGCGGAGAGTCTCCGGAAGGCGCTGGGCGTAGGAGCAGAGCGATCGCGAACTTTGGTGAAGCTGGTGCGGGCCGAGCGCCGTATCTCGACGTAGCAGCTGGGGTTAGTCGTTGGTCTCCCCTGTCGGGGAGCGCCCTTCAGGGCTGAAAATCGTGGTGCGGTCGCCCGTTGACGTCGTGTCTGCTTGGTTCGTTGAGGCCGTGGGTTAGTCGGGCGCTGGCAGCTGCGTAGTGGGCCGTTCACTGTTGCTTCGACCACGAGGATTAGATTCGCCGTTCCCTGTGGCTGCCACGGGCGATCGCCTGGTTGATGGTCGCCGCTGTGGAGGTGAGAGGGATGCGGGTGGAGCAGGACGACGTGGAGATCATCGAACGGATCGCCGCGTTGGATATCGGTAAGGCCGAGGTGGTCTGCTGTGTGCGGGTGCCGGGTGCTGGTCGGCGGCGGGTGCAGGAGGTCCGCACGGTCAGCACCATGACCGATTCGCTGTTGGCGTTGGGGGACTGGCTGGCCGGACAGCGAGTCACCCGCGTGGTGATGGAGGCGACCAGCGACTACTGGCGGGCGCCGTTCTACCTGTTGGAGGACCGGTTCCAGACCTGGCTGGTCAACGCCAAGGACGTCAAGCACCTGCCGGGGCGCCCCAAGACCGATCGGCTGGACGCGGTGTGGTTGTGCAAGGTCGCCGAACGCCAGATGCTGCGGCCGAGTTTCGTCCCGCCGCCACCGGTGCGTGAGCTGCGTGACCTGACCCGCTACCGGGTCGATCTGGTGGTGGCGCGGACCGCGGAGAAGCAGCGGGTGGAGAAGCTGTTGGAGGACGCCCTGATCAAGCTGTCGGTGGTGGTCAGCGACATTTTCGGGGTGTCCGGCCGGGCGATGATGGCCGCGTTGATCAACGGGCAGCGCGATCCGGCGGCCCTGGCTGAGCTGGCCCGGGGCTCGATGCGGTCCAAGACCGTCCGGCTTCGTGAGGCGTTGACGGGGTCGGTTCACCGATCATCACGCGTTCCTGCTGGCCCGGATGCTGTCCCGGGTCGATGCGATCACCGCCGACATCGCCACGGTGCAGGCCCGTATCGATGAGTCGATCGCCCCTTTCGCCTCAGCGGTGACCCGGCTGGATGAGATCACCGGCCTGGGTCTGACCGCTGCGCAGGCGATCATCGCCGAGATCGGTGTGGACATGACTCGGTTCCCGACCCCGGCGCACCTGTGTTCCTGGGCCCGGTTCGCACCCGGTATCAGCGAATCAGCCGGACGCAAGAAGGGTGGCAGCGGCACCGGGCACGGCAACCGGTATCTGGCGCGGGCGTTGGGCGAGGCCGCCGTGTCGGCCAGTCGTACCGACACGTTCCTGGGCGAGCGTTACCGGCGGATCGCCCGCCGTCGGGGCAAGAAACGGGCCATCGTCGCGGTCGGTCGTTCCATCCTGGTCATCATCTGGCACCTGCTCCGCGATGAGAACGTCCGCTACACCGACCTGGGCTCGGGCTTCTACGACGCCCGCACCAACACTCAACGCCGGGTCCGCAACCATGTCCGCGAGTTGCAGGCGCTGGGCTACAACGTGATCCTCAACCCGGCCGCCTGACCGCATCACGATCACCCTCACCGGCCGCCCGCCCCTGGCCGGTGAACAAACACGCGGTGGTCACCCTGATTTTCGGATTAGTGCAGGCGGGCGGCTCTGTTCCTCAGAAGTCGCTCGACTGGCGCAGTCCGAAAGGGTTTTGACTGTCAGTGGTGGTGGATACGCTCAGGGTTATGGGGTTCTACGAGGCGTGCGCCTGCACGCACACGGCCACTGACCTGTATTCACCAGGTGTTCGGCGGGATGGGGGTGAGCGTCGATGAGACCTCGCCCTGCTGCGGACGCGGTGGACCTGGACGGTGCGGCGCAGCTGCTCGGTGTTTCGGCACGGAAGGTGCGGCGGCTGGTCAAGCGAGGTCGGTTCGCGCCGGCCACGGTCGAGGCTGATGATGGAGCTCGGCTGTGGGACGCGCGGGAGCTGTGGCATTGGGCGACGCGCAACGACCCTGCACGTGCGGCGTCGATGCCGCTCAAGCACTGGGTCATCCAGGACGAGCCGCCGGAGCTGAGCGTGGTCCGGACCGTGCGCGACGCGGTTGTGCAGGACTGGTACCTGGCCGACGACCCGGCGCTGCTGCGGGTGGTGTGGCCGACCGGGGACTTCATGAGTTCCGATGCCGGTGGCGCGGCTCGGTTGGATCCTCCGGTGCCGTGGGTGCTGCAGGTCGGTCCGGGTTCGGGGTGTTCGGCCCGGAGCTGGTGCAGTACGAGGCGATGACGGGCCCGGAGATCGACGTGAAGCTGGTCCGCGAGGAACCCCGCTTCAACCGGGTGCGGCTGGCGGCGCTGCCGCTGGAGGTGCCCGCAGCCGACACCGACGATCTCCCCGAGTCGATCTGCCGCGCCGGCTGGCTCGAGGTCCTCGCCCGCGGCGACGTCCTCGCCGTCGAGGTCGTGCGGTCGCTGCTGGCCTGGAACGGCGGCGAGGGTCTGCCGTTCTGCAAGCGCGAGGGCCTCGACCCCAGCAAGTCAGCTCTAGCCGGGGAGTGGGTGGACCGGCTGGTGCCGGCGCCGCACGGACGGACCGCGGCGTTCGAGATTGCGCTGAGTCGCGACGACCGGCCGGTCGAGTACCTCATCGACCCGGAGACCGACGCGCCCGCGGCCCGAATGAAGAACGGCACGGTGCAGACCGCCGTGCCGCAGCGGCTGCTCACCCAGAGCCCGCTGGCGGAGGTCGTGCTTGAGGACCCGGTCTGGGTCCGGGTCGCCGACGGCACTCTGCACCTCGCGCCCCGTCACAACTACTTCGGGATCAACTGGGGCTACGGCGGCTCGGGGCCCGGCTCGCTGGCGCTGCTGCTGGACCGGCTACTGCGTGACATCAGCGCCCCCGCGGCCGACGGCATCACCGGCGCTGCCGACGGGCTGGAGAAGTTCACCCAGGTCAAGTGGCCCAACGGGTCGGTGTTCACCCGCGATCAGCTCGAAGCTGCCCGGGACGGTCAGCTCCCGCGGCTGCCTGCCGGCACCGACATCGACGGCGACGAGGACGCGTGACCATGGACGACAACTACCGCCTGATCAAGTTGCTCTCGCTGGTCGCCTGGACCGAGAATGAGGCGGGAGACAATCGCTACGACAACTTCCCGCGCGGAGGCAAGTGGGGCATGCGCTACCGCGCCCGCCAGCGCCAGGAGCTGACAGCCAAAGAGCAAGAAGCCGCGCTCAACATGTGTATGCACTACGCGGGCGCCGTGGACTACCACCAGGGCACCGCTATCGGCGTCAACGAGGAGCCCGACCAGAGGCAGTTGCCGAGGGTCACGCTCGCGTTCGTCACCGGGTTGGCCGACAGCGTGGTCGCGGTCCTCGGGCGGATGGTGTGCACGTCCCTGCGCTTATCCAAGGAGATCGATCCCACCGCGATGGGGCGCAAGTGGGTCGGCGACGTCACCGACACCAGCTGGCGGCTGCTGCTGACCGGCTACGAGGACTGCTTCGGTCAGAGGGGATAACCGGGGCGCCGTGGCCCAGGTGAGAAGCCGCAGGCCCCGGCGGCAAGACGAGGAGTCCTTATTGCCGGGCCGATGGCGACTCAATGTTGCCCTCGCGGGAGGATGTCTGTCGCGGCGCGCGTTACTGACTGCTGGCCAACGTGTCGAGCCCGGGGCGCCTTGATCTGACCGGCGTCCTCTGGGGGCCAAGATTATAGCGGCGTAGGTATGCCGTCGCCGCAGCGCAGGCTCTTCTTCGCTCGCGGCTACTCCAGTCGCTTAGCGTTGGTTTCGCTGGAAGCTACCGCAGCGAAGCTCGGCCCAGGTACTGGCCGATCCGGGCGCGGTGGCGGACGATAATCGCATGAGTTCAAGCGACGGGCCACCGTGGGTTCTGCCTCGCAGCTTCGCGTCGTTCATGTGCGGTGTCCCATTGGGAATGCTCGTCAACGAGCTCTCCGGGGCACGGTCACAGCTTGTATGGACCGTCATCCTCACGACAACCGCCGTGCTGGGCGCCAGGCTTCTTCTCCACCCCGACATGCCGATCATCGGACTGGCCCTACGGCGGCTCCCGGGCGTCGGTGTCGGCGGGTCCGCGCTCGTCGCACTAACGCCGGTGTCGGTGGCAAGCGTGATCGCGACCGTCACGGTCCCCGTGTTGGCGGCGTGGGTCACGCTGGCGCTGCAACACTCCCGCAAGAACGTGGTGACCACTTTGGTGTGCCTCTCCATCGTTGCATTCGGCGCGATGATGCTCAGCGTGCTCTTTACCGAGTCCAACATCACCGAGAATGTGATGTCCGGGTTCTTGGGACTGTGTGCCCTCACCTTCGGGTTGCTGGGTCTCTGGGGCACGGCTAGGAATCCGACACGGTCGATTTTCAGCGTCGCCGAGGTGCGTGGCTGGAGGTTGTTCTGGTCACGGGTCGGTGTGCCCGGACCGATGGTTCTGGCCATCGCCTGTCACCTGGCAGTTCGCGGCCGTCCAGTTGAGGCCATCGTGCTGGCTGTCGGTGGCCTGTGCTGGTTCGGCGCCACGGTTGTACTTGTTGTTGCTGAGCGTCGCGATGGTCTTGTCGGCGCGCTGCTGGTGGCGAGTGGCTTCTGCACGTTGTGGATGGTCGTGACAGCGTTTTCGGTGGGCGAGTTCGCGTTAGGCGTAGCCGTTGCCCCACTCGGCGCAGCTATGTTCGGCAGCGGGATAGGGTTACTGGACGCCGTCGGCATCCTTGCGAGTATCCGGCGGCAGTTCATCGTCCCGCAGCCGACAGATGAAGAGCTGTAACGATAGCGCCTTGCATAGGCCCGGCCGGTTCGTGGCCCGGTCTTCGTTCCAGATCCTTACGCAACCCGCCATCGGAGCAGCCCACCCGCACGATTACGAGGATCGTAACCTCAAGCACTGGCTGGAGGACCTTCCGCCCACCATCGATCGGGACACCGCTTGGTCGTCTAAGTTGTCATCCACGCCCCAGCGAGGGGGCAGCTACCTGGTCGACGAGGATGCGACCAGGTCGAACCTGCTGGTCACAGTGCTAACGCGCACGGCCGCCGAGCTCGGGCACCACGTCGCGATCAGCAGCCGAAACGGCAGGTCAGCGGTAGGTACTCTGCTGAGGAAGCGCCACCCGGGAACGGGCACGTTCGCTGCACTCACGGATGGCTGAGAAAGGCCGTCCACGCGACCATGGTCCGCCAACTCGACAAAGCTGACCATGCTGCCCAGCAGGGTACGACCGCTGTATCAGCGGTCCGGGATTGCAACCTTGCCGTGGCAGGCCCGCGCGGTCTCGGATGCCGGCCTCGGGTCGAGTGCCGCCCGTTGCGGCCGACCTGTGCCCGTAGCTGGCGGTATCGTCAATTCATGTTTGCTGTCAACTGAACAGGCTGTCCAGGCTATTGATCGAGGATCCCAGGTTGGCCATCGTGTAGCTAGTCAAGGTATTCCCACTGCCCCAGTATGTCTCGCGGAGATCGCCCGTCGTGCCGCCGGTGTACACGTGGAATACGCCATCTGGTGATCGCTCAAAAGCAATGGCGGAGACGGCGGTACCGACGTTGACGACCTGTGACGTGGTCAGAGCGTGACCGCCGCCGACGTACGTTTCCCATACGCCTCCGGTTGTCGTTCCGGTGAAGATGTGCATCGTCGTGTCCGGAGTGATACGTGATACAAGTGACTTGACTGCCGAGCCGATGTTGCCCATGACGTAATTGGTCAAGGTGTTTCCGCCACCCCAGTACATCTCGCGAACATTGCCGTAGGTGTCGCCACTGAAAACGTGGTAGACCCCGTTGCTTGTTACTTCGAAGGACACGGTCGAGATGGGGCTGCCGATGCTTGTCATCTGATAATTGGTCAGGCTGTTGCCGCCGCCGACGTAAGTTTCCCAGATCGCACCTGCCGCAGTGCCGGTGAAGACGTGCATGGTGCCGTCCGGCGTGACTGTGGCGGTGAGCGCGTTGATGGCTGATGCGACGTTTCCCATCACGTAGGTTGTTAGAGCATTGCCGCCGCCGTAGTAGGTTTCACGGACATTGCCGTTCGCGTCGCCTGTGAAAATGTGCAGGACACCGTTGCTGGTGTACACCGCTGACATGGCCGTGGGGATGGTGCCGATGTTGCCCACGGTTGCCGTTGTCAGCGAGTTCCCTCCGCCCCAGTAGGTTTCGCGCAGTGTTCCATCGGTAGCAGCGCTGAAGAGGTGGCGGACGCCGTCGGGAGTGACCATCTGCTTGACGCTCACAACGCTGACGCCCGCGTTGGCGAGTGAGTAGGTGGTCAACGTGTTGCCGCCGCCGACGTACGTTTCGGTCAGGTTCCCGGATCCCGTGCCAGCGTACGCGTGTTGGATGTTCTGCCAAACTGGGCCGCTCGGACCGCCGCCAGTGCTCACCGTGCCCATTCGGTATGCCCTGGTGGTGTTGTCAAGCGTGAATGTCCGGTGGTAGTGCATCACCACTTCGTAGTTTGAAGCTGGATCATGGTTGGAATCGACAACGTCCCAGGTGTTCCCGCTCACTGGACCGACGATGATGAAGGTATGCGAACCCTGCCCTACCTGAACGATGTCACCTTTGGCGAGCTGCGATTGATCGCTGATGCGAATGCCGCCAGCGTTCAGAAACGGCTGGTAGTAGTCACTGCCGCCCAGGTTTTGCGTATGGCCGCTGACCATCCAGACGATGCAGTTGACGAATGCTCGGCACTGTCCGCCTGAGTCGCCGGGCTTCTGTGCATCGTTGCAGGCGTTGCCGCCCCATTGGTTGACGTAGGTCAGTGCTGTGTCGGCGATGGCGGCGTTGTTGTAGTTGCCGACCGCAAGGGCGGGAGTAGTTGTCGCAGTGACGCCGCCGAGTAGCAGTCCGAAGAGCATCAAAACTGACAGCCACGGCCGTCGCTGTTTGGTCCTCGTTCTGAACGTCATCTGCGCTCCAAAGTGTGCTAGGTATGGCGAGCATCAGGTGAGCGCGAACGCCGTAGTTGCCCGCTATGTAAGGAAGTCGCGACTGCTTCTCGCGGTGTTACGGCGCTCAAGATCACTTAGGCCACCATGGCACAGGTGAGGTGATTACTCGTCCTGGTCGCACTACAGGCCGTTGCTTCGTCCCAAAGCCGCCGCAAAGTCGGTCTGTCAGCATCCTGCTTTCGCTGCCGCGGGGTGGCGGATCCTGGTGCTGCCTGCTGCTGCTCACTCGGTCGAAGTCGTGGAATTCGCTGGAGTGGCAGGTCTCCGACCGTGGCTAACCGCTACGATCCGTAGAGCGCTCGTGGGATGCTCGCGAGGGAGCGATGGTGACACCTCGACAGATGGCCTGTCTGGTGTTGGCTGGCTGGCTCGGCGGTCGTGGCTTTGGCGGGCGCTTGTGTAACCTCTCCTCGCGGAACGCGGTATCGCGATGCCGTCGCGGCTGGCCGACATAATCACGGTTATCGGCTCGGGAGGTGACCTGATCGTGCGAGGTTTTGTCTGCTGAGAGCGGCGCCAACCTTATCGTCAGGTTTGCGATCCCTGTGTATGGCGAGGCCCGTAGAGCGTCGGTGTCAGTTTTCAACGCATAGTAACGCCCCTTGAGCGCATATTCTTCACGACTTTGCCATTCAAGGCGTCGGCGTCAACCTCTCGTGCAACCCGGGCAAATCCTTCGAAGTAGCCGAGGTAGTGGTTCACTCCTCGCAACCTTCGCTCGGCGGCGACGTACGGCTCGAGTTTTTTCCATAGCTCTGTGCAGCCATATCCGAAGAAGGAGATCATTGGTCCGGCAGGTATGAGGCTATATCCCACCAGTAATCCTACATGGTCGAAATAATGGGCGACGCGCTCTGCCGCCACTCTGGTATCAGCGGGAAGTTGCGTGAGGGTTGGGTTCAAATCTGTTGGATATTCTGCAAGTTTAAAAACTAATCTACGAGCCACTCTTAGGTCTTCGGTCCGATACTCTTCGAAGAGTGTCAATATTGAGCTGACGGCGTTTGCGTTTCGCGCGGAGCGCCACTGTCGGCGTGTCGACAGGGCTGCTATGCCGAGGGCGAAGAGTGAGGTGGCGACTGAAATTGCAGCAAAGATTACCTCGATTTTCATGCTGGCATTCTACGGCAAGTAGTCAACTTTGAGCTAGATTGAGGTGTTTATGTTATGCATAATTACTCTTATGTATGAGTAGCGCGGAGGGCGCTGGAGCGTACATATGCTTGGCATCTGATGGCATGCGATGTCGTCTGCGGCATGAGTCACGTTCACAAGCTGCAATGTTGCCGTTGCCAGGGGCGCGGCTGGCGCCGAGCCGACTACCCAGGCGGGTGCGGAGCGGATCAGTGTCTCGCGATGCGGTCGATCACGACGAATATCCAGCGCACGAGCACCGACAGGTCGTCGGCTGGAGCTGCACCCAGGCATAACGCACCGACCTCCAGCCTTCGAATCGGCCAGGTCTGTCACGCGTCGGGGAACTCAGTGGTTGTTGATCAGGAGTTCCATGCAGGCAACGCCGTTTCCGCCGATCAGGACCTGTGGTGCCTTTCGCCGTGGAACACCGTGCAACGTATGGACGTCGCCGTCTAGGAGCAGGGGATGGCCGATCGACCGTCTCGAGATTGGATCCATTACTTGGACGACACCGTCGTACCCGGCGCTGATTACGACGGGACGTCCGTCTGCGAGCGGGACAGCGGTCAAGGCGGTCACCCGGCCGGCGTGTGCGGAGATCGGCTTTCCGATGGGCTGGAGCGTGGCGATGTCGGTGACCCACAGGGTTCCGTCCTCGCTGCCGAGCACCGCGACGACCCGTCCGTCGAGCAAGGTCGTGGTAGTTCCGGTGGTGATCTTGCAGCCGAGGTTGACGTCGCCCACGCGGCGCCGCGTGACGAGGTCCCAGACACAGACCGTGCCGTCGTCACCACCTGCGAGCGCGACGACCCGTCCGCCGGGCATTACCGCGGTGACGACCATCCGGATGCCGAGGAAGCCGTTCAACGGATGGCCGTCGCCCCCGATCTCATAGTACACGGTTCCGTCCGGCCGTCGGGACATTTTGACTGCTCTGGCGCCGGCGAAGGGGCCCCGCGCCACTCTGCCGAGCGAGGCTCCGGTGATGGGATTCCAGAGATGGATTCCGCTGTTAAAGCTGCCCGTGCTGGTCACGACAGCGCGGCCATCGGGCAGTGCCGCGGTGGCCATGGTGGTTACGCCAAGCCCGTGGTTGGTCCATATTTCCGACACCTTCTCTCCAGTGACGAGGTCCCACACCCGAATCAGCGGATCCCACCCGGAGGCGGTGACCACGGCGACGCGGCCGTCGGGAAGTGTCACGGTGCCGATGCGGCCGATACGCCTGCCCTCGTCGAACTGCCGCACCTTCGTTCCATTGCGGAGGTCGGCAACGCACAGCGTTTCACCGTGGTCGTGCAACGCGACTTCTCGGTTGTTGGGCAGCCTTGTGGTGGCGAACGCGCGGATCCGCTCTGGCTCGAGCCGGGCCGCGGCCGTATCGCTGCTCAGGTGCCAGAGCCGGACCGCTGCGTCGCGGCCTCCGGTCACCGCAACGGCACCTCTGCCGGAAAGCACGATCGCCGCGACCGAATTCAGATCGGGCGCGCCGGTGCCGAGCGGCCCGAATTCCAGCGGCTCGCCGCCGAGTGCCGAAATCCACAAGCTTCCGGCGAGAACGATCAATCCGTTTTGCCCGCCTGGCATCTCGACCACGGCCATCGCCTTGACGCCGTGGCCCTCCGGCACCTTCGCGCTCAAGATTTCCTGTCCATCGGCGAGGTCGTGGACCCACAGCATGCCGTCGGTACTGCCTACCACCGCCACCACCCGTCCGTCGGGAAGCACGCTGGTGGCGACAGCAGACGCCGTGCCGTGAATAGTCGACAGCAACGCCGGGTCGGAAAAAACCCCGGATGTGTTGCCTGTGACTCGGTTCCACGCGTACACGGTGTCGCCGGTTGTGACGTCGCAAACCCGCACGTCGCCGAAGGCGCTGACCGCCGCCACGAGCACCCTGCCTTCCGGGAGCACCGCGGAGTCGAGCGAAGGGCCGCTGCGCACCTTCAGGTCGGTGATCCTGGCCACTGGTTCACCGGTCAGAATATCCCGGACATGGACGGCTTTCGCCGAGTCGTCGGAGGTGATGGCGACCGTGCGCCCATCGCCGAGACGCGCTACGGCGGCGGACATCACCGAGCTCTTGCATTCGAAGGGCGTGCCGATCGGGGTGCTCGTGCCGAGATCCCAGACCCGGCTCGTCCCGTCGGTGCCTCCCGTGACCGCCACTACCCGGCCGTCTCCGAGCGTGGCGGTCGCGATCGCCCGGATCGCGCCGTTGTGGCCTGGGAGCGGATCGCCGACCGGCTTGCCGGAGCTGAGGTCCCACCTTCCCAGTGAGCCGTCGTCGCCACCGGCCAGCACGATCGGCTGCCCGCCGGGCAGTGTCGCAGCAGCCACGGCGTGGATCGAACCAGTGTGCCGGGCGAGGATCTCTGCGGGTTCGCAGTTCCAGCTCAGCCACCGCGGTTGCCAGCCGGGACCCGGACGCACAGATTTCCACGCGGCGTTTCCCTCCGCTGCTAAGCGGAAGCGCAGTGCGTCGGCGTTGGCCGCGGCGGCATCCGGAGACAAGGACTGGGGAGTTTGCCGCCAGAGCCGGACGAGTGGGTGGTCTCCTGCCGGGACTTGCCCGGTCACCGAACGCAGCCGCGCAGCATCGAAGTAAGGCAGGAATGCCGGGTCGAGGAATCGATCGTCGAGCACGCCACCGGCGGCGGCGTGCTCGACGATGTGCCGGCGTACGTAGGCCGGTGGCGTACCTGGCGTCAGCAGATCGGCGAGGGCGATAGCGATCCTCGCCTCGACGGCGGACATCGAGTCGTCTTCGTGCGGCGGGGCATCGATCAGTTCGCGCCACTGTTCCCGCAGGGTGCTGCGGAGCAGGTCGTGGAAGAGGCGGTAGACGGTCGCACCGTCCTGGCGGTCGGTGACCAGGTAGGCGCCGAGGCGGGAGTCGAGCAGCCAGGAGATGTCGGTATCGCCGAACTCGTAGTCACTGTTGCCTACCGCATTCGCGACGCGAGGCCAGATCTTCCGCCAGGGCAGCCCGGTGCCGTAGGCGAACGCGACGGCCCGCAGCAGCACGACCGCGCGGTGCCGATCGGCCGGGTCGGCGAAGGTGCCGTGCAGATCAGCCTTGAACACACCGATAACGCCCTGACGGAGAGCGGCATCCCACGACTCGCCGAGGGTGCCGTGCGCGAGGGAGGCCGCGGCGAGGCGGGCGAACAGAAATGACCGTCCCACCTGGGCGCCGAGGGCGGCCGCCAGCCCGGCCGTCCGGGCAGTGTTGTCACCGTCGTACCGCGAGCCGGCGGTATGCCGCAGGACCCCTGCGATGTACGCGCTCACATCCGCGGGATCCCACCAGGGTGCCTCGTCGACCTGGATGCGCTCGGCGTTGAGCAACTCTTTGGCGAGGTCGGCGAGCGGAGGCGTAGCGAAAGGCAGCCGATCGACCTGGTCCTCACCGCCCGGCGAGCGCAGGCCGAGAAGCAACCGGATCCGTGGTTCCCGCGGATCCGGATCGAGCCGGGCCAGCAGCTGGGTGAACAGGCGGCGCGGCGCGGTAGCCTCGTCGACGGCATCCACGATGACGGTCACCGGCCGGTCGATAGCCGCCAGCCAGGCATGCCACGCGGCGAGGCGCCTGGTGATATCGGTCGCCCGACGATCGTCGGCAGGGAGCGGCACGTCGAAAGCGCGCAGGATCTGGTCGAGGACGTCGATCTCGAGCTTGCCGGTCGCGACGACTGCGACGTCGACCGCGCCGGAAGGTGGCAGCAGCTCGTCCGGAACCGCCTCGAGCTCTTCGGCATGCGTGCGCAGAAACTCAGGATCGCTGAGTGTCACCAGCCGCGCCAATACCGCGGACTTCCCGCTCCCCGCCGCTCCGGTGACCAACGTCGTGCCAGGCGGTCCACTTGCGGCCGCGATCAGCGCTCGCATCAGGTAGGTGCGTCCGGTGAACAGCCAGCCAGGTTCGTCGTCCGTGGCCACACCTCGCGCCTTTGGCCCCCAGTGGGTGCGTAGATCCTGCCGGGAAAGCGCGAGGTCGTGCCGGGCCGGGGCGAGGTCGACCGAGGCATCCGGACGGTGGTGCGGGTTGGGCAGGCAGACGTGCGGTAACCGGCGGGACATCCGGGTGATCGCTTCCGGTGTCTGGCCATACCCGAGGTGATCCCGCAATCCGTCGAGAAGATCTTCCACCGACAGGTACGGTGCGTGGCCGTATTGCGCTCCCTCCCGGGAGGCGAGTTCGCCGAGGAATGCCGTGATCGCACTGCTCAGCACACCAGCACCCGCGTCTTGCGTCTTGCTCGCACTGGCCAGGACCAGCCAGGTGTCGGGCGGCTGCCGGGACAGGCGGGACAGTTCACCGACGATCATGCCTGCGTAACAGGCATCAAGGATCACCACGAGATGCGTGATTTCCGTGTCGGCCAGCCACCGGATGAGGTCGAACGACGCGAAGGCGGTCGCGCTTTTCCGCGTCGAGTCGGTCTCCTTGAGGATCAGGTGGTGAGCCTCGTCGACCTCCTCGGCGTGCCCTGTTACGAACACGACCGCAGCGTCGGCCTCGCGCCACCGACGTTCGGCAGGCGGGTTCTCGAGGGCGTCCCGGATGTCGCGTTTCGCCGGGTTCTCGGCCAGCTCCGGGAAGCGATGCTCGAACCGCCGGTCGCCGAGGTGGTCCGCACACAACCAGGCACGCAGGACCGCGACCTCCTCGCCGACCGGCAGGGAACACCAATGCCGGTCGTCGTACTCCGCGGTCGCGATGGCCACGAAATGCCGCCGCAGGACGGCGTCGCGGGTCATTCGCCGACCACCTGCGGCACTGCCCGCAGGAGCGCGACGCCGGTCTGGCGGCGGCTCAGATAACGCTCGGCGGCATGCGCCTTCGCCCCGTTGTCCACGACGATCTCGTCGGCCTCGCGGATTTGCGGCCACCAGCCGCGCAGCTCCCCGGCGCAGGCGACCGGATCGCGAAGGTCACGGACGTTGACCCAGGCCGGAACCGGCAGCGGCTCGACCCGCAAGCGGTCCCGCACCATCCGCAACGCTAACGGCGAACCGACCGTGATCAGCAACTTGACACCGAGATCGGGATTTTGGCGCAAGAGCTCGTACGCCACCACCGAACCGAGGGAGTGCCCGATCAGGACCCGGCAACCCGGGGGAAACTCGTCTCGTACGCGGTCGTCGACGGCCCGGCGAACTGCCGGCTCGCGGAGGTAACGGCGTACCTGCTTGAGCTCCCTGATCGAGAGCACTGCGGCGGCCGGGCCAAACCGCCGGTCGATCGCCGCGATCAGCGCCTGAAACGGGCGCGGGATCCGGCCGAGCCCTTTCGGCGCAGCGGCAGCAGCGGCAGCGACCTCGGCCGGAGTGACCAGCTCCGCGAGCGCCTCCGCCACGTCGGCCCACTCTTCAGCGCTGAGATCTAGCTCGTCGCCGGCATCGGAGTCGCCGGACTTGGGTACCACGGAATCCGCCGCAATCGGAGGATCCGGCAGAAATAAGTCCCCGTAGAAGGTGATGTCGAATTCGGAAAGCGTCACCCGTTGCCCGGCCGCCCGTTCCAGCCCGTCGGCGAGTGCCGGTCCCCAGGCAGCGAGAAGCTGATGCCGTCCACGGTACTGCTGGCCGATCCCGTGTACTCCGACCACCAGTGCCATCGATGTTCCTCCTCGCTGATACGGCGTCGAGTTGTAGTGCATGGTGTCACACCGCTCGGCCGGCCCCGCGATGGGGCGACGCGAACTCCCTCGACAGAAGTTTGTGATTGTTTTGCTGAGTCTTTATTTGGTGAATCTTTCTTTCGGGTGGAGAAAATGATGGAACGTACGGCGCCCTTCGGTTGGCGCGAGGCGAGGTATGGCTTCGTGCTTGACTATCTGGAGATTGTCAATCCAGAACTCGACGAGGATCGGCGACCCCGTGGGTTGTTGCGGCGTCCAGTCTCTCCTGGGGGTGCACGGAAGGACTGGAGGCGGGAGCTGGGCGGCCTCGCATACTTGGCGCAGCTGGCAGAGAGTGCGCGTGTCGATGGACACGGCTGCGAGTTGCTGCAGTTGACAGGCCCTATGTGGAGCGATCCCGGGTTGTGGATCGTCTGCAGGTATGGACATACAAGGCTGTGTCGATGCTGCCAGGTCCACGCTCGTTGTGGTTACTTCGGGAAGTCGGCCGAAAAGAGCACTTCGACGCTGTTCGCTGCAGATCACTCCTGGGTAACTCGCGCACCGTGAGTGCGCTGGTGTGATACATGATCAATTGCACCATGGAAGGACTACGGTGCGCATCTACTGCGCTTCCTTCTTGACTTGAGGCTGCAGTTTCGATAGTTGTTGTAAAAGGCTCTGATCGACGGTGGGCGGCGGAGCTCGCAGGACAGCTACCTTCTGCTGATGACTTATCTCGTCTGCAAGCACGGAACACGATCTTCGCTGGCATGCTGAATACAACCTGGTGAACCCCATAGTGAGGCGGAGAATAAGTATGGAAGCGCAGATCCCCGAGCTGAAGCGGCTGTCGGCAGAGGCGGCCGACGTGGCGCGTGCCGTAGTTGCTCGGTGCCACGAGGGCGAAGCGGAGGCGTTCGACGATCTCCTCGACGCGTACGAGGCTGACCCCAGTGGCACCGTGCACGGGGGACGGCTGAATGCACCCGTTGGCATCGGGGTCGAACTGGCAGCGATCACGCCCTGGGTGCTGGCTGCCGCGGGCGCGGCCGGCGGTGTGCTCGTAGAAAAGGTCGCGGAGGACGCTTACGCGGCCGGGCGGCGCTGGCTGTCACAGGCTTGGACGCGTCGGCGAACAGGTAAACCGGTGGACTCCGAGCCGGAGGGAGCCAGCCAGGCCACCATCTTGATCACCGTGCACCTGCACGGATGCGGCGCGCCGGAGGAGCTGGCTCATGAGGTGGCCGCTCAGGTGGTCGAGGAGCTGGATTCCGGCAGAGGTGATGCCCGATGAGCCTCGCAGTGCAGCCTGATCGGATCACCGCACAGCCTCGGCTGGGTACCACCCGCGTCAGGTACGCACTGCTAATCGCAGTGCTGCTCACAGCAGCCGTATTCGCTGGCAACATGATCTTCTACGTTGTCTTCGGTCAGTGGTTCGGCGACACGCTCAACGCGTGTGGGGCGGCCGCGCAGCGCCTTCCGCTACTTGACCAGCTTGACCTGTGGCACTGGTTCGAGCAGTGCGAAGCTCCGGCGGAGCGAGTGCGGACCGGGTTCGCCTGCATATTCGGGTTGGTGGCGTTCATTGCGGGATGGGGACTGCGGCGCAGATGGCTGCCGCAGCGGCTGTACCGGCGAGTCGGGCGCACGCGCGTCGCGGCGGCGCGATGGCAGGACGAGGCCGCCGCGGCGGTGCGATCGATGGGCGGTCGAGTCGCGCCGGAGGTAGTGTTCGGATCCACCTGTCGTGAGGCCTTCACGGTGCGGATCGACGGCCGAATCCTCGTTGTGCTGCCTTATGGCGTCCTCACACTACCCAAGGATGAGGCGTCCGCGTTATTGCGCCACGAGTGCGCGCACGTAGCTGCCGGTGACGTCGACCGGGTATGGCTGACCCAAGCCGTCTGGTGGGCCACCCCGGTGGTGATGGTCCTGCCGTTCCTGGCCGAGGTCGGTCGAGTGGTGATAGCGCAGGGGAAAACGTTCGCCGACCTCGTGTTCACCGCCTACAACCTCGAGTACACGATCCGTTCGGCGGCGCTGCTCGCATTGGTGTGGCTGGTGGCGCGCAGTGTGCTGCGTGCACGTGAGCATCAGGCTGACCTGCTGTCATCCCAAGACTCGTCGGACGCTTTGAAAGCTCTCCTTGGTCGTGGACAGCAGACGCCCAGAACGCTCTTGACGGCGTTCCGGGCTATCCACCCGCCATTGCAGCAGCGCCTGGACGTGCTGGAGCGTCGCGGCGTCGAGCGTCACACCCGGGTGGCGGAGGGCTTTGCTTTCGGTGCGTTGATCGGCATCGTCCAACCCGTGCTGTGGTTCTTCGTAGAATCGCTGATCATACCGCTGGCCGACCTAAGCGTTTCGACGCTCGCGGCGGCACTGGTGCCCGGAGTCTTGCTGGGCGGTGCCTGGGGGATGACGGCGTGGTACGCGCATACGGCTGACGACGCCCGCTCTGCGTTAGCCCGGACTGTGAGCGCGCTGGGCTTGCCCCTAGGTGTCGTGCTGGGGCTCGCGCTCTCCCTGACCGGTGATGGAAGTTCGCTGTTTGAAACCAAGACCCTGTTGCAGTGGGGGTTCGCGGCTGTCGCACTCATTGGCGCGGCGTCGACGTACGGAGGGATCGCTGCACTGTGGCACCGGTATCGGCCAGATACGTCACCGTGGTGGGCTGTTCTGGTTGCGGTCCTGCTGTTCACCGGAGCGATCGAGCTGGTTATTGCGTTCAATGTGGCCATTGAGTTCGATCCGGTGGTTGCGTCCGGTGGGAGCGTGGGGATGTGGCTGTTTATGACCGCGGTGCCAAGGTGGGGGTTGCTGGTCGGTCAGTGCGTCGTCGCAGTGGTGGTATGGAGAACGGTCAAAGGTGCCCGACGCCGACTGCTCCTGCTCACGGTCATTGTGTCTGTTCTTATTGCTGTGCCCCGTTTGCTTTTCTTCGTCCCACTTACAGAGGAAACCAAGTCGGATTACTTGATGTTCAACGGTGTGCTGGCGGCAGCAGCGGGATTAGCGGTCTTTCTCGTCTGCGTCGCGATCGACGGCCGAGCGGGAATCGCGACAGGTGTTGCCTGCGCGTGGCCAGCTGCGCTGCTGACTGTGTTGGCGCTGACTCTGAAGTTCGACCACCCTATGGCGGCAATCTGGTTTTCCGTGATGAATGCAGCCGAGATTCTGACTTCTTCCCTGCTGATGATATCCGCGGTTGCCGCCGTCGTGTCCGTGCGGTCCAGTGACCGGAGGTTGACGTTGTTAGCTTGTCTCGGTCGTGTGGATGGGCGATCCCTTATGGGTCAGGAGCCTTCTCGATCTGAGCGACCGCGTTCTGGTGGGTTCCGTCGGCGGGATCCGTGATCCACAGTCGGCGGCAGTGGGGCGGGCCCGAGCGCTGCCCGGGTGCGGCGTACTTGCTCGAGAGCCGGTTCGCGCGCAGCGGAGGCGCTGGTGGTGGGAGAGGCGAGGTGGCGGCGCGTGCTCCGCTCACCTTGCTGCGAGCCTCGGGCGGGATCGGCGATGGCAGTGTCTTGGCCAGCTTGCCCGCGGCCACGACGTGCATCAGGTGCCCGTCCAGGCGCAGGGTGACCTGCTGACCGGCCAGATGCGCGGCGAGCAGGACCCGCATCCCGCCGAGGTTGGCGTTGCCGTCACGGCTCACGGTCCGCTCGACCTCGACCACCGACGCGCCGGCCACCTTCCCCGCGGACGTGCCGGGTTCCGCCCCGGCGGGACGGGTGCTGCGCAGACGTAGCGTGGCCAGGTCGTCGGTGAAGAGCTCCACCGCCGCGGCATCCGGTTCACTACGAGCCGAGGCCCGCCGAACCTCCGGCGGCACGACCGGCGCCGGCTCCGGTGTTGCCACGCGGGTAAGTGCGCGAGCCGGACGGAACAGCGAGGCCGGGGGTGGCCACGCCCAAGGATTGATGCGGCCGGTGGTAGTTGTAGCCGTGGGCCCAGGCTTCGATCGCGGCCTGCGCCGCTTGCCGGTGCGCAGCTGGTCTGCGCGGGCCATATGGCGCTGCCCGGTGGAAGGCACGAGGTGCCTTCCACCGGGCAGCCGGTGAGTTTCGGTCAGGTGGAGCGGATCGGATAGATGTGCAGGCCGGGCTCGGTACTGTTGGTTGACGTGGTCACCAGGCTTCCCGGCGAGCCGTCGAGGAACGAGCCGGGTACGCGCGAGCCGGTCACATCCAGGCTGGTTCCAGCGGTGCTGGTCCCGTTGGTGTAGCCGACGCCCGCTGAAATGCCTCCGACGCCGCCGGTTCCGCCGCTGGCGTCGCCGGTTTCCCATTGCAGCCGGCTGTAGCGGAGCACGATGTCGAATGCCCCGGTGGCGATGTCGGTGCGATCGACGATGTAGAGCTGGAAGGAGTTCAGTTTGTCGTCGTGTGCGCTGTAGTAGCCGACGTGGTCGTAGTTGATGCAGATCGCCTGTCGGCCGCCGACGCTGCCGAGGCCGTAGTGCACCGGTGTCGACAGTGGCCCTCGCGTGTCGACGTCCGCCCACCACGCCGCGATGATCGGCCGGCCGGCGGTGGCGAGTGCTGAGGGCGTGAAGTCGCTCATCGGGCCGTCGAGGGTCACGTTGCCGTTGTTGTTGACCCATAGGGAGTTGAACTGCCGGCCGAAGAAGTTGACTCCGAACGGCATCGGGATCTCGGGGGACGAGCCGTCGTCGTTGGGCGCGACCTGGTTCGCCTGGCACGTGGTGCCGAGCTGGTCTCGGTCGAGCTGGATCTCGTAGGAGCCGGTGAACCCGCCGCTGTCGTTGATCAGCACCCGGTACTGTCCGGTTTCCTTCAGGCCGGTGACCGCGAAGTGGCCGCAGCCGGGGTCCCGGCTGGTGGTGACGACCCGGCCGCTGGGGGAGACCAGCGTGGCCGTGAACGTGCCCGGATGGGTACAGGCGCCAGGTGTGGACAGGTGGACTGCGTCGTTCTCGCCGAGATCCACGGTGAACACGTCGACCGCGCCCGGGGTGTCGAGCGAGCCGGCGGTCCGTTCGCCCAGGTGCAATGCGGAGGTCGTTTCGATGTGCCCGGTCAGCGCGGCGAGGTCGACGGTGTCCCCGACGCGGTTACCGACGGCAGCGGCGTCGTCGGCGAACCGGGCGTCACCAGTCAGCGCGACGTCGAGGATGCACTGATCCAGCGCAGCGCCGCCGCTCACCCCGTGCGCCCGGCAGATCGCCTCGGCCGCCGCACGCTGGTCTGCGGTGAGATCGGCCAGTGTCGCGCCTCCGGGTGGAAGGACCGGCAACGCTCCGCCGGCCGGGATCGGCGTACGGAAGAACGACGCTGTTCCCGTGCGTTGCCAGCTGGTGCCGAACGCCTCGAACAGCGACTGCAGGGTCGCGGTGGTGCCATCGGCTGCGGTCAGGTCGTTGCCCGGGTTGCGGTCGGCGTTGCCGTACAGGCCGTGCACGTGTCCCCAGCGTGAGGGGGCCAGCGTGACCGACATCGGGTTGCCGACGCCGGATCCGGCGTTGAGCTGCGTACCGTCGGGCCAGCGGACCACGGGACTGCCGCCTTCCAGCCGGACTGACGCTCCGCCCGGCAGTGGCGTGTCGGCGGTCGTCAGGGGCAGGGGCTGGCCGTCCAGCGTCGCGGTCGTCGGTGCGCCGAATGATGCCGCCTCGTTGTCGTTGAAGGCCAGCACGGACGTGCCGACCCGGGCCGCGACACCGCGGTTGAACGCGATCGTCGAGGTCGTGCCCGGCAGACGGGTGTAGCGCGCTTGGATCTCGAAATCGTCGGTGTCGCTCTTGGCCACGACGTAGTCGCCGACGGCCTGGAAGTCATACCGTCCACCGTCGAACGTCACCAGGTGCGGGTCGCCGGAGGAGCCGCCCGGGCCGGGGTCGGCGGGACCGGTGTCGACGACGGGGACCACCGGCGGGTTGTCGTTGGTGGGGTCGCAGACATCGCCGATTCCGTCGTGGTCGGAGTCGGCCTGGTCGGGGTTGGCCATGTCCGGGCAGTTGTCGAGCGGATAGTTGGCGCTCGCCCAGGGTTGCTGGTCCGGCACACCGTCGCCGTCGAGGTCGTTGGTGGGGAACAGCGACGAGATGTCACGCTTCTGCTGCTGGAAGGTGGGGTCGACTTCGAACAGCAGCGGCTTGGCGTATTTGCCTGCCCCTTCGGGAGTCTTTTCGAGTCGGCTGAGCGGGACGGTCGCGATCTGTTCGATCGGGGCCCCTGCGTCGCCCGGGCAGAAGTCGAGGCCGTCGAGGACCTTCAGCTTCAGGTCTGCGACCAGGTCAACCTTGGTGCGTACGCCGCGGCTGGTCGCTGACGGCACGTAGCTGACCTGACCGGAGAACGACCGGTCGTCTTGCTGGGAGCCGGTGTCCGGTGAGGAGCCGCTGATTCCGCCGGCGGTGTTGCCGGGAAGGGTGAATGGACGGGAGTAGTCGATGTCGACGTGCTGTCCGAGACCGGCGAAGTCCGAGAGTTGCTGCGTGGTCGGGGTGGCCGGTGCGGCCAGTGCCGGTGCGGCCGCGGCGGACACACGCTGCACCAGTTGGTCGACGAGCGTAGCCAAGGCGTTCTGGCTTTCCGGGGCATCACTTCTGGAGGAATTCGTCGTCACCCTGGATCTCGCGCACGGTGGTGGGAACGCCGCCGGCGAGGTACTCGCCCCACAGCCGCGCCGATCCATCCCCGATTGTGATCTTCAGGAACGGCAGCAGCGAGCGCTGCAGCATCGCGCGCGTCAGCCGCGCCTGCAGATCCGATGTGTACGGTGTGCAGAAGCCGTCGGGAGTCGAGTTGGCGCTTCGGCGCCGTCCGAAGATCTTGCGGCCGTCGAACACGGTCATCGTCGTGACCAGCTGAGTGCCGGAGACGGTGACGGGCAGGATGGTTGCTGCGCCGGTGTCCGGGTTCACGCCGACCAATTCGGCGGCCGACGGATCGACGCCCAGGACGGCGGGGTCGATGGTCACCTTGACAGGTTTGGAAAACCGCCGTCCCGATGGTGAGAGGTCAACGTATGGCAGGCCGTAGCTGTCTTCGTTGCCGGTAAACACCAACGGCGTGAACTGCAAACCGGTCGGCTGCGACACAGCGTTGCGGGGAATATCGACCTGCCAGCCGGTGCCCTTGTAGGTGCCGCCGGCGCTGCTCACGGTCGTCGTCGCCGCGAACTTCTGCATCAGCGCCGTCACCTCGGTGCCGGTTCCTTGGGTGAGGGTGGTCGACGCCATGTCGCTGAGGAACCCGGCGGCGCTGATCGTGGTCACGACGAGGCCATCCGGCACGCCCGACAGCTGGAACCGGCCTTGGGCGTCTGTCGTGGCGCTGCGCGTACCGAAGGCGACCTTCGCCGCCTGGACGGCTTGCCCGGTTTCGACGTCCCGGACGGTGCCGGTGAAGGTTCCGGTGGCGTTCGGTGACTGCTGGGTCACCATGACGGTGACCGCGCAAGTGTGTTTGCTCGTGGTCGCGGTGACGCTCAGCTGGTTCGCTTTGCCCGGGCTGAGTGCGACTTCGGCGGTGAACGTTCCGTCCGCGGCGGAGGTGGTCCGGGCAGGGAGCAGGCCACCAAGCACCGAGATGGTGGTCGCGGGTGGTGCGGTGCCCTCGAGGACGACACTTGCCCGGTCGGTCGATGCCGGGGAGATGACCGTGAGTTCCTGGTCGTTGTGGCCGCCGCAGCCGCGCGGAAGGTGCCCGTGGTCCGGGCGGCAGGGTCTGGGTGGCGGGCTCGGTCTGGGGTGCTCGGGCCTCGTCGGTTTGCCCGGTGGTTTCGCGGCGTGCGTCCCGCTCGGAGAGCTCGACGGAACGGACGCCTGCGCGGCAGCCGCCGTCATAAGATCGGCCGCGACTATCGCAGCCAGCAAAATTCGCGCCGCCGACGTCAATCCGCGACGTTTTGGATTATTTCGCATCACAGCAATCCCTTCCCGGCCGAACCACCTGGATGGCACGAAACCGATCCAGGGCAAGGGTCGGCGCCGTTTGGAGTGCTGTTACGCCTGCCACGACATACAACTCATATGGCTCACATCGTATGATCTTCTAGCATTCGACTGTCTATTTGAGTTTTTAACTATTATTTCAATTGGAGGCATGATACTCCCAGTCATTGGTAATAAACGAACTTGCGGCGGGTGTCTCAATCCAGATGAAGCTCCGCCGGGCTAACGCGCGCTGGCTGTGCTGCTGTGCCGGGCAGACTTCGACGGCAGCATCAATTTGTTCACTAATGTCGACCTTGCCGTCGGCAGCGTCTGGTGGAGATCTCGAGCACCGCCGGGTCTACGGCTTGCCCCGGCCGGCGATGTTGCGACGGCGTAGCCGCCGAACGGACTATGTCCCTGACGGTCGTTGAGGAGGTTGTGATGGCTCGACAGGGTGGCGTGTACAAGCGTTGCAGCTGCAAGGATGCGGTTGACGGAAGCCGGCTCGGTGTCCGCTGTCCGCGCCTGGACGACCGTGGGCACGGTTCGTGGTACTTCTCGCTGGAGCTGCCGGTGGGCCGCGACGGGCAGCGGCACCGCGTGCGCCGTGGCGGGTTCGCGTCGCGTGTCGCTGCGGAGCAAGCGCGGGGATACCTGCTCGGCAACGATGTCGATCCGGCGACGGCCGTGGTCACTATTGGGCAGTGGCTGGATATCTGGTTGGAGATGCGCCAGAACCTGAGCTTCTCGACTCGGCGGCTCTATGCCCAGCACATCCGCGATTACCTCAAGCCCTACCTGGGAAGCGTGCCGCTGCGGTCGTTGACGGTGGCGCGGGTGCAGGCCATGTTCGCAGCGTTGATCCGCACTAACTCAAGCCGTACACGGCCCTTGTCGTACGCGACGCTGCAGCGCATCCGGGGCGTTTTGCATGCCGCGCTCAACGGTGCGATCCGCCGGGGACTGCTCGACCGGAACCCGGCACATTGGATCGAACTCCCTTCCGGGCGCCGGCCGCGTGCTGTGGTGTGGACCGAAGGCCGGGAAGCGCACTGGCGCCAGACCGGCGAACGCCCGCCTGTGGCGGTCTGGACTGCGACGCAGACCGCGGCCTTGAGAGCAGCTTCGACCACCCGTTGCACGTGCTATACCTGCTCGTCGCACTCCTTGGGCTGCGCCGGGGTGAAGCGGCAGGGTTGCGATGGTGCGACATCGACCTGGATGCCCGCGTGCTCCAGGTGTCGCACCAGGTTCAAGATCATAATGGCCGGACCGTGATCTGTCCGCCGAAAACCGAGAGCAGCGTCCGCGTCCTCGCACTGGACAGTATTTCAGTAGCAGCGCTGCGATCTCTGCGCGCCGAACGGAGACGTCTACTGCCGGCCGGTGCGGCGTTGACCGGATTCTTGTTCGTCAACCGGAACGGGAATCCGATGAGTCCCGGCTACGTCACCCACGCCTTCCGCAGGCTCGTCGCTGAGGCGGACCTGCCGCCGATCCGGCTGCACGATCTCCGCCATGGTGCGGCGAGCCTGTCGCTGGCTGCCGGGAACGACTTGAAGGTGGTGCAGGCGATGCTGGGGCATTCGAGCATCGTGCTGACCGCTGACACCTACACCAGTGTGCTGCCCTGCCTGGCGCACCAGGCCGCCGAAGCCACCGCCAACCTGGTCATGAAAGCGGCGCGGCGCACGGCGAAGAAGGTCCGCCGCGACTCCCGGAAAGCGACACGTCACTACGGGACGAAGAAGAACCGCAGGCCGAGGTCGACGCGGAAGTCGGCTCACAAGGTCGCACGGTAGAGGGACCCCTCCGCGCCAGCTGCTCTGAGAACTTGAAGAAGATCGTCGACGCAGCCGAACCGACCACTAGGGAGATTGAGATCGTGGAGCGAAGCGAGTCGCAGTAGGCCGTCGACGGCAGGATCAACCCAGCTCGCCGACCACTCGCACCACAGATTTGCAATAGTGAACTTATGGGTGTCTTACGCCCGACTCCGGCGCCGCGGAGGAGGTCTGAGGCGTGGAGGCGGTGGGAATCGGGCGTCGCCGCCGCGGTTACCCCTATGGGCGTCCTAAGAGGACCAGGTGCCCCGCGGAGTCGGCCACATTCGGTCTCCCGCTGGTCCCGCCCATGATCAAAGCCCACCGGCGAGATCCTCTTAATCAAGGATACCCGCAGGTGGGCTTCGATTCAGCAGGGTGCGCCATCAGGGACTCGAACCCCGAACCCGCTGGTTAAGAGGGTGTCAGGTGATGCCGAGTGATGTCGGACAAAACCTTTTCGGCTGGTCACTGTACATCACTTGTGTCGAACTATACCGCGTTCTGTCGACGTGTACGAGACCTCTCGGGCACTTCTCGGGCACCTCCGTGCCGGATTCTGCCGGGCTGTTCGTGCTGGTCGATCGTGGTTCGTGGTGTGGACGGCGGGGCAGGGTGGTTGCTGTGTTGAGCCCGAGCAGTCGGCGTGATCCGGTGCTGTCGGTGGTCACGCTGATCGTGGGATCATCGTGGCTCTGACCTTCCTGTTCGGTTTCGGAAACGTGCTCACGTTGAGGCTCCGGCTGGGAGTGCCGGTCTGGGTGGCATCGCTGGTGGCGCCTGCGGTGGATCTGTCAGTGGTCGGGCTGTTGATCGCCATTCGGTCCCTCTCTCTGCAAGGTGCTCCTGCTGAGGTGATTCGGCCGGCTCGACGGCTGCTGCTGGCCTCGAGTGTCGTGACCTTGGCGTTGAACGTGGCTGAGCCGTTGATCGCTGGTGAGGTGGGGAGGGCGTTGTTCGATGCGGTGGGTCCGTTGTTGCTGATCGGCTGGGCTGAGGTGGGACCGGTCCTGCTGCAGGCCCTGGCCTCCGTATCGGCCACCGGATCTCAGGCTGGCCCTGCCGAGGCCACCGACTCGAGTTGCCGGAGCAGGCACGGTATGAGGATCGGCGGCATCGCGAGCTGTATCAGCGTCCCATCTCTGCCGAGAGTCTCCGGAAGGTGCTGGGGTTGGGGGCCGAGCGGTCGCGAACGCTTGTGAAGCTCGTGCGTGCAGAGCGAAGCATCTCGGCATAGCGGTCGTGCTGTTGTGATCTTAGCGGCTTCTTCGCCGCTTGCTGGTGATCTGGCGAACGGCGGGTCAGTGGCATGGCAGTCTATTCACGCAGAGTGATCGAATGTGTAACAGTGAAGGAGTTGCGAACGACAACTCACCACACCGAAGATGAGGTTGGAAAACGCGGGTTCGGGTGGGTGACAGATAGATCTGACCGTCTCTCCGGTCCGCAATCGCCCGGAGGGCTGGCGGTGTGTGAGCCGGATGATCCCCTGGACTCGGCGGGAGTTGTGCTAGTCACCAGCCTCCAGGAACCCGCCTACCAGGGAGGAAGTCTTGTGATGGCTTGGGAATGGGTGGCGCCCGCGGCTACCGGGCTGGCCGCCGTGACTGGCATGTTCTTCACGTGGTTGACGGGTCGACAGGGCCGGAATCAAGTGGAGCGGATGGCGCGTCGCACAGAAGAAGCCGCCACGCGGGACCGGTTGATGCAGGAGCGGCGGGAGGCATACATCGCGGCGCTGGTCGCGATGGAGCTGAGTCTTCGGCGCAATCGATACGAGCAAGAGGGCAAACTGGGCAAACTGGCCGACCTTGATCGGAGGTGGCCGAAGGGGAAGCGCGTGCAGATGGAAATGGAGGCGGTGATCGGGTTGGAGACGTACGGCAGCCCGCAAGCCCGCGAACTACTCGGGAAGTGGAACGAGACGGCAGCCGACGGGGACGAGACGCGGATGCGCACGGTCCGCAGCGAGTTGGTTGATCTTGCTCGTCGTGAGTTGGGTGCACACCTCCTAGATCTTCTGTAGACGGTAAACGCTGACGGGTCTGCCGACATGGTGATCGCTGGCAGTGACTGTCCTTGCCGTGGTTGCAGAGCCAGTCGTTCGTGTGCCCGCAATCCGGCTAGCGCGTCCGATCAGCGCGGCAATATGATCCACTGCCGCATCGCAACTTCGTTGCTCGGGTCAACACTCTGTTGTGTCAACGGGCTACGAATTGGCAACGTCTGTGTCGCGTTATGAGCGCGACGTAACGATCAAAATAGTTTTGTCGACCCAGTAGGCATGAATAACGATGGATGTCCGGGAAATGGGTGGAGCATCATCAGCTCCGCGCCGACAAATTCCCAGCTCGCAGGAGTGCTGGCCGGCTTCGTTTTCACGGGGGTCATTATTCTGTTTAGTCGGCCTGGCCCCAAGGATACGCACGCGATGGGCTTGTTTTCTGCCACCTTTGTGGTTCTAGCATTTGACAGCTATTTGTTTAGCCTTGTCTCCGGTGGTGACACTGATCGTGTCTGTACTCGGGTGTGGAGTGAGGCTATAGCAGCCAGTGGAATGTTGGGGGCAGGCGGCGTCGGCCTGATTGGCAGTATCGCGTGGTTGCTCGCTAATCATGAAGGTCATGCGGTAGGGCATGTCGATCAGGTTGAAGAAGGTGTCGGCGTCGCAGTTGCTTTGGATCGCCTGTCGCGTGCCATGTTGTTCGGCGTTTCCGTTGCGGTGATGCTCCTCTTGGCGGCGACATCGTCCGACTATCTCGATATCGTGTTCGATCGCAACAAGCCGGCGTGGCTGACATGGATGATGCTGTGCTCGCCGGTGGTGGTCGGGGCGATCGCTTGGATGCTCTTACGTCGCCAAGCTCGAAATCGCCGAAGGGTGGTCCCAGTCGTTGACTTCGAGTACGAACAGACGCAAATGCTGTCCCGTGTTTCATTTGGCATGTTGATCTATGCGGTAGTTGGACCGGTATATGCTGGCGTGCTCACAAGTCTTCCCGATAGTGTATGGGTGGTGCCTGCGATCCCGATTGCGGTTGTAACTCTCCTTGTCGGGTTGGTTGCACCCGCGATTCTCTTGGTGACGGTCATCTTGTCGGCACCGCCCGTTGTTGGAGTGCACCAGTTGGCTCGCGGCTCTACGCTCGCAGATCCCGACGACGAACTGTCTGCGGCTGACAAAGTGTGAATTCCTAGAGTAGGTTTTTTGCAGGTAATCAAGCGAAAGATCTACAATCTTCCTGGCAAACACGGCCGCGCTGGCCGCCTGGTACAGTCGATGGCCTGGGATTAGTCCGGCCGGCTCCCGCCCAACCTCGTTCGGACCGACAAGATCTCTGGTCGGGCCATCAGCAAGTGGCCGCGGTATAGCCTGCGCGACGGCCGCCCGCACGAGCTCGGCCAGTCGGCTGCTGTCCAAACTTGGCCATGCCCTCGACGGCGGAGCGCCTCAAGGTCCAGCAAGGCGAGTTTGCGACGGGCTGGGACCGTGACGGTGACCTGAAGAGTGCGGCCCTCGGTCTGGCCGACGGGTCAAGGTCATCAGGGTGGCTGCGGCTTCCAGGCTGAGGTGGGTGATGCCGGAGAGGTCGACCACGATCGCGGTACTGGGTGACGCGGTCGCCGCCGAGATGCCAATCTGCTCCATGTCAGCGGCAGCCACTGGCCTCCGTGACGTAGTCGGTGTTTTTGGTGACCCCAGGCAGTCTGCCCGTTTTGGAGCTGGGTCGCGTATCGGGTCGATGTCCCCCCCGCTGACGATGGCCCAGAACAGAGATTCCCGCTTCCAGCTGGTCCACTTGCGGTGACGATGACTGAGTCGACCAGCGGAGATTTCGGGGAAGACCCGGCTGCGGCCGCCGGGTCCGGCCCGCCGGGAGCGGCTGGCCGCGGCCGCGGAGTCCGAGCAGTGGATGTTGGCGCAGCAGATTGCGGTCAGCTCCGCGGAGGGCGTTGACGCCGAGGCCCGCGTCGGTGACCTGACCTGCTCGCCGCGCAAGACGTCGTGGCCAGCGGCTCGCGGCCTGCTCGGCCGCCGAGCGGGCCGGTGACCGTGACGGCATAGATGCGGGCCGCGCCGACGTGGCGAGTTGCCGATTGCGTCGGCGGTCAGCAAGGTTGACCCTACAGTGGCAAGAGCCGACCGGATCGCCTGCGAGACAATCGACCGTGACGCACGTGCCTGAATCGCTCGTGGAGCAGGCCCCAAGGACGCAAACAGCCATCACTACCCCAACAATTCGGAGCAACGGCTATGACCGACGAGACCACGGCCGAGATCGAAGTCCTCCTCGCTTCCGTCGACGAAGCTGCCGAGCGCGTGAAGACGGCGAAGGCTGATCTGGCCACTGCCAAGGGCCAGTTTGACTCCTTCATGGCCGAACTCGGCCGTCGCCGGGTGCAGACTGGTGAGAACCAGCTATCGCAGGAATTCGCGAACCGAATCTACTGGGATCACCCGGACGTAAGCGTTTCTGCAATTGGTCTCGGGTTGGGAATCGCCGCTAGTGCAGTAAGTAGTCATGTCGGGAATAAAACCTATGAAGCTACCTGCCCGGACTGCAGTGAAACTGTCCTTTCCGTGCAGACGTCTCGAACGGGCTACAAGAACCCCTACGTCAGGTGTGATCGCTGCAAGGCAGTCGAAGCGGACCGCCAGGCAGAGTGGGAGCGC
Source organism: Amycolatopsis sp. lyj-23 (assembly GCF_046549135.1). Classification (NCBI taxonomy): domain Bacteria; kingdom Bacillati; phylum Actinomycetota; class Actinomycetes; order Pseudonocardiales; family Pseudonocardiaceae; genus Amycolatopsis; species Amycolatopsis sp. lyj-23. Next base: position 16,884 of record NZ_JAJPWN010000027.1, on the reverse strand, counting down.
AGCCGCCCAGAGCGGGAGGCGGAAACGGCTGCGCGCAAGGAGGCGCACAGCCAGCGCCTTCGGGAAGGGGACTACTGGATCTCGGTCGACGAGATCGTCTTTCTTCCGGAAGCCTCTCTTCGTGATGACTACTTCGCTGTCGTAGGTTCGGGAGGGGATTGCGTCCATGAGGCGCGCAGAATTGCCGACGAGCGCGCATGGAAGACAGGGAAGGGTGTCAAGTACATCTGCATTCATTGTGGGCGCGTGGAGGAACCGACTCTTGTTCGGTACGTAGAGCGAAGCCGGGGCGAGACGCCGTGATATGGAGCTACGCATTCGGGTGCGGAGCCCGTCGGCATCCTGCGCCTGACCATTCGTGGCGAGGTCGGCGGGCGCATCGCGCTGCTGGCGTGGCTCGTGGCTGCTCCGGCGGCGGTTGCGTTCGTGTGGTTCAAGACGGTGGACGCGGACATCAACGATCACTGAAAGGGCGCCTGTGAGGAAGCTGCTCGACCAGCTCGGCGGCTGGCCGCGAGTGCTGATGATGACCTCCATCGTCGTGATCGCGATGTCGCTCCAGCCGATCCTCGGCACCAACGGCTGGGCCGGCCTCGGCCAGTGGGCAGGCGGACTCGGCGCGTTCTTCGCTGCGTGGGCCGCGCTCGACATCGCGAAGCAGGAAGCGCGCCGTGAGAGTGACCGAGAGGCAGCACGAGGTTATGTCCAGGCGCACTACGTGAAGGTCTCTCAGACCGAAGTCGGTGCGCGCGGGATCCACCTGCGAATTGAGAACCAAGGCGACCAGCCGATCATCGACGTCGGCGCCGTCGCCGTCCACATCCACGGCGAAGCTGGCGAAGTGGTGGTGCCCTGCTCGCTTCCGGCCGGGCGCCGTGACGTGCTGCTGCGCGAGGATCTGCCTTGGGACCCGTGGATTTGGCCGGACAACAACGACCTCGACGGTACGATCGAGCAGATGACGCTCGCCAACGGCAGGACCGAGATCGAGATCACATTCGATGATCTCAACCGGACCCGCTGGCGCCGCATCGGCTCACGGCCGCCAGAAGTCGTCGCGGCTTAACCATCGGGGTATCTGGCGGGCTTGTCGTTTGGGGTGTCGTTGAGCAGTTCGAACCCGTCCGTGAGCTTTGAGCGCAGGTGAACCCTTGCGGTAGGCGGCTGCGTGCGCGTGGCGACTGAGCGCCGATGTCTCGATGGTCGATCACGGCACGGGTGTCCAGGGCGGCGTCGAGCGTGCCGAACCCCTTCGTCGCCGGTGCCGTAGAGCTTTAGTGACCCCTGATACTGCCGGCCGATGAACAACGGGGCGGACAGGTAGCTGCCCACGGTGATCTCGCCGGCAGCCGCGGCGAATTCGGGCCACTGTCTGGCGGCTTCGGCCACTTTGACCCGCTGGACGTGCCCGCTGCGGGCGGCTTCCAGACACGGGCCCTCACCGGCGTCGTACTGGGCCTGATCGATGCTGCGAGCAGCGTCCGCGGTGAAGGTCGCGGTGTAGGGGGCGCCGTCACGCGAGAGAGTGACGCTGGCCATCCCGGCGTCCGGGACGGCGTGGATGACCTGCTGGCACACCCGCTGCAGGACGACGCCCAGTTCTTCTTCCTGCCCGAGAGTGTCGGTGAGGTGTTCGAGGGCGGTGGTGACCTCGTCGACCCGCTGCACGGTGTCTCGTTCGGCCAGCAGCTTTTCGCCCATCTGCGCCCTCTTCCACCTCGACGACTGCTCCACGAACACTACCGAGCGCGGCAGGCAGCGGCGTGGCGGAGCAGGATGGCTGGTCAGACGGGTTGGAGGAGTTCGGGGCGCGGGGGTTGACGGCGGTGCCGCCCTCGTAGGGATGCAGCTGGCTCAGAGAGGTGGTTCAAGATGTCGCGAATGTCGTCCGAATCGTTGTAGTGCGGGTCCAGTCAGGCGGCCCGGAGCTTGGGCGGGATGAGACCGGGGAACGGTTGTGAACGTGGCCTGCGGCGTCGTGGGCGGTCGTGGTGAGGATAGTGAAGGTTCACAGCCACTTGTCGGGGTGGTCAGGCTGATCGCCATCGAGGCGGAGTTCGTAGAGCCCGGCGAAGGCGGGGGCGTCACCCGCGAGGACATCCGGGCGGTAGCAGCGGGACGCGGACGTCGACGCCGTCACCAAGAACGCTCCGCGCCTGCCGTCCGAGGCGGGAGGTCGCCGAACTGCTGCATTCGGTTTTCTGAGCGGAATCCGGCCGTCCGTGAGGGCGGTCGGGTTTGTGCTACTTCAACGCGATGACGACGTCTATGAAACCTTTGTTGTCCGAGTAGCACGAAGGGTTTGGCGGCCCCGAAGGGTAGGGGCAGAACTGAGGCGGGATCTCGTTGACCATGAGCGTGAGGGGGCCTGACTCCTGAGCGACGAACTTGAACTTCGGACCAATCGGTCGCCAGTCCTGCTCGGAGCCCACCCTGGCGATGAGCAGGCAGATGTTCTGGCCGGGGGCCTGGAAGAACTCGGAGTCGCCGTCGTGTTTGACACCCTCGATCCCGGCGTACGGCGTCTCCGGCTTGTGGGTGGTGTCCCCAGCGGCGCAGTTCCAAGTCTGTCTGCTGTCGAGTTGTGTAACCTCGATCGTCTGCCCGCTGGTCACGGTGAGGCCGGGCACCGGCGGAGGGTCGTAAACATCGGAGTAGACCCGGTGGACCGTGGCCGGGCTGGCTTGAGATGACGCGGATGTGCCGGTCGGAGGTGTTCGAGATGACGCGCTGGCGTTCGCATCGGCTCGCTTGTGCCAGTCGGTGTCCACTATTTCGATGTTCTTGACACCGGACGGTGGCGTGTTGTTTCCGCAGGAGAGCGTGGCGGTGGGTGAAATGGACGCTGTCGCATACCCGATCGACCAGAAGTCTTTCTTGCGGAATGTGAAGTAAACTTCGCTGTGCAAATCTACTGTCCTGGCTGCTTCGACGGCTCCCCACTTGATGTGAAACGTATATGTACCGTCGCGCGGGACTTCGGCCTTCACCCATACGCGGCCTTCACCGACGCCAAAACCCACGTTGCCGAACTTGCAGTCGATCGCTTCATCGCTTTTGTAGACGGGCTCGGTGACCACGGCCACGAGAGCCCCGGAGATCAAGATGACTGCGACCGTCACGGAAAGAGCAACCGGCCTTCTCTGGCCTTTGCGCGTAGTCAGGGCAAGGGCGGTCAGCCGGGTCAACGACAGCAGGAAGATCAGTAAGAATGCGAATCCAAGCCAGGTGTCGAGGTAGAACGGGAAGCTTACCTTCACGACGAGGGCGGCGACGGCAAGCAGAACTCCCAAGATGCCCAGGAGAAGGCCGTGGTTGCTCTGTCTCTCGGCTTGGTTGCCTTCCTTTTCGTCCATCCTGCTCGCCTCCCACGCATTGGCCAAGTCGCTGGGTGGCGAGATCCTACAGGAGGTGTCGAGGCGATTGCGATGCCTGGAAAACGATCAATGAAGTGATCGGCGACCTGCAGGGATGGCCTGCTTAACGACAACCCGCACGCCTGCACCCCGTGCCAGCTGTGCAGCGACCTGGACCTGGGCCGGCTGAAACCGTGGTGAGCTACATGCTGGCGATCTGGTCGGATAGCGGCAGGCGAGGCGACTACGAGTTTCGTCTGGTCAACAGTTAGCGCGCACTCACTCGTCGGCCGTCCGCTGCATCACCAAGACCATCCGCCTCCCGCACTCTTACGTTCGTCGGCCCGATGGTCGGATCTGCCTGCCGAAGACCACGGCCAGCGGCCGCACGGTGTCCCTGGACCGGGACACGGTCGCGCTGCTGGTCCGGCTGTTGTGGTAAGGGGGCCAGCGGGTTTCAGTGACATCTGTAAGTCTTCGACGAAGGACCCGCTGAGACGTATCAGTTGACGAGGCTGGATTCGGTGAGGACCACAGGCACTGGTACTAGCAAGCCCCATCGGCCCTCGCTCACTATTTCTACCGCATCTTCGCTACATGTCCAGCCCGATGGCAGGGTTCGCATGGTAGTGACCCCGACATCCAGATCTGCCTTCGCGCCTAGGCACGCAGCCATCGACTCGAATCTGGAGCCACCAAAATCGACACCTCCGCCGAACCTGACATCGCCGAACCAGGCACCAGGGGCGAACACAGCGTCGTGGAAAAAGGCGCTGGCGGCGAAGTTGCTGCCGAAGAATGAGACCTGGCTGAGGAACTTGGCGTCGTTGTACAAGCCGTCGCCGTCGAACGTGATGTCACTGAATATGGCATCGTCTGCGAACGTAACGCCGGCGAACGTGGCGTTACGGGCAAAGGTCGCGTTGTCGAATCGTGTGTCTTTGGTGAATGTGGCGCCTCGGAAGCTCGCGGCGTTGAAAGTGACGCGATTGAAATTGGCGTGACCGGTGAATGTGGCGCTGTGGAAGGAGGTGTGGCCGCCGAATTTGGCCCCAGGAATGAAGTTGGTGCCACCGAACACTACGCCGCTGAATGTCACGTCGTCGAACACGGCGTCGCCCGTGAAGCTCGCGCCGCGGAACCAGGCGGAGCCGGTGAACTTGGCATTGCGGAACGAGGCTTTGGTGGCGAACTTGACATCGGAGAACGATGCATCACCCGTGAACGTGGTGTCGTCGAACGAGGCGTCGCCGTTGACAGTGATGTCATCGAACCAGGCGTCTCCGTGGAATGTGGCTCGGTCGAATCGGATGCTGGCTACAGTGCACCCCTCGAAACGGAAGTCGGTGAGAGTCGCCTCGGTTAGGTCGAGGTTCAACTGTTCCGGCCAGTAACGACTGTTGGTAGGTCTGCCATTCGCATCTGGTCGAGGATGAAGATGGTCAGTGAGCAGGCGCTGCACGGAAGTGCGGACGTCGTGTTCCATACGCGCTTCGACACGCGTGGCCGCAGCCGTCGTTCGGTCAGATGTCTGGCTGGTGATGCGACGATGGACACTTCTACGTTGAAGGGGTCTCGTCAGGCTGTGAGGCTTTTTTGCGTTGTCTGCTTGTGGGACGCGCGGCATGCGCAGGTAGGAGCACCACAAGTTGACGATGGTCTGCCGTTGGTTCGGATTGTCCTGGGCGAGTCGTTCCAGGGCGTAGAACCCTGCCAGTCGTACAGAGGCGTTGCCCGAGCCGAGTTGATCTGCTGCCCTGGTGTACAGCTCGGTCACGCGGCGGGCTGCCGCGTCAAGCTCGATATGCTGCTGTGCGGCTTGTCGATCACGCAGATCTTGTTCGGCTGTGCGCTGTCGGCGTACCGCCAGGTACAGCGCGACCAGCGCACCACCTCCAGCTACGATGGTCAATCCGATCTTGACCGAGTCCAGCTTCGAAGCAACGAAGTCTTTACCTGCGAAGGTCTTGTCAAATTCAGCGTAGCGGTCCAACCAATTCCATGCCTGCCACACCGCCACGCCGGACACCACAAGCAATACAGCCATCACCACGGCTATCGCGATCCACGGCAGCTGCTTGCCACGTGTGTCGCTGGCGCGTGACGTGCGTTTTGGAGTCGTCATGCTTTGTGATCATGTAGCACTTTGACGTCCCTGCTAGGAAGTACTTGTGTGCAACTCATTGATCCGGAACCTCTGCTCGCGAACATCTCCATCAGCAGTGAATAGCGCAATGGAAACCGGGGGTTGTTCACGACGCCTCCCGAGGTGCGGGGCTGTTACGATATATGACGTGTAGTCGCGTGCGGCTGTTCTGCCGTTACTCTTGCCGCGCATACGGGCGTATGCGTACGTCCGAATCGTTACGTTGAGTTGCGGAGGAATCCCTGTCTCGGTACTGCTTAGAGGGCATCTCACATGAATTGATCACGGTCTGTCATAAGCAGCGTGCCGGTCGTGGGGGCGACGACGGTCGCTGTCGCGGCGTTGCCCGAGCTGGCGGCATGTGCACGAGCTGGGCGGGTCGTGGTTCGACACGTGGGCAAGACGCGGGCCAGTTAGCAGCCATAGTTGCTCGGCCGACATAGTCGCTGTTATCGGCAGATGTGAAGCGGCGTTAGCCAAGTCCTGCAGTGTCACGTACGCTATCGTCGTGGAGACAGCAGCTTCGATCGTGGGTGCAATGGCTGGGGTGGTCGGGGCAATCATCGCTTTCTTGCAGCTTCAACACTCAAGGCGTACGACGGATCGAGGCTCGGACCGGCCGGTTCGTGCGTCAGGTAACCGCCGAGAGCGCCTCAAGGTTGGGCAGCCTAGTGACAATTCCGCGAAGGGAACCTTCTGGAGAGACTTCGGGGTGCTGACCGGTCTTGCGTGGCTCGTGCTGATTGCTGCATCCGTCGCGGCTTTCGTGTCGCTTAACGTAGAGCAACTCAATCTCGGTACAAAGATTTTTCTTCCCCTGTTTGTGGTCTCTGCGCTCACTTGGCAGCTATTGCTGACAGCTGGCGTTTGGCGGACTCCTGGTGGCACTGCGCGAGAACGCGGCACTGCACTGGTCGGCTTGCTTACAGTTTTTATCTCAACTGCGGCGAGCCTCATTCTGACGGTTGCAGCCATCCTTAACTAGGTGCATGTTCCATGCATAATGACTCTTATGCACGCCTGCGATTAGATGGTAGTAGTCGACGGTAGCGCCTGTGACGAGGACCAGGTACGTTCGGTCCACCTGGTGCGTATGCAACGCCGAATTTCGTCTAGGCGTTGCTCGATCAGACTTGCCAGCTTCCCGTCTTGGTCTTGGCCTAGTACTTCCGGGTTGTGAAGACGTCACCGCTCGTCAGGTTGAGGGGTCATGTCCAGCGGCTCGAATCTCCATGCAACTGCCAGCTCGGCATTGATCGCCGTAACTGCGTCCGGCTCGAGTCGTAAGACGTCACTCACTGGAAATTGCCAGCTGGATGTTGACAATACTTCCGCAACGGCGCGAAGGCTACGTGGGCGAGGACTGTGCTTGGCCACTATCAGCAACGCGTCTGCCCGTCGCTGAAGATGGGTGATCGAACAGGTGATCGCCTCGGCGAGGTCCTGGACACCTGCTTCGGCCGCAGCTCGGACTAGCCACAGCAGCGCAAACGCCTGTTGGTCGGGCTGGGTGATGGAGCGAGCGATCGTCTCGGCATTGGCGTAGTCGCCGGAGTTAGCCACGACGCTGACCAGCGACACTAGCGCCTGTGCCTGCTTGTCGGGTTGGGTGATGGAACGCGCGATCGCCTCGGCGTACCCATGATCGCCGGTTTTGGCGACGGCTGTGGCCAGTGACGCGAGTGCCTGTGCCTGCTTGTCGGGTTCGGTGATGGAACGGGCGATCGTCTCGGCGTGTTCGAGGTTGCCGAGGTCGCTCGCGGCCCCAGCGAATGCCGCGAGCGCCGATGCCTGCCTGCCTGCCAGGATGGACCACGGAATTGATGATCGACTCGGTGTGGCTGAGCAGGCTACGCGCGTGCGGCCGGTCGTCGGCTCTCGCTACGTTTCCAGCCAGCAACGCCAGCGCCTCGGCTTGTTTGTCTGGTCGAGCGATGGAGTAGGCGAGCGATTCGGCGCGTCGGTGGTCGCCCCCTCCCGACATCCTGACGAGCCACACCAGCGCGTCGGCTTGCCTTTCGGGCGGGGTTATTAAGGAGACGAGTGTTTCGGCGCGGTTATGCTCACCGCGTCCCGCTGCCGCCCAGGCCAGGAACTCCAGCGCTCGTGCCCGTTGGTCGGGGTGGATAATGGAACGAGCAACCACCTCGGCATGTTGTTGGTCACCCGCGCTGGCCAGTGCTATAGCCAGCGACGTCAGCGCCGATGCCTGCGTGCCGCTGCCGGTGATGGAACGGGCCACCGCCTCGGCGCGACGAAGAACGTCGTCGGCGTGCTCATGGTGGCCGGCTCTAGCAACTGCCCCGGCCAGTAATACGAGTGCCGATGTCTGCTGATCGGGTCGAGTGATGGAACCGGCCATCGCCTCGGCGCGGCGAAGGATGTTGTCGGCGTGCTCATGGTGGCCGGCTCTAGCAACTGCCCCGGCCAACAGCACGAGCACCGATGCCTGCGGGCCGGGCTGCGTGAAGGAATGGGTGACCTCTTCGGCAAAGCGGAGGATCTTGTGGGCCCGTTCGTGCTCCCCGGCTTTGACCACGATCCCAGCCAACGACACTAGGGCTGATGCTTGGCGCTTCGATCGGGTGATCATGCGAGCGATCGCTTCGGCGTGGTCGTGGTCGCCTGCTTTGGCAGCCGCCTCGACTAATGACGCGAGCGCGGATGCCTGTTGGTCAGGCTGGGTGATGCTGTGGGCGATCGCTTCGGCGCGCGTGCGGTCACCGGTCCGCGCTACTACCCTGGCCAGCGATGCGAGCGCCAGTGCTTGCTGGTCAGCGTGGGTGATGGATCGAGTAGCGGCCTCGGCCTGCTGCAGGAGGTCGCGTACGCGCTCGTGGTTGCCGGCGCTGATCAATGCCTCGGCGATCGACACGAGCGCCGCTGCTTGCTGATCGGGCTGGGCGATGGAATGGGCAATAGCCACAGCGCGGTCGTGGTCGCCGCGCCAGGCCGTCTGCCGTGCCAACGACGCCAAGGTCGATGCTCGGTTGGAGGGCTGGGTGATCGAGCGGGCGATTGCCTCGGCGCGCTCACGGAGTCCGTCTTCGTCGTCGTGGTCGCCAGCTGTGGCTGCTGCTCCGGCCAGCCCCATGAGCGCATGTGCCCGCTTGCCGAGGTCTGTGATGGAGTTCGCAATAGCCTCGGCCCGTTCGTGATCTCCGGTCCTGGCGACAGTCTCGGCGAGCGTGACGAGCGCCTGTGCCTGTTTGTCTGGGTCGGTAATGGATCGGATGATCGCCTCGGCGCCGTCGAGGTCTCCGGCCGTGGCCGCTACCCCGGACAGGAATACGAGGGCCGACGCTTGTTTGTCGGGTTGGGCTATCGACCGGATGATCGCCGCGGCGTGACTGCGTAGTTTGTAGGCGTGTTGGTGGTTGCCGGCGCTAGCCGTCGCTACAGCCAGCATCGTCAGCGAATTTGCCTGCTGCTCAGGTGGGTCGATGGTGTACGCGATCTCTACAGCGCGGTTGCGGTCGCCGGCGCTGGCCACTGCCGAAACCAGCGAGGCCAGCGCGAGTGCCTGCTGAGTGGGTTCGGTGATCGAGCGGGCGATCGCCTCGGCGCGGTCGTGGTAACCGGCCTTGGCCACCGCCTGGCACACCCACATCAGCGCCCACGCTTGCGTACCGGGCCGCGGAATTGACCGCGCGATCGCCTCGGCGTGATCGAAGAATTCACTTCCGCGCTGGATTTCTCCGCTCGTCGTTAGCGCCTGGGCGATTTGTATCCACGCCTTCGCGCGACTTTGGAGGTCAGGAATCGAGTTGGCAAGTGACTCGGCTCTGTTGAGTTGCCCTAGAGTCGCCCATGCTGCTGGCAGCTCGGTTGGTATGTTGCTGCTGCGTGCGCGGAGGTGGTCACGGTGGATGGCTAGTCGGACCATGGCGATTAGGTTCGGCTCATCGTGCGCGGCGATGGCGTCTTGAGTTCTGGTGATCTCGGACAGGACTGCGGCGTCCCCACCGGAGACGTCGAGAAGGCGATCTTGCCGGGCGGTATCAGTGGCGAGATCGGTCATGCGCTCCCACTCGCCGGCGGCTTGCAACATGCGGAAGTACCCACGGAGCAGATACTCCGGGGTGCCGGTTGGCCAGCGTCGTGCGCGATACTGCTCGGCCCAAGTGTGCAGGCGATCGCGGTAGCCTGCGACTCGAGCCGGACCGAGCATCGTCAATGCGGCGACCTGCAGTTCTTCGTGTCCAAGGAGGAAAACGTCCGGCCCGTCTGAGCGGAAGTGGCTGTCTCGGGCAGTGAAGCTCCGTCCTGTCACGGTCCGTAGCTGATCGTTGACGTCCCACGGTGACCAGCCGGTCAACTCGGCCAGGTCGGGTGCGGACAAACCACCGCCCGCCGCAGCTACAAGCCCCAGTAGGTCTTGTTCGGCGAGCGAGCCGCGCAGTAGCCGCTTCAGTTCGCGCTGCGTGTCCTCCTGAATCTCTCGTGCTTCCGCTGAGGGGTTCAACGATCGAATGGTCGTCTTGTCCCGGAGCGGGTGGTAGCTGGGCACATCAGTCGGGATCGGTGGGTTCGGCCGGCCAGTCACAATGACCCGCATCCCGAACGGTGGTTCCGCGGGCAGCATCGCCGCAATGCTGTGAGAGTCCGGCCCGTCGTGCACTCCTCGGTCTTCGTCGAGACCGTCCACCAGCAAGACGAACTGCTCGCCGCGGCGGTCGCACGCTTCGGCTGCCTCGGCGAGTAGTCCCAGTAGGTGTGCTTCCCGGTTGGACTCGGTCAAGAACGGTGGGAGTGACTCGCCCAGCAGTGCCAGCAGTTGCTCCATCACGTTGTCGATGAACGCGCTGCGATCGTTCTGGGCCGCCAGCCGGGCGGTGATGAAGAAGGACACCATCCGCACCCCGGCGGGGGGATGGAGGACGAACCAGGACACCAACGCCGATTTGCCTGACCACGGTCCTGCCCGCAGCCATTGGTAGGTCCCAGCCGTTGCTGGCGAGGTGCAGAACTCTGCCAGTTCAGTCAGCTCGGCGTCCCGGCCCAGCAGCTGGGGAGGAGCGATTCGCTGGACTTGCCGGCGGTACCGAGTTCTGACTGGAATGCCGGTCAGCAGGTTGACGTCGCCGATGTGGACTCCGGAGTTGGCATACCCGTGCGTCGCGGTCGCGGCGCCGCTGTCGGTCACCGTGATCCGTTGCCTGCGATCCGTCATCCCTCACCCACTACGCCAGGCGCCGACGTCCATCGATGGCGTGCTTCAGTCCAGCTGCACTCCGCTAACGGCGTCTCCGCCCCCGGAGGCCTCTGCGTCGCCAGTACGTTGTACCCGGATCGAGTCGTGACCAGGTGTGCCCGTGATGCCGGTGAGCGCATGTCCCCCGGAGGTCGCATTCGCCTTGCCGGTGTCCGTAACCACTATGGCCTTGGTGGTTCTGGGTGTCCGTACCACAGCCCACACTGCGACGCCCACAGCGGCGACAGCTCCCAAAGCCGATACCGCTGTCGCGACCTTGTTGGCGTCCTCCCATCGCGCGATCGCGATCCACGTACCCAGGCCAGCCACCAACACGCAGGTGACAAGCAGGGCGACACGTCCGGCAGTCATACTCGATCAATCGCTGTAGGTTCCTGGATTGCAACATGCCGGACGATGCTGATACGCGCCGTCGTCGAGACCAGGGCAGCGTCGCGTTACAGCTGACCTCGCTGATGCATCAGCTCTTACGCGGGGAACACTGCGGCCCACACACCTGGCTGCGCCCGACGCTGGCTATCAAACTAGGGGGCGATTAAGGGCGAAGCTGCAGGTCGAACGAGGTCGACTGAGTTGACTGAGAGCGTGAGCGATTGCAAACGTCCCAGCTAGAACGACGTCACCCGGCTGCTGCTGGGTGTCCTTCGGCTGGCGGCCCAGCCCGACGGGCTCGGCCAGGTGTGGGTCGAGACATCCGCGTTCCTGCGGCAGGTGCGCGGCGCCGCCGGCGACGACACCGCGATCCGCCATACTCACGACGAGCTCTCCCAGCTAGCCAAGGACACCCGGGCCTGGCTCGCCGACAACCCCGTCGACGCCGCCGACCCGGGCGAAGCCGTCGAACAGGTCGTCGGCTCGATCGGTGCCGACGCACTGGCCGGCTACGTCCGATCCGCCGCGCGCGGCGAGGAACTCGAGGTCATCTTCGATGCGTTTCAGGCTCGCCTGGCCGCGGTCGCAGATGAGGCCGAGAACTGGCCTGCGGCGTTAGACGAGTTCGAATCCGTCGACGCCGTTGCGCTTATGATCGTCCACAAGTGCAAAGGCCTCGAGTACCACACGGTCTTCTTCCTCGGGCTCGACGATGACCAGTGGTGGGCGCATGCCCGTGATCGGGAGGAGTCGACGTCGGCGTTCTTCGTCGGGCTGTCCCGGGCTGCGCACCGGCTGATCTTCACGACCGCCTCGACCTACACCCAGCGCATCACGGAGCTGTTCGAGATGCTGCGGGCAGCAGGGGTGCCGGAGCGTCACTGGTGACTTACAGTGCTTCGCCTCGTGCTAACCGGTCACCCCGGTTCGTGCTCTGCGGTTCCTGCGACGACGAGAGCCGCAGCCCGGCGGCACGTAGAGCCGCTACGACTGCCTGGGCCGCGTTCTGCCGGTTCTCGTGGGCACCGTCGGTGTTCGGCACTGAAACCCAGATCTTGTTGTCGACCTCAGGCGATACCGTAGCGAGCGCTGCGCCGGGCTTGGACAGCGCGCGGATCGTCCGTTCGCGCAGCCGGGCCGTTTCGCGCTGGTCGATGGCGAGTGCGGCACGGTAGATCGCGTCCGTAAGGGCCCGCCGCGGTGACTGCGGTGTCGATCTCGAGGACGTCGGGGCCCAGGGTGATGGTGCCCTGGGCCTGGTCGTAGCCGAAGTTCCAGTACACAGCGGCCACATCGCGGTACGCGCCGCCGGCGTGGGTCCTGTCGCGGTTCGTCGTGTTGTCCTGGCTCAGCCAGGACGCGCTGCCACGAGGCCAGCGACGCAACGCGACGTTCCGCAACATCTACTGACAACCCCTGCCGCCGGGCGGCCGGGCGGGGGTTCGCTGCAGACGTCGGCCAGTCTGACGTTGCCGCGGTGCAGGAATCTAGTGCTCAGCTGGAACGACGCGTCCCGCCAGGACAGACCGTTCGGTCGGTCCGAGCGTAATGTCTGCGCAAGCTCAGCCCCGGACGAATCGGGGATCAGGTTGATCGTGGATATCGGTTCGGTGATGGTCGCTCCCGTGCGGCTTCCCGGGCGCGGGTTAACCGTCCGGCGCAGCCGCCTCCGCTGTAGTCGAGCCACGATGCTCGGAGCGAGTGCCGTGTACCGGCCATGACTCCTATGAGCTACTCGGCGATTCGCGCTGAACAAGATCGCGAGGTAGCGCTAGCCGCCGACACGGCGATCACCAGCAGCCCGCCGACGACCTCTTCGCGGACCAGCCGTAGCCAGACGATGTCGGCGGTGGACCGGTTGTCGTGGCGGGTGGTTAGCATGCCTTCGTACCGCCATCGCCCCGGTACGTGGTCGCGCGGGTGGTGGGCGGTTCGGCGCACCGCCGCACCCGTACCTCACCCGCCTCGGTCGTCTCGACGATAGCGAGTAACGACATCGAAGTCCGTGCCGACTGAAGCGGCATGAAGATGTGGTCCTACGTGCAGGGTCCCCGAAAAGCTGGCGGAGGCGCGGAGCTCGGGCATGGCTAACCGGCACGGCGACCAGGTAGATCAAGCCGCGGTACTGGGCGTGGTGCTCGCGGCGGCGGTCAGCATCTCGGCCGCGGAGGGCCCGTGGGAACCGATCGAGTCGATCGTTGGATTGGTTCTCCTGCTGCTCGTCAAGGCGTTCGTCGACACGGCTCAGGCTGTCGGCCCTGCTCGCCGGGCGCAGCGGCTGGCCCTGGCGGCGGTGATCGGCTTGGGAGCGGTTCTGATGGCTTCGTGGCCGCTGCAGAAGCTGCTGTGCCTGCTCAATTGGGGCGGCGCGCTGAAGTGGATGCTTGTCGTTGTGTGGATAGCCGTGTTCGTCGGCTATGCGTTGTTGCGACGCCATGGACTGTGGCCGCTTCGTCGGTTCGGTGCCGTGGTTCGTTGGCTTTGAGCGTCGTGAGGAGGTACATACCCGAAATGCCGAAATCGTCGAGATCCGACCTTGGTCGAGGTGGGCAGAACCCACCAGCGGATGACCCCTTCGTAGCGCTTACTGAAGGTCTGGCGAAGCGATTCGGCACAGACCAGAAACTCGGCGTCGTTTCGGCCAGCTCTGCGTGGCGACGCGTGCACGACCGTACCCTCCGAGCGCGGACGCGCACATCATTGGTACTGACGATCGTACGCAGCGCCAGGGCGGACGCTCGACGCAAAACGCTCGCTTTAGTCCTACTGCTCGACCATCTTCGGATGATGAACGCGGTGAGTCCTGCTGCCCGGCTTGCCCTGGTCGAAGCCGCGTTGCGCATCGCCGACGGTCACCGCGACGAGCCGTGGCATGGTGACTTGTCGTTGCTCTACCTGAAACTCCGAGAAAGCGGCGTCACTCCGGCCTGGCGCCAGGCATTCAGTCTTGAGCAGGACGAGGTACTCGACCACTGCGAGGCCATCCGGAACCTCCGCCAGTACCCGCAGTTCGTGCCTCCCACGCCGGTCCGCGCGCTGCCACTGTCAACGACGCCGGCTCTGCCTGTCGGGATCCAGTCGAGAACCAAGATCACCCGTGTTGCATTGAATGGGTTCCGGGCGGCGTCAGCCCCGATCGACCTGGACCTGACGACCCGCGGCAAGCCCGGTTCGGTGGTGATCTTCGGTGACAACGGCGTCGGCAAGTCCACCCTGGTCACCGCGATCGAGCTGGCTTGCCAGGGCACTGTCGGCAGGCAGGCACCCGGCTGGGCCGACGATGGCCCGCAGCTGATCAACCTCGCCATCCAAGAGAGCCGAGCCGAGGTTTCAGTGAACCTCACGGACGGCACCACGCTGAGCAAAAGCATTGAGAGGATCGATCGAGGATGGCGGACTTCCGGGTCGACAACGCCGTTCGCGTTCTCCCTTGCCCCCATCCTCCTGCAGCGCGCCGACCTGGTCCGATTTCTGGGCACCCCGGGTTCCCGACGGGGCCAGTTGTTCGTCGGTCAGTTCGCCGCCGGTGCGACGGATCGTTCGGTACAGGAGATCCAACAACGGGAGCGCACCGCAAAAGCCGCACGCAAGCAGTTCGTCGACGACCTAGCCGGCCGCGCAGGACAGCCGGCGCGAGTAGCCACCGATTCCGTCATGGCCATGCTGCGCATCGTCTACCTCGACGGGCAGCCCGAAGGCCACTGGAAAGCTGCAGCTCGGGGACGCTTGCCGCGCGAGTACGTCGCGGCCAAGAAGCGCTACCTGCAGCTCGACCGTGACATCACCGCCGCGAAAAACCTCACCAAGCAGCTACCGAAGGAAGAGCTCGAGAACCACGCCCTGCAGGTACAACGACTTGGCGAATTGCTGGGCGACATCGACGCACCACTGACCGCGGCAATGGTCGCGGTCACTCGATACGAATTCGTCGAACGGCTCGCGGTGACCGTCGGCGGCAGCGTCGCGCTCGGACTTCGGATGATCGTGCACCTCAAGGACGGCACCACAGTCGCCCCCGAGCAGATCTTCAGCGAAGGCGTGCAGGACCTCCTCGCCATCCTCTTCTTCATCGAAGTCGCGAAGGCCGCTGCTCTGCGTGGCCAGGCGAAGGTGCTCATCCTCGACGACGTCATCCAGAGTGTTGACGCGACCATCCGCAGGCGGCTTCTCCAGCACATCCTCGCCGATCTGAAGGACTGGCAGCTAATCATTACTTGTCACGACCGGCTGTGGCTCGGGCATGTGCAGGAAGCGCTGCGCAATGCGAACATCCAATACTGTGACGTGGAGATCCGGTCCTGGGACTTCACCGACGGCCCTATTATCTCGTCGACGGGCGTGGACCCTTCAGCCGACCTGCGGAGCCTGGTCCGCAAGGCCGCCCCGCGAACTGTCGCAGGTGCGGCCGGTTTGTTGCTCGAGACCCTCTGCAACACGCTGTCCTGGACGCTTCCGGCCGCTGTGCCGCGGGCCAGGGACGACCGCTACACGCTGCAGACGCTCTGGGACTCGGTCAAGAGCAAGGTCAAGAACAGCTCTGAGCTCGCACCTCAGTTCGAGGAGATCGGCGGGATTGTCTCACTGCGCAACCAGCTCGGCGCGCACTACAATGAGCTCGCAGATTCCATCGCCGACGCGGAAGCTGACCACTTCTCTGATCTGGTGTTGAAGCTGTGGGACTCCGTGTACTGCGGTTCCTGCCGCGGCTACGTGGCAAAGCAGATGTCGAAGACCTACTCGTGCCGGTGCGGTGCAGCTAAGTTCACTACGTGAGTCTCAGGTGGACTCAGTGGGTTCGGTGTCCTGGCGGTTGATCTCGGTCAGCGGCGGAAGGGGCGTCGTGGGTCCCGTGGATCCATGTTGAGGAACCGTTCGAACCAGGCTTGCGGTCGGTAGTCGCCGATGCCGAGCTCTCGGTTTTGGTCGGCGCCGGGGTCTTCGATGCCGTCGAGTTGTTTGCTGAAGAGTGCGAGGATGTCGATGTCTTGGAACAGGGTTTCGGTGAGCATGTCCCAGTCGTGGTCGTCGTCGTGTTCGGGCAGGTCTGCGTAGCGTTGGGTGAGATCGGCCCAGTTGTCGCTGACGGCGGCTTCCGCTGAGCGGAGGACGAGGTGGAGGGCCATTTCTTCGGCGGGGCAGCGGGGTTGGGGCCATTTTCCGGCGGCGAGGTCGTCGCTGAGGTCGTCGAAGGAGCGTGCGGCTTGCCGGCGCCAGACGGCGTTCTGTCGCCAGGTGATCCGCGGGAATTCGTCGAACACTAACCAGCGCCAGCGTCGTCTACTGGTGCGTCGCCGTGTTCGAGGACATCGTCGTAGGCCTGATCGGCCAGGACTCCGGCTGCGGTCCACAGGGCTGAGGCTGTTCGTGGTGTCATTTGGAAGCTGCCGCACCGGTTGCAGTCGGCCGCGCCGCAGGTGCACAGGGGGAAGAGTACGGCGAATTGAGGCCAGGCCGAGACTGGTACGCCGAGTTCGTCGATCTCCACTACGGACTCGATGGCTTCGACGAACTCGATCCCGGGACGATCATCGATCACGCCGCCTGCGTCGACGAACCATTGCACGGCAGCGACGGCGTCGCCACGGATGTGGTCCTGTTCGCCCTGCCGGACCTGCGCGACGCTGCGGTCGCTGTCATCGGAGACGGAGAACTGTGTTGTCTCGATGTCGGGTCTATCCCGTGATCGGTGTTTCCGGCGTTGTTGATCAGTAGGTTTCGGCTCCCGGCCAGCGGTCACCGAAGGTGATGGCGAACGCGTTGATCACTGGCTTCCAGCGCATCGTCCATCGGGCGCG
>NZ_JAJPWN010000026.1:0-133552 GCF_046549135.1 Amycolatopsis sp. lyj-23 | reverse complement strand
CGGTCCCTCGATGCCACCAGACCCGGTGACACCACCCCCCGGATCATGGGTTCGACTGGGGGCGTAAGTCATGCCGGGCCTGGTGACCACAACTCCCTGGTGGGAGCCACGAAAAAGGTAACGGGGGGCTACGGCCCATGCGACTGCGGTGTTGACGTACTACGTCAAACTGTTGGGCAGCACGCTTCAGATCGGATCGTGATGCGCCACGATCGCCGAGATGAGGGTAGCCGACGACCAGCAACCCGGACCGGCGGAACGTCATGGCCGGTTTGCGCCAGCGCCTTCGGCGGCGCCCCTCCTACCATCGAAGCATGGACCATACCGATAGGCGCACTTCGCTCCCAGCCTTGGTGCTACTGCACAGGTTCTACGTAGCTGAAGCGGCCTACATCTCCGCCGGAGGCAGGGGCAAGGCGAGCTTCGACGACCTCGCCGCCTGCCTCGATCCGAAGGTCGTGATGTACCAGGCACCGGGCCTGCCGTACGGCGGCACGTGGCACGGCCCCGGCGGCATCGAGGACTTCATGGCCGCGATGAGCACGGCCTGGCAGTCATTGGAGTTCCTGGAGCAGAGGTTCCTCGTCGACGAGGACGCCGTGGCCGTATGGAACCGTGGCCGCCTGCAAGCCCGTGCCACCGGCCGGGTCCTGGAGACCCGGGTCATGCAGATGGTCACCGTCAAGGACGGGCTCATCACCGAGTTCCACCCCTTCTACTGGGACACCAAGGCCGTGGCCGACGCCCTGCGGGTGTGATGGACCGGCGATGTCCCCGATCGATCCGCTCAGTCCAAGCCGACGGACCGGCAGCATGACCACAGCACGTTCACCCAGAGGTTCCGACCATGGCCGCCGCGGCGGCTACTCGCGTCAGGCCGTGGATCCAGGTCTCGACTTGTTCGGTCGACGGATCTCGGCTTGTGTCGTGAGATTCTCGTCGACGCCGTCGACAAATGGCGGCTGTCACGGGTCGCGCTCCTGCGCTGGGTCACGGGCTCGTAAATTCTCAACCACCTCGGCCCTCCATTCGGGCGTGGTTGCCGGACTCTTGGCCAGTTCCCGCGGATAGCAGCTCTGGCCGAGATCGAATGGTTGACCCCCGCTGATGCGTTGAGCTACTGCTCGCTGGCAACCGGCGCTTCGTCGCCGACGCCCAGAGCAGCCGAACCAAGACGCGTAACGCCGCGCCGAGGTCACGCCCGGCCATGCGCCCGTTCGCCGCGCCGTTCGGCTGTTCGACTCGCGGCCGGCCGCCGAATTCATCTTCGACCGCGGCTTAGGCGACCTGTTCGTCCTCCGCACCGCAGGTCACGTGGCCCGGCTCCGAAGTGCTGGGCAGCATCGAATACGGCGTCGCGGTGCTGGACTGCCCGCTAGTGTGGTCCTCGGACATGACTCGTGCGGCGCAGCAGGCTCCGCCTCCGCCGGCCTCCAGAACGGGGCGACGCCCAGCGGGTACATCCAGGGCGTCGTCTAGCGGGTGACGCCCAGCGTGCTGGCGGCCCGGGCTGCCGACCGGGTGAACGGAGAAGGTCTCGCCGCGCACGTTCGGCACACCGTGGACCTCGGCCTCAAGCACCCCGTCGCGATACACCCGAGGGCGGGACACGACGACCGCCAGCCAATCAGCCACCGCAGCGGCGCCGACCAACCTACGCGAAGGCAACACGACAAGAAGCACGACACCAGCTCCGGACACCCGACGAATCACCCGTCCGCGACGAACGAGTCCGCCGCGCACCATCCACGAAAGTCGCTGTGAGAACGCTGAGTGCAGACAAGGCCGCTGCCTTCACGTGACCATTGGGCGGTTCCCACGGGCCGCCAGAGCGTGGCCACGAGTGCAGCGCGAATGCGGCCAGCGGTTCTCTTCGCCAGGCTTCCGATCCGGCGTGGATGGCGACCACCGCTGCAGGGCACATGGCCTTCTCAGGGCAGACAGCATTCCGTCAATCCTGCGGAGCGGGTGTTCCTCACGGCGTTGGCGCTGAAGAAAGATGCAGTGTTCGGCCACTGGCCGACGGAGCGCGAAAGCGGGCGGATAACGTGGCGGCCCACACCGCGTTTGACGAGCGCGAAACATGTGAAGGGCCGACCATGACAGTATCATCCGACGAAGACCCAGGGCACTCACACGAGGTCGCGCAGCAAGGTCACCATGACTCCGTGGCCCAGCCGCACTCCGAAGAGGAAGGACCGGTCGCCGAGGCTGAGGCGGAGGCGGCGCAGCTGAGCACCGAAGCCCAGCCACTGGGCGAGCCCGGCCGGCGCCTCGACCGTCGCTCGCCGTTCTTCATCGGCATGCTCGGTGCCGCCGGAGTGGCGATGACCTACCTGCTCGCGCAGGTGGTCGTCATAGCGCACGACACGTTGGTCCTGATCGGCCTGGCCCTCTTCCTCGCGATCGGTTTCGAACCGGCCGTGTCGTGGCTGGCCCGTCACCGATTCCCCCGATGGACGGCAGTGCTGACCGTGCTGCTCGGTCTCCTCATCGTCGGGGGCGGGTTCCTTGCCCTGGCCATCCCGGTCGTCGTCGAGCAGGCGACGGCCTTCGCGCACCAAGCCCCCCACTACCTGCAGTCTCTGAACGACCACAACTCTTCCCTTGGCCGGCTCAACGACCGGTTTGGGCTGCAACAGCACCTGCAACAGGTGCTCAGCGGTGGATCGGGAGTGCTCGACAGCGCCGTGTCAGCCGGTAAGGCCGTGCTCGGCACTCTGGGCGATCTGTTGATCGTGATCGTGCTGACGATCTACTTCCTGGCCGATCTGCCCCGCATCCGCCAGGGCATCTACCGGCTGGTGCCTCACTCCCGCCGGCCGCGCGCGATCCTGATCGGCGACGAGATCTTCGCCAAGGTCGGTGGTTACAGCAGTGCGGCGCCGGCGGCGATCGCGGTGCCGGGCAAGAAAGCCGCCACCCCGGCGGGAACATGCCATTGCATGCTCCTCTGTACCCCATGTCCTCGAGGACAACACCATGCCACCGCAGACCTTGGCAGGCGGTCCAGTTCAACTGCGGTCTGATGCGCGGCGGTGAAGCCGGACGTCAGTACCCACCGCTGCCCTGGCCGGAGGAGGAACTCCCGTACGACTGCCGAGAACGTGATGCTCGCCAACTCGACGACCGCCGAGTCCATGTCGGCATCGGCTCAGATCGCCCGCGAGGCAGAACACAGGGACCGCCGGCAGAACGCCCGGCATCACCGGCGGTGGCGCGTCTTCTCAGTGTCTTCACAGCACTGTTGCTGGATAGTTGCCGCTGTCGGCCTGCGGTGAGCGGCCGGGGAAGCTCGGGAGTCGTCGGAAGTGCAGTCGGTCATCATGGAACGTCGTCGGCTTCGCCTCGCGGCGGGGGCCTGTCCATCGTCACGAATGGACGGCGTCGCGACGCCGTCCCGCGACTGATCGCCGCGCCAGCATGTCCCGTACCAGGGTGTACCGCCATGGCGTTCTGGAAGCCGAAGGGTTCCCCGTGGGGAACGTATCGGACTACCTCACCGATCCCGACGCGACCGTATGGCTGGACTTTTGCGGCCCCACGGAGGAGGACCTCGCAGCGATCAGCGAAGAACTCGGGCTACACGCGCTCGCGGTCGAGGACGCCGTCCACGAACACCAACGCGCCAAACTGGACCGGTATGACTCGCACGCCTTCCTGACCGTCTACGCCGCCACATTGGACGACGAGCGCGGAGTCCTGACCGTCTCGGAGCTGGCGGCGTTCATCACCGGCCAGGCGCTGGTCACGGTACGCAAAGACGAGAACTTCGCCATCGACGAGGTGGTGGCACGGTGGGACGCGGCAGGTGAGCTGGCCAAGAACGGAGTCGGGTTCCTGGTCCACGGGCTGCTCGACTACGTCGTCGACGGCCATTTCGCAGTGGTGCAGGCACTGGACGAGCAGATCGAGGCGCTGGAAGACCTCGTGTTCGACGAGCGGCCCCGCTACACCGACATGCAACGACGGTCTTTCGAGCTGCGCAAGAGCCTGGTCCGGGTGCGGCGGATCGTGCTGCCCATGCGCGAGGTCGTCAACGCGATCATGCGCCGCGACCTGAACATCGCCGACGGAGAGATGCAGCCGTACTTCCAGGACGTCTACGACCACGTGTTACGCGCTTCCGAGTGGACGGAGTCGTTGCGCGACCTAGTCACCACAATTCGCGAGACACAGCTCAACATCCAGGGCAACCGCCTCAACACGATCATGAAAAAGGTCACCAGCTGGGCGGCGATCATCGCCATCCCGACCGCCGTGACCGGCTTCTACGGCCAGAACGTCCCCTACCCGGGATTCCAGACCGCGACAGGGTTCTGGACGTCCACCTTGGTGATCATCATCCTGTCCGCAGGACTATACGTCGCGTTCAAGAAACGGGACTGGTTATAACCAACGGCGCTTGACAATGGAGCGCCGGGATGTCGATCCAACGCTCCCGTCCGGCGCCTCCTCATCAGCAGCTCGAGCTATGACAAAGACACATTCTGCGGGACCGGCGGAGTATCCGTCCGACGGCGGCCACTGGAGTCCAAATCAACGCGGTTTCCGACGCCTGCAATGGCAGCATCCGCCCGACTTCACGGTCTACGTCATGAGTGCCAGTGGATGATCAGCAGGTTCTCTCGGGGTTTGCCTCGACCTGGACGTCGGCAACGACAATCACCGCGCCGCGACTTGGACTCCGACGGCAGTCGGATGCGCGACGCCAGGCTTCCCAACACCAAATCTACGCTGCCGACCCTGCCGGACCTGCTCACCTAGCATGGACGACTGCGGGTCGCGGCGGACCGGTTTGCCACGACCGGTGCACTTATGGTCGCGGTCGCCCACACGGGAGTCCGTTAGCCACTCTGCCCGCCTGAACAGGCAATACGCTGTATCGCCGACCCTGTCCGGACCGGGCGGAGACCGACGTCCGAGACACGGTTGTCATCGCCGACGCTCTGGCCTCACACACCCCACCCGGTCAACGTCGACGATGAGGCCTCGGCCACCTGGAGGTACTGGCCGGGTTCGGCGATGACCGCACTGGCGAAGGTTACCTAAATCGGCAAATGGGATTCGCGGCCTGCACACCGGCATCTAGCCCGCGCCCGAGCAGGCATCGGAGCGCACGTGGGCAAGACGACGTGAGCATTCTCGGCCCTACCTAGTCGTCCGCCGGAAACGCTACGACCATTACCTACCGGACCGGGGAAAGCTCCGTGAAGTTCCCCTACTGTTTTCGTCGGGCCGCGCGTGCGCTGCAACGTGAGCCGTCACGACTTCTTTTTGCGGACTTTGTTCCGAAAAGGACCTACTATATCCGATTTCCTACCAAGGAACCGTGGTAGCGATCGAAGCATACCTTCGTCGGTGTCGTCAGCCTTCTATGCCGTCTTATCGTTCGGGCAATGCGATTCCCGGGAAGGACCGGGATGCTGCTTCCTCTTCCCGCATGGTCTTTCAGTGAAAGCGAGAAACAATGGACGTCAAGAAAATCGCCGGCGTGGTCGCTGTCGTGCTGGCGGGCATGTCCGCGACGACCGTGACCGCGTCGGCGGCCGACCTGCAGCCCACGCACCGGCACCTCGCGCACGGGTTGGGTCTGAACCTGGCCGCAGCCCGGGCGCACCGCGACACTGCTCGCGTCGTCGCGCCTCAGGCGCTGCGCGCGCCGGCGAGCTACGACCTTTCGCAGTACGCGCTGTCCCCGGGCGACCAGGGGCAGGTCGGCTCCTGCGTCACCTGGGCCACCGGCTACACCGGCTACGGCATCCTGACCAACGAGCAGAACGTCGCCGGCGCGCCCATGGCCCCGATGTTCATCTACTCGCAGATCGCGCAGGGCAACGACCAGGGCACCACCGCCTCGGTCGCGCTGCCGATGGAACAGGACCAGGGCATCGACACCAAGAGCGACTACTGGCAGGGCGACTTCGACTACACCACCCAGCCCGACTCCGCCGAGCGCGCGAACGCCGCCCAATACAAGCTTTCCGGCTTCACCGAGCTGCCCACCAGCGGCAGCTCCGCGCGCACCGCGATCGAAAACGCGATCGCGCAGGGCAAGCCGGTGCCGATCGGTTTCCAGGTGCACCAGAGCTTCATGAACCTGGACGCCCAGTCCGCTTCGGACTACAGCTACCTGCCCGGCGACCAGTACAGCGATCCGATCGTCGGCGGCCACGAAGTCACCATCGTGGCTTACAACAGCCAGGGCGTGAAGATCGAAAACTCGTGGGGTTCGTCGTGGGGCGACGGCGGATTCGTGACCGTGCCGTGGAGCTTCTTCGACACCGGTGACGTGATGGAGATCCACGCCATGGGCCCCCTCGCGCAGGGCTGAACCGTGTCCACCACCTGATCACAGTACGCGCGCTGAGCGCCGATCCGGCTGCGAGCCGGGTCGGCGCTCAGCGCTTTTGTGAGCTCGAAAGCCGGCGTCGGCTCAGTCCGGCTCGTTCGTGCCCGAACCGTGGAGGTAGTGGTCGTACACAGCGACCCACGTGTCCACGTCGCCCAGCTCGGCGGCGAGGCAACGTCCCAGCCGGCTGAGCTGGAACACGCCCGCCCCGCGAGCAAGCCATCCCAACTGCCCGCGGGGCGCCGGAGAAGAGCGCCTTGGCCGGCCAGCACGCGCAACGCGGTTTCGAGCCGGCTCCGCGATACCGGCGCCGCGGCGGCCAGGCTCGCCACGCGGCAGGGCCGGCGAAAAGGGCACCGAGTTCGGCGCACGCGGTTCTCGCCTTGACGCGATGTTG
This sequence comes from Amycolatopsis sp. lyj-23, assembly GCF_046549135.1. Lineage (NCBI taxonomy): Bacteria > Bacillati > Actinomycetota > Actinomycetes > Pseudonocardiales > Pseudonocardiaceae > Amycolatopsis > Amycolatopsis sp. lyj-23. Next base: position 126,803 of record NZ_JAJPWN010000026.1, on the reverse strand, counting down.
ACGCGCCCGCGGACTCGAAAGGGAGAAATCAGTCCGTACCGGGACCTACGTCCCTGACGAAATCTTGAGGCCGAGGCGGCAGATATTTACGTTTCATTGATACGCGTTTCACATCCCGCTTCGTCCTCCCGTGACTTCAAGGGGAATTCCCGTCCCGTCGCGTGACGACGACTGATTCTTGGCATGCTGATCCGGTGACGAACACCAAAGGGCCGGCTCGCCGACCTGAGCCGGGCGCGATCGGCTATGCCCTGAAACGGCTGTTACTGGGCAAACCGCTCATTAACGCTCAGTTGACCCATGAGCGGCTATCGAACGCGACCGCGTTGGGAGTGCTGTCTCCCGACGCGATTTCGTCTTCGGCCTACGGCACCGAGCAGATCCTGGTCGAGCTACTGCCCTACGCCGGTCTCGCCGCGTTCACCCTGGTGTTGCCGATCACAGCGGTGATCCTGGTGATCCTCGTGCTGGTGGCCGCGTCCTACCGCCAGGTGGTGATGGCGTACACGCGGGCCGGCGGGTCCTACGTCGTCGCCCGAGAAAACTTTGGGCCCCGGACCGCCCAGGTCGCCGCGGCGGCGTTGCTGATCGACTACGTGGTGACGGTCGCGGTGCAGACGTCAGCGGGGACAGCCGCGGTGATTTCGGCGATCCCCGCGCTCGGCCCGTACAACCTCGACATCACCATCGGTGTCGTCGTCCTGCTCTGCTACGTGAACCTGCGGGGTCTGCGCGAAGCGGGGCGTCCGTTCGCGGTGCCGACCTACCTGTTCACGGCGCTGATGGTCGCGATGATCGTGACCGGGCTGGTGAAGGCCGCGACCGTCGGCCTGCCCACCTACGACGCAGCACACCTCCCCGGTGCGGTGCCGGTCCACCAGGACTCGGGGCTGGTCGCCGGAGCGACGGTCATGGTCCTGCTGCGCGCGTTCGCCAACGGCGGATCCTCCCTCACCGGGGTCGAGGCGATCTCCAACACCGTGTCGGCCTTCCGGAACCCCCGCGGCGCGAACGCCCGCAAAGTCCTGGTGATCATGGCCGTCATCCTTGGGCTGCTGGTCGCCGGCGTCTCGCTGCTGGCGTACTTCACCCACGCGACGCCCTACACATCCGGCTACCCGTCCGTAGTGTCCCAAGAAGCGCGCGCGGTGTTCGGGCACGGCGCGTTCGGGCAGGCAATGTTCGTCCTCATCCAGACCGCGACCGCGCTGATCCTCTACACCGGGGCCAACACCAGCTTCAACGGCTTCCCGTTCCTGGCCAGCTTCGTCGCCACCGATCGGTTCCTCCCCCGCCAGCTGACCAAACGCGGCCACCGGCTGGTCTTCTCCAACGGCATCATCGTCCTCACCGTGCTCGCCGGTGCCCTCCTGCTGTTCTCCGGGGGCACCGTCACCGCGCTGGTGCCCTTCTACGCCATCGGCGTCTTCACCGGATTCGCCATGGCCGGCTACGGCATGACCAAGCACCACCTCCGGCTCCGAGAGCGCGCCTGGCGGACCAAGCTCGCGATCAACCTCGCCGCGGGACTGCTCTCCACTGTGGTGGTGGGGATCTTCGCCATCGCGAAGTTCACCGAAGGCGCCTGGCTCGTCGTCGTGGTCTTTCCGATCCTGGTGTTCGTCCTGATCCGCCTCAACCGCGAGTACCGCGCGGAAGCGGCCGTCCTCGAGCAACTGACCGCCGAAGGGGCCAACCCGGTCCGGTATGCCCACCACCAGGTGTTCGTCCTGGTTAGCACGATCGACTTGGCTGTCGTCGAAGCGCTCCGCTACGGCCGCAGCCTGCGCCCCGACAAGATCACCGCGCTGCACTTCGTCATCGATGCCCAAGCCGCGGAACGGCTGCGCTCGCGGTGGGAAGAACTCGGCATGCACACCGCGCTGCGGCTGATCGACGTCCCCGACCGGCGGATAGCCCGAGCCGCCTACACGTTCGTGCGTCGAGCGACCGAGAATGCGCCCCGGACCGGTATCACGGTGCTGTTGCCGCGCCGCAGCTACGCTCCACTGCTGGGCCGCCTGCTGCACGACCGCACAGCCGACCGGATCGCGCGGGTCGTCAGCCGCGCTCCCCAGGCCGCGGCTACGATCGTGCCCTACGACGTGCAGACCCGGCTCCGCACGATGATGCCCGACCTCCCGGAAGAGCGAGTCACCGCCGCGATCGAACGCCTTCTCGACCGCATCAGCTCAGGCGACGAAGACAACGCCGAGACCGCCGCCGATCGGGTTTCCGCCGATCCGGTCACCACACCCTGCTCCCAACTCCGTCCCGGCGAAGAAGCCGTGGTCGACGGGCGACTGCGCGAGCTGGCGACTTCCGAAGACGCCGCGGACTCGCGCGGCCCGGTCCTCACCGCCCAGCTCGCCGACGCCACCGCGACCGTCGTGCTCGAGTTCCGCCACCCTCACCCCGACCTAGAACCAGGGCAGCTTCTCCGCGTCACCGGCAAAGTCCACGAAGGCCGGTCCGAGCACGAAATGATCATGCGAGATCCCCGCTGCCACTTCCTCGATCCCACCAGTCCGGACCAGGGTGCTCAGCCGGATGACGAGGGCTGAAGCAATTGAGAGCGGAGTGCACGCACACCTCAGCCTCGATTGCAATGTCCGGGCGGACGCTCAGAGGGCGGGGCTGCGAGCGGGTGCCTGTGTATGGCTTGATCAGTCGACGCAAGCCAAGCAGTTTCCTTTTGCACAGTTTACGCATCGAAGCCGGATGCGATGTCGAGGCCAGCCAGAGTTTCAGCCGGAGTGCTTCACAGGAGCGGCAACCGAGCGCGGCGGTCTTCGTCCGATAATCGAACACCAAGCTGCCGCACTCCCGAAATTGGAAGTGCGGCAGCTTGAACCGCGGGCCGGTTAATCCTTGTGCGTGACGCCCTTGACTGCGTCTTTGATCTTCTCGCCCGCCTGCTTGAGTGAGCCCTTCGCTTGATCCGCCTTGCCTTCCGCCTGCCACTGCTCGTTGCCCGTCGCATCACCCACGGCTTCCTTGGCCTGGCCCTTGAGCTCTTCGCCCTTGTTCTCCAGCTTGTCGTTCATGACATACACCTTCCTCGCGGCACCTACTGCCGATCGTCTTACCGCCACACCGGCTCCACTGATATCTACCCATTTCGCCGCCGACTATGCACCACCTCCAGCTCCTCGACCTACCGCCACTCTCAGCCGCGTCTCAGAAAGCCCAGACGACGCTCCCAGAGAGCGAAAGACCGACGCAGATCCACACGAACGTCGATGGCGAACTCCGGGAGAGGCGGTCTTGCTGTCGTTGCAGCAGTTGGGTACCCGAAGGTGGGTACCGGTTTTCTGGGCACGCCGTGGAAGTAAGTGCCCAGCTCGTGCGTGTTGCGGGGCCGATGCACCTACTTGACAGACTGTCGTTTCGGAGCGTACGTCAGCCTCCCGGGACGGTCAGTGACGTGGAGCGAGACATGGATCCGACCGAGTGGAAGGGATTGAAAGATGGCGCAGAAGGTGCTCGTCAAGGTGTTCGACGACCTGGACGGCAGCGAGGCGTCGGAGACGATCGTCTTCGGGCTGGACGGCGTCTCGTATGAGATCGACCTATCGGCTGAGAATACGCACGCCTTGCGCGCGGCGTTGGAGCGCTACGTTGAGGCCGCACGACGGGTGGGGGGACGGCGAGTCAAGGTTGCACTCGGCGAGTCCAGCGCCGTGGTCAGGGGCGCTGCGGTCAACGCGCAGCGTCACACCCGCGAGTACAACCAGGGGGTTCGGGAGTGGGCCGCCGCTAACGGCTACGAGGTGGCAGAGCGTGGTCGCTTGCCGACCGCGCTCGTGGAGGCGTATGAAGCCGCCAGGTAGGCCAGGCCGAGGTCACGGCTGACGCTATGGCGAAGCCGGCACGCGACCGGTGACCGCGGAGAAGTCTGCTTCGTGAAGTACGTGCACGTCTGGCTCGGTGTGGTGGGCATGGCGCAGCGATCTGCAGTCGGTCAGGCTCGCGGCGTTATAACCGGACGCGAGGCGGACCGCATCCAGCGGCGCGGTTCACGAACCCCAACGGGACTCCAGCGCCACGGCCACCGAGTAGGGCCAGCCCGGCACCATCATCTGCTGATCCTTGCCATGACCGCAGGTGTGACACAGGATCCGAGGCCGGCATGTGTGGGCTACCCGCCCCTGCTCGGCAGGCTCTTCTACCGGCCCTGGCATGCCCGCCCACAGGGTGCAGTGGTGGCCACTGGCGGCGTTGCTGATCACTCCGCTGGCCATCGCCGTCGTCGACACCCCGATCGGCATAATTGCACTCAGCGCGGCCGCTGTGCTGGCCGGAGTGTTCGTTGCGGTGCGCTGGCGACTGGTGCACGCGGCCGCGCGGATCGAGGAGATCATCGAAGCCGAGCTGGCGCCCCGCGAGGACCGTCCGCCTCCTCGGTGCCGAAACTCCGTAGGGCCTGCCGAGCATGGTCCGCTGGGTAATGCTGTCGGCATGATGGTCGTGCCGCGGTCCTCGGCGATGCAACCATGGTCGGCTGCCATCGACAGGTCGGACGCGGTGTTCGTGTACATCCCGGGCGTGGCGACCCGGTCGACGATGGAGCCGCACGTGTCTCATACCACGGACGAGACGGGGCCGGGTGACCCCGAACGATCCAGGACGCACGGTTGCGACTCGGCCCAGGCCGCTACTGCGGCGCGAATGACGCTCGCGGAGTTGGCCGTGCTCGGCCGCGCCACAAGCAAGCTGTTCCAGCAGACCAACGAGCACCTCCACCGGCTGCACCACCCCACGGCGGGACCAGCTCACCACACGAGGCCTGCCCCTAAGCCCGTGGTCGGCAGACACCGTAGGGCCACTGCCGGTTCGTCAAGCTCGGCACCATACCAAGGAAGGCAGGTCCGGGCTCGCGGCCAGCGGCCCGCTCGCCTTCCCCGGGCCAGCTGGTGCACCGCGGCTACACCCGCGACGCACTCTTTCCGCCCACCACTTCCCTTGATCGCCTGCCGGCTGCTCTGGCTCGGCTCCGAACTGTCGAGGGCTCGCCAGTCGCCGGGAACCACGGCAGCTCGGTGCAGCCAACGGGTCTTTCTGACTGGCAGAGGAGTGTGACCTCGTCCTGCCGCCCGAAAGGCCCGTTCGCCTCATGTGGCCCGGTCGTCACGGAGCGGTCGCGGGTGACCTGGTCACCGTTCAGGAGCGTTGCGCGGCGTCGTATGCTGCTCGTGCCTCCCAGCCGTAGTAGGGGTGGTACTCGTCATTGCCGACGCTGATGCTGATGTTGCCGATCTGCGTGCCGGACCCGTTGCCGGTGTCGACGCCTTGCAGGAACGCGCCGCCGCTTGAGCCTCCGCTCTGCACGCAGTCGATTCCCCAGACACCGCCGCCTTCGTGGCCACTGGCGAAGGTGTCCGTTCCTGCGCACCAGTTTATCTGCTGACCGCTTCCTTCGGCGGCGGATCCGCCATAACCGAAGGAGTGGACGTACTGGCCTGGAGCCAGGTCGAAACCGATACCTTGGCCGCCTACCGCCTCGACCAGCCGTGCACCGTTGACCGGTCCCACTGTGACGAAGGCGGCGTCCCAGGCTGCGTCGGAGTCACCGATGCGCTGAGACTCCCAGTGCAGGGAGGTGGCTGCGAAGGTGCCGTGGGGCCGATTGCCATGGTCGTACCCTGGGATGAAGACCCAGTTCTGATAGGCGGTTCCGTCGGGGTCGACTACGCAATGTCCGGCGGTGGCCACGACTGATTTGTTGTCGCTGTTCACTGCGTCGCCGGAACAGGCGTAGTCCCCGTTGGTCTTCGGATTGTGGAAGAAGACCTTCCCGCCGGTGGTCGCGATCAACCCGCCGCTTGTCCACCGCTGCGGCGACGTCGATCGGAGCGCTACCCGTGTGGAAGAGGATTGTCCCGCAGCAGGGAATGCAGGTGGTTGCCGGTAGGGATCGGCCTGCCGGCGCGCAGGCGAGTTGATCTGATTCGAGTGTTGGGCCACGATAGGGACATCGGCTTCCTTGGCCGCATCCAGACGTTCCGGCGTCCAGTACTGCAGCGCCGCCCCCTGCTGCTGACCGCCGACGATGGCGCTGTTTACGACGTCGTCGGCCACAGCTGCCGAAGCGGCGGGAGACAGCTGACCGATCAGCGCCATCGAAGCCAATCCGGCGACCACTGTATTCCGCGTTCTTGTCTGCATGATTTCTCCGCGTTGATGTGTGCCGATGCCGAGTCTCCATTAAAAGAAGATCGGCGTTATCTATAGCGGTGCAAAAAAGCTATATGTGACAAGGTTATGCGGTTAATTACATAGTCGGGCAGCAGTTTTCCGCCCGGTCAGATGAGGCATGGTATCCATGACGACCGAAGTGGTCATTCATCGCAGTCGCCACAGATGATCTGCGGTGCCGTTGTCCGCGAACTGCACCACCTGTGCGCTGTCGGCCGTGGACATCCGGTCGACTCCGAGCACCTTGCCCGAGTTGCGGTTCACGATCCGGAACCAGCCACTGCCGTCATCCCGCAGGCGCCAGTCGTGGTCGTCAGTGCCGCTGTCGGCGAACTGCACGACGAGTGCGCTGTCCGCAGTCGACATCTCGGCCACACCCAGCACCTTGCCGGAGTGGACGTTGCGGATCCGCAACCAGCCGTCCGCTGTGGACTGGAAGGTCCACAGGTGGTCGTCGGTGCCGTTGTCGGCGAACTGCACCACCCGTGCGCTATCCGCCGTGGACATCTGGTCGACGCCGAGCACCTTGGCCGAGTTGCGGTTTTCGATCTTGACCCGGCCGTCCGGCACCAGCTGCCATAGGTGGTCGGCGGTGCCGGTGTCGCTGAACTGGACGACCTGGGCGCTGTCGGCCATGGACATCTGGTCGACTCCGAGGACCTTGCCCGAGTTGCGGTTCTTGAGCCTGCACCAGCCGTCGCCGTTGGCGATCGGCTGCCAGAGGTGGTGCGCCGTGCCGTTGTCGGCGAACTGGACGACGATGGCGCTGTCGGCAGTCGACATCTGGTCGACGCCAAGCACCTTGCCCGAGTGGTGGTTGCGTATGCGGTACCAGCCGTCGCCGTTCGCGATCAGGTGCCACAGGTGGTCGTCGGTGCCATTGTCGGCGAACTGCACTACCCGCGCGCTGTCGGCTGTGGATATCTGGTCCACGCCGAGCACTTTGCCCGAGTTGCGGTTCACGATCCGGAACGCCGCCCCGCCACCGCCCGGCAGCCACGAATGGCCGTCTGGTGCCACCGTCGGGAACGACGTGATGCGCAGCCGCGCGGCCCCCATCGGGATCAGCGTGACGGTCTCGACCGGCTCCTCGCTGCGGGCCGGCGACGCCTGCAACGGCGTCACTACGTCCTGGTCGTCCGCGGTCCACTCGGTGATCCTCCGGGCGGCCGCGGTGATCGTCACCGGCACGGTGTCCGGTGTGAACGGGTTGGCGGGCAACGCGGCGCCGGACGCGGTGAAGGTCAGCGTCGTGTCCGGAGTCAGGCCGTAGTTCCACGGCGTCGTCGCGTGCACGGCGTACTCCGGAAACTGCGCGGTGCCGCCGAGGCTTTCGTAATTCTCGCCGATCTTGAGCGAGTAGGTCAGCGGGCCGTGGTCGACCGAGACCGAGCCGTGGTTCGCCGCCCACGTCCGCGTCGTGGTGCGCTGCGGCAAGGTGAGCGTGATGACGTCGCCGTCGGCCCAGGTCCGGTCAACTTTGACGAACGACGGCCCGGCGGTCGCGGCCACCGTCGCCCCGGCGACGACCAGCGCCGGCGCCGTGCACCAGCCCGGAATGCGCAGGTACAGCGGGAAAGCCAGCTGGCGCGGCGTCCGGACGGTGAAGGTGATCCGCTCGGAGAACGGGTAGGTGGTGTCCTCCGTGATGGTCACCGAGGTGCCGTTCGCGACCTTCGCCGTGACGCTGCTGGCCGCGTACATCGCCGCCGCCAGGCCGTTGTCCGGCGTCGCCAGCCACAGCTCTTCGGTGAAGTACGGCCAGCCCATGCCGTAGTTGTAGTGCCCGCAGAGGCCGTCGAGCTGCAGCTTCAACTGCCCGGCGAGCCAGCCCCATGCAGTGACGGCGCCGGGTGGCAGCTTCATGAAAGCGGCGGGCTTCAGCGGCGCCGCGTTCGGCGTATAGAGCCCGCCCATGGCGGGCGTTACCTTGCGGCAGCGCATCACGGCGCCGGCTGCCGTCGGAGCCCCGGTCAGCAGGGTGGCGGCGACGGCTCCGGTGACGAACTGTCTGCGGTTCAGCGACACGAGACCAGCCTCCGCTCGTCGTTACAACGTTGGAAAAACACTGTGAACCCTTGGATACAACGTTGTAAACACTGAACACGGATCCTGGCTGGTTCGTGTCCACTCGTATTGCCGTCTGCGACTGTTCGGCCTAGCAGGCTAAACGTCGCGCCTGAAGCGTTCTCGTTCGTCAGCGATTGACCGTGGATCAAGGAGTTGGTAGCCGCCACGCCGCTCACCTGCGCAGGAGCTTCGCCCCGTGCCTTCGTTCGGGACCGCTGCAGCCATTGCTTTGGCCACAGCTACTGTCATCAGGCCCTCGCACGCGTCGATGACCGACGCCGATCAGGTCCAGCGCATGCTGACTCGCATGGCACGTGCCTATCGCCTGATGAGGTCTCGACCCAGACTTCGAACGGCCGCGGGACATACCTGCAGGAAAGAACCCGCCGAGATACCGCCGTTGACGGTTATCCGTAACCGATTGGCGGCCTGGGAACGACAATTCTTCGGCCATGACCCGGAACACCGCGAGGTTGGCCCAGTCGAGATCCGCGATTTCGGACATGGCAGTTCCGCGTGACGTGGTGTCAGTCCTTGACTGCTCCGGCGGCTAGCCCGGTCCGCCAGAAACGTTGCAGCGCCAGGAAAGCGAGGATAAGCGGGATAATCGACAGCAACGAGCCGGTCACCACGACGGATTTGAGGTCGGGGTCGCGGGTGATCTGCGTGTTGAGGGTGTAGAGGCCGAGCGTCACCGGGTACAGCCGGTCGCTGGTCAGCATCACCAATGGCAGGAGGAAGTTGTTCCAGATCGCGACGAACTGGAACAGGAAGACCGTCACCAACGCGGGCGCCATCAGGCGCAAACTGACGGAGAAGAACATGCGCAGGTCACCGGCCCCGTCGATGCGGCCGGCTTCGAGCAACTCGTCCGGAACCGAGGCAGCCGCGTAGACGCGGGCGAGGTAGACCCCGAACGGGCTGATCATGCTCGGCCACAGCACCGACCACACCGTGTTGGTCATGCCGGCGCCGGCGAGCATGAGGAACAGCGGCACGGCGAGCGCGGTCGGCGGGACGAGTACCCCGGCGAGGATCGCCGAGAAGGTCAGGGATCGTCCGCGGAAGGTGAACTTTGCCAGGGCGTAGCCGGCCATCGCCGAGAGCAGGGTGGCGGCCGCCGCGCCCGCGACTGAGTACAGGGCGCTGTTGGCCAGCCAGCGTAGGTAGAGGCCGTCGCCGAAGGTGACGGTGTTGTGGAGGTTGCGGCCGAGCTGGTTGTCGGAGAACCACAGTCCGAAAGTGGTCGACAGGTCCGGCGCGGACTTTGTCGCGGAGATGGCGAGCCAGAGCACCGGCAGCAGGAAGTAGACCGCGGCCACGAACATGGCCGTGGTGACTACGATCGAGGAGCCGGACACGCGGCGGGTGGGTGCTGGCGTGGTCACAGGGCGGCCCTCGCTCGGGTGATGCGGAAGAACAGCAGGGAGAGCACCGCGATGACCAGGGTGACGATGACGCTCATTGCCGCGCCGAGCCCGTAGTTCTGCGCGGAGATCTGGGCGTAGGCGGCCATCGACGGGGTGTAGGACGAGGACACCGCGCTCGACACCCCGGCCATCACCTGGGGTTCGGTGAACAGCTGGAAGGTGCCGATGATGGAGAAGACGCCGGTCAGCACCAGTGACGGCGCGATGATCGGGACCTTGATCCGCCAGGCGATCGCCCATCCCGAGGCTCCGTCCAGCCGCGCGGCCTCGTACAGCTGGGGCGGGATGGCCTGCAGGGAGGAGTAGAGGATCAGCATGTTGTAGCCGGTGAAGGTCCAGGTGACGATGTTCGCGATCGAGTACAGGATGACGTTGCCCGACAATAGGTCCGGGTGCACGCCGAGCGGATCGAGGAGCTGGTTGATCGGGGACAGGTTCGGCGCGTAGAAGAATCCCCACATCACCGCGGCGATCACCCCGGGCACGGCGTAGGGCAGGAAGAACGCGAGCCGGAAGAACCGCCGCAGCCGCACGACCGCGGAGTCGAGCGCGAGCGCGAGCAGCAGCGCCAAGCCGAGCATGATCGGGATCTGGATCGCCCCGAACAGCAGGACCCTGCCCAGCGATCCGACGAACCCGCTGTCGCCGAGAGCGGCGGTGTAGTTGCCGAGGCCGGCGAACACCTCGGTGGGACGGCTGTAGGTGGATGTGCGGGTGACAGTGGTGAAGCTCTTCACCACGGCCACGACGATCGGTGCGAGGTAGAAGACCGCAAATCCGATCAGGAACGGGCCGAGCAGCAGCCACGCCGCGCGGGCGCTGCTGCTCGGCCGTCGCCGGCGCGCCACCGCGGTGGCAGGCGGCGCGCCGGCGACGGATCCAGACGCTGCGACAACCATCGTCGTCCCTACTTCGCCACGGGGATGGACTGGCGTTGCAGGTCGGTGACTGTTGCAGCATTGGCGTCGGCGAGGGCTTTGGTGAGCGTGCCGTTGCCGGCGAGCGCGGCACCGAAGCCGTCGCGGACGTGGGCGTAGGTCTGTTCCATCGATGGGCCCCAGGTGAAGTCCTGGCTGACGCCTTTGCCGGCGTCGCGGAAGACGGCGTCGACGTCCTGGCCGCCGAAGAACGCGGTGTTCGCCGGTGACGCCTTCGCGGCGGCTTGGGCCTCGGTGGTGGCCGGGTAGATGCCGCCCTCGGCCTCCAGGATCGCCAGCGACTCCGGGGCGGTGTTGAGCCACAGCGCGAACTGCGCTGCTTCGGCCGGGTGCTTGGTCCCGGCGAACACCGCCGTGGTCGAGCCACCCCAGTTGCCCGAGCGCTGCTCCCCCTTGGTCCACTGCGGCAGCGGCGCCACGGCCCACTTCCCGGCGGTCGACGGCGCGGCCTTCGCGATCGTGCCGACGCCCCACACGGCGCCGGTCCAGGTGGCGATCTGCCCGGAGTCCAGGGCCTTGTTCCAGGATTCGGAGAAGCCCTGGTAGTTCGAGACCAGGCCCTGGGAGAGCAGGTTCTGCCAGTAGTCCGCGACCTTGGTCGAGGCGGGGTCGGTCAGGCCGACCTTCCACTGCCCGCTGTCCTGGGTGAACCAGTGCCCGCCGGCCTGCCAGACCAGCCCGGCGAACCAGTTGACGTCCTTCTGCGGGAAGTGCGTGATGGTCAGGTTCGGGTCGGCGGCGTGCAGGGTCTTGGCCGCCTGGGCGTATTCGTCCCAGGTCGTCGGCACGGGCACGTGGTACTTGTCGAACAGGTCCTTGCGGTAGAACAGGGCCATCGGGCCGGTGTCTTGCGGAACGGCGAAGACGCCGTCGCCGCCGACCGACGCCTGGGCCCAGGTCCAGTCGACGAACTTGGCCTTGGCGTCCGCGACGCCGGGGCAGCCGGAGATGTCACGCAGTCCTTGCTGGACGCGGAAGCCGGGGAGGGTGTCGAACTCGACTTGCCCGAGGTCGGGTGCCTGCCCGGCTTTGAGGGCGGTGAACATCTTGCCGTAGGTGCCTTGGTTGCCCTGCGGGGTCTGCTCGACGGTGACGTGGATGTCGGGGTGGCCGGAGTTCCAGGCGGCGACGGCTTTGTCGACGCCGGGCAGCCACGACCAGAACGAGAGATCGACCTTGCCGCCTGACGGCGTGCACGCCGTGGCGGCGGGAGCTGCGGTGTCGCTGCCGCCGCAGGCAGCGGTGGTCAGGGCGAGCCCGGCGGCGGCCAGGGCAGTGCCCAGCCGGCGCAGGCGCCGGGCGGTCGGTGAAGTACGCGCCATTGCGTCTTGTCCTTCCAAGTGGTGGCGATCCTCAGCCGAGGTCCGGGGTGTCGGTGAGCCGGACTTCGGGAACGGACACGTGGTGCAGCTCCAGCACGTGCAGGTCATTGGTGCCCGGCCGCAGCAGGGGTCCGGGGAGGTAGAGCGTCCGTTGTGGACCGCGGTCCCAGTAGCGGCCGAGGTTGAACCCGTTGACCCAGACCGCGCCCTTGCCGAAGCCGGGCAGCGCGACGAAGGTGTCTCCGGGGATTTCCACGGTGAATGTGCCGTGGGCCAGCAGCGGGCCGTTGACGTCGCCGTCGAGAACCTGGTCGAAGGGGACGTCGGCCAGGGTGTCCAGCAGTAACGGGTACATGGTCACGCCCTCGACCGGACGGCCGTCGAGCAGGATGTCGCCGAGGATTCCCTTGCGGTCGGCCAGTTCAAGGCCGTAGTTGACCCGGCCGAGGTTCTCGACCAGAACTACCACCCGGCAACCGGGCCGGGGAACGCGCAGCGTCATGGTCGTCACGGCGGTTTCGCGGTCGAGGATGCCGCGTTCGACGCCGTCGACGAGCACCTGAGCTCGGTCCCGGACCCCGGAGATCGACAACACGGCGGGTCCGGCGGTGGCGGCGGTGAAGGCGTAGGCGGTGAAGCCGAAGTTCTGGCCGAGCTGCTCCATCGTGCGGGGCGCCGTCGCGGTGACCGGAACCGCCAGGACGTCGAGCAGGTCCAGCAGCGGGGACATCCTGGTCAGCGGCACGGTCTGCCCGGCCAGCAGCGGTTCCCGCGGTGGCGGGTCGCCGGCCGGCAGGGCGGTGAAGCGAGCCAGCACCTCGCGGTAGGCGTCGAACTTCTTGGTCGGTGTGCCGTGTTCGGACAGTGGGGCGTCGTAGTCGTAGGAGGTGACGGTGGGCTGGTACCGGTCGAAGTGGTTGGCGCCGTTGGTGAACCCGAAGTTGGTCCCGCCGCAGAACATGTAGAAGTTCACCGACGCCCCGGCCGCGAGCATCCGCTCCAGCACCGCGGCCGCGTCGTGCGGTTCACGGACGTGGTGCTCTTCGCCCCAGTGGTCGAACCAGCCGTTCCAGAACTCCATGCACATCTTCGGCTCGTCCGGCTGGTGCCGGTGCAGGGTCTCCCACGCTCGGTCCGGTTCGGAGCCGAAGTTCATCGTGCGCCAAAGGCCGGGCAGGCTGCCGAGCGCGACCATCGTGTCGTCGTCCTGGTCGCTGGTCAGCAACGGTACGGCGATGCCGTGGTCTCGAAGCAGCTCGACCAGCCGTTGCAGGTACTGCGTGTCGCTGTGTCCGCGGTCTTTCGCATGCGCGCCGTACTCGTTTTCGACCTGCATCGCGATGATCGGACCACCCGTGCTCGCCTGCAGGCCCGCGACCCGGGGCAGCAGTTCATTCCACCAGGCTTCCACCCAGCTCAGGTACGCCGGGTCGCTCGTGCGCAGCTGCACGTTCTCCGGGGCCAATAGCCACGCCGGCAGACCGCCGAAATCCAGCTCCGCGCAGACGTACGGACCAGGCCGCAGGATGACCTGCAACCCTTCGCCGTACGCGGTCTCCAGGAACGTCACGAGATCGAGACCGCCGCCGAAGCGGAACTCCCCCGGCTTCGGCTCGTGGAGGTTCCACGGCACATACGTCTCGATCGTGTCGAGGCCCATCCAGCGCGCCCAGCGCAGCCGCGCGCGCCACTGCTGCGGGACGATCCGGAAGTAGTTGATGCTCCCGGACAGGATCCGCTGAGGCAGGCCGCCGCCAGGTCGGCCGACGGGATGCACGCCCTTATCCATCGCCGTTGTCTCCTTGTCGGGAACGTTCCCGGGAAAGTTCCCGGGGAGTATGCGCGGCGGCGATCGGCGCCGTCAAGGGGTACTTCGTCGACGGATTCGACTCAGGCGGTCGCGCGGGAGATCAACGAGACGGGCAGCGATATCCGGTCGGCGGTGTCGGCCAGCAACGCCTTCACCAGGGCCTGACCGTGGTCGTATTTGTCGATCCGCACCGTGCTGAGCGGCGGGTTCAGGTAGGCCGACATCTCCAGGTCGTCGAAGCCGACCACCGCGCAGTCCCCCGGCACCGACCCCCCGCGGGCCAGCACCGTCTGGACCGCGCCGATGCCCATCAGGTCGTTGAACGCGAAGATGCCGTTGACCCGCGGCGAACCGTCCAGGAGCCGGCGGGCCGCCTCCGCGCCGCCGGCGATGCTCGGCGGTCCCTGCACGATCCGGGCCGTGACGTCACCGAAGCCGCGCTCGGCGCAGGCGGAGAGGAAGGCCAGCCGCCGTTCGTCGACCGCGACGCCGACGGAACTGTCCAGCATGCCGAGGCAGGCGTCCGGCCGTCGGGCGAGCAGTTCGACGGCGGCCACGGTACCGGCCGCGAAGTCGTTGCTGACCGAGGCTGCCACCTCCGTCGGCAGCTCCCGGTCGGCGACCACCAGCGGGACTGAGCGCGCGTAGCCGGCGAGGACGTCGTCGGGGGTGCCGTAGAAGAAGCCGACGACTCCGCGCGCGGAGCGAGCCAGCGCGTCCTCGACGGCGTCGCGTTCCCGGCCCGGGTCGGCGTCGGTGTTGTACAGCACGACGCTGCACCCGGCGGCCTCTGCCGCGTCGAACACCCCGCGGGCCACCGCCGGGTAGAACGGGTTCGCGATGTCGGAGACGACCAGCGCGATCACGTCCGACCGCTGGGTGCGCATCGCCTTCGCCAGCGCGCTCGGCCGGTAGCCCAGCCGGGTCGCCGCCGTCAGCACGCGCTCGCGGGTGTCCGGGGCGATCTCCGGCAGGTCGCGCAGAGCTCGCGAAACCGTCTGCCGCCCCACGCCGGCTTCCCGGGCCACGTCCTCGATCGTCACCCGCTTGACCCGCGGCAACCGCTCACGCTCGTTCACCGGTCACCCTCCCTCCGCGTTCCGACGAGCCTACGGGCTGACGCTGCGACCGCTCAGGGAGCCGACGACGAGGGCGAGCCGCCCCGGTGGCCGAGGTCGGCGCTGATGCGCGCGGCAGCGTCGACCACCTTCGGCACGATCTCCCGGCGCAGCTTGTCCACGTCCGAGCGACCGCTCGACGTCGACGAGGCCAGCGCCCCCACGACCGCCCCGCTCGCGTCGCGGACCGGCGCCGACACCGAGAGCAGCCCTTCCTCCAGCTCCTCGGCGACCAAGGCCCAGCCCTGCTCGCCGACGGCCCGCAACGCGCGCCGGAACTCGGCCTCGTCGGTGATGGTCCTCGCCGTATAGGGCTCGAGTCCGGCCGCGACGACTTCGTCGACCAGTGTCGGCGGCGCCCAGGCTAGGAGAACGCGGCCCATCGACGTCGCGTGGATCGGGACGCGCGTACCGATCGAAACGTTGATGCTCATGATCCGCCGCACCGGCACCCGGGCCACGTAGACGACCTCGGTGCCGTCCAGCTCGGCCAGCGACGCGGATTCGCCGGTCTCCTCGGCGAGGCTCAGCAGCCACGGCTGGGCAATTTCGATCATGCCGTGAGACGCCGAGTAGTGCTGGCCGATGCTCAGCACCCGCGGCGTCATCGACCAGCGCGAGCCCTGCGCGCGGACATATCCGAGCCGCTGCAGTGTCAGGAGGATCCGGCGCACAGCAGGCCGGGAGAGGCCGGTGGCGGCCGCCAGCTCGGCCAGCGTCGCGGTCGGGCGATCGGCGTCGAAAGCCAGCAGCACGGCGAAGCCCCGCTCGATGCTTTGGATGAAGTCGCGGTCGGTCTCCATCCGCTCATCCTTCCGCACAACGGCTTGACAACGCGGACGAGCCGAGGGACTCTCGTACCGCGTCCGCATAGCGTTCATATTGTACGCACAGCGTACAGGAGGTAAGGGCAATGTCGCTCGACCAACGCGAAATCCGCAACGCCTTCGGCCGCTTCGCCACCGGCGTCACGGTGGTGACCTGCCGCAACGACCGGGGAGAGCCGCACGGCGCGACGGTCAACGCGTTCACCGCCGTTTCCCTGGATCCGGCGCTGTGCCAGGTGACGCTGACGCGGCGGTCGAAGGCCTGCCAGTACCTCGAAGGCGCACCGTTCGCGGTGAACGTCCTCGCCGCGAACCAGCTCGACACGGCCTGGCACTTCGCCGGTCGCCCGCACGACCGAGCTCCGGCCTGGGCCGAAGGCCCCTTGGCGCCGGTGCTGACCGGCACCGCGGCCACCATCGCGTGCCGCCCGTGGCGGACCTACGACGGCGGCGACCACCTCATCGTCATCGGCGAGGTTGAGCACCTAGAAACCAGCGACGCCGACCCGTTGCTGTTCTTCGCCGGCGGGTTCCGCGAACTCGGCCCGCGCGGCCACGCCCACTGGTCGGCCTCGGTCGACTGCCCCGACCTCGGCTGGTTCGGCTCGGCCACCGAGTTCGCCCCGCTCACCACCACCGCTTCCTGAAGCCGTTCGACGAAAGGTCCGCCCGATGACCATCCAAGAGCACGACGCGCCCGCGAAGGTGCGCACGACCCGGCCGATGACCGGCGACGAGTACGTCGAATCGATCCGCGACGGCCGGGAAGTGTTCATCTACGGCGACAAGGTCGACGACGTCACCACCCACCCGGCGTTCCGGAACTCCGTGCGGATGACCGCGCGGCTCTACGACGCCCTGCACGACCCCGACCAGCGGGCGGTGCTCACCGCCCCGACCGACACCGGCAGCAGCGGCTTCACCCACCCGTTCTTCCGCACCCCGAAGTCCCAGGAGGACCTGTTCGCCGACCGCGACGCGATCGTCGCCTGGGCACGGATGACCTACGGCTGGATGGGCCGCAGCCCCGACTATAAGGCTGCCTTCCTCGGCACGCTCGGCGCCAACTCCGACTTCTACGAACCGTTCGCCGACAACGCGCGACGGTGGTACGCCGAGTCGCAGGAGAAGGTCCTATACTGGAACCACGCGATCATCAACCCGCCGGTGGACCGCGACCGCAACCCCGACGACGTCAAGGACCTGTTCATCCACGTCGAACAGGAGCGCGACGACGGCCTCGTCGTCTCCGGCGCCAAGGTCGTCGCGACCGGCTCGGCCATCACCAACTACAACTTCATCGCCCACTACGGCCTGCCGATCAAGAAGCGCGAATTCGCCCTGGTCTGCACCGTGCCGATGGGCGCGCCCGGCATGAAGCTGATCTGCCGCAACTCCTACTCCACCGTCGCCGACGCCACGTCCAGCCCGTTCGACTACCCACTCTCGAGCCGGTTCGACGAGAACGACACCATCTTCATCCTCGACAAGGTGAAGATCCCGTGGGAGAACGTCTTCATCTACGGTGACGCCGAGAAGGCAAGCACCTTCTTCCCCGGCTCCGGCTTCCTGCACCGCTTCACCTTCCACGGCGTCGCCCGGCTGGCCGTCAAGCTCGACTTCATCGCCGGGCTGCTGATGAAGGGCGTCGAAGTCACCGGCACCAAGGACTTCCGCGGCATCCAGACCCGCGTCGGCGAGGTCATCGGCTGGCGCAACCTGTTCTGGGCCCTGTCCGACGCCATGGCCGCCAACCCGGACGAGTGGAAGAACGGCGCGGTGCTGCCGCACCTGGACTACGGCCTGGCCTACCGCTGGTTCATGACGCTGGGCTACCCGCGCATCCGCGAAATCATCATGCAGGACCTCGGGTCCGCGCTGATCTACCTGCCGTCCTCGGCCAAGGACTTCTCCTCACCGGAAATCCGCCCGTACCTCGACCAGTACGTCCGCGGCTCCGACGGCTACGACGCCGTCGAGCGCGTGAAGCTGATGAAGCTGATCTGGGACTCGATCGGCAGCGAGTTCGGCGGCCGCCACGAACTCTACGAGCGCAACTACTCCGGCAACCACGAAAGCGTGCGCGCCGAGCTGCTGTTCGCCGCCCAGCAGTCCGGGTCAACCGAGGCGATGAAGGGCTTCGCCGAGCAGTGCATGGCCGAATACGACCTCGGCGGCTGGACCGTTCCCGACCTCTACAACCCCGGCGCCACCTCCCTCTCCCGCTGACGAAGGGCTCCGACGATGACCACCACCGAATCCGACGCCCCGACCGCGGCCGGCTCGGGCAGCTCGGCGAGCCAGGCCTTCCGCACGGCCGCCCGCGAGGCCACCGCCGTGCCGCCCGAGCGCGTCGACGAGGTCGCCCGCGCCGTCCTGGCCGGCGTCCACCAGGCCATCCGCGAGCACGACGTCACCTACCCGGAGTTCCAGGCCGCGAAGCAGTGGCTGATGGACGTCGGCGAGGGCGGCGAATGGCCGTTGTTCCTCGACGTGTTCGTCGAGCACGTCGTCGAGGAGGTCGCCGCCCGCACCCAGGACGGGACCAAGGGCAGCATCCAGGGGCCGTACTACCTGCCCGGCCAGGCGAAGCTGCCGTGGCAGGCGGCATTGCCGATGCGCCCCGGCGAGAAGGGCACGCCGCTGGTGTTCACCGGCCAGGTGCGCGACGTCGCCGGCGACCCGGTCGCCGCGGCGGAGCTGGACGTCTGGCACGCCGACGACGACGGCTACTACTCCGGCTTCGCCCCCGGCATCCCGGACGGCAACCTGCGCGGCGTCGTCGTCAGCAACGGCCACGGCTGGTTCGAGATCACCAGCGTGCGGCCCGCGCCTTACCAGATCCCCACCGACGGCCCCACCGGCAAGCTGATCGCCGCCGCCGGCTGGCACGCCTGGCGCCCGGCGCACCTGCACCTCATCGTCCGCGCTCCCGGGTACCGCACGATCACCACCCAGCTGTACTTCCCGGGCGGCGAATGGCTCGACAGCGACGTCGCCGAAGCGACCAAGCCGGAACTCGTGCTCGACCTGCGGCCGCAGGAGGACGGCCCATTGCGGGCGGAGTACGACTTCGTGCTCGAGCGCGCCTGACCACCTCGCCGGCCGGACCCGCGGGTCCGGCCGGCGCATCGCCTGGGAACGAGGAAACATGACAGACCTGGCGATCGAGCGCGTCGAGACGGTGCTGCTCGACGTGCCCCTGCGCCGCCCCCACCGGTTCGCCCGCACGGGGATGACCGCCCAGCCGGTGCTGCTGGTGTTCGTCCACACGCGTGGCGGTGCCGTCGGCGTCGGCGAGGGCGTGGTGCCCGGCGGCCCGTGGTGGGGCGGCGAATCGGTCGAGACCATGGCCCTGGTCGTCGAACGCTACTTCACCCCGATCCTGCGGGGACGGTGTGTCGACGACATCGCCGGGCTCGTGCGCGACCTCGGTGACGTCGTCGCGGCCAACCTCTACGCCAAGACAGCCGTCGAGGTGGCCCTGCACGATGCCTGGGCCCGCAGCCTCGGTGTTCCGGTGCACACGCTGCTGGGCGGCCTCGCCCGGCGATCCGTGCCGGTGACGTGGGCCCTGGGCACCGAACCGGCGCCCGCGGTGGCCGACGAAGCGCTGGCCAAGCTGGACGCCGGCCACCGCAGCTTCAAACTGAAGATGGGCGCGCTCGACCCGGCCGACGACGTGGCGCGAGTGTGCGCGGTGGCGGAGAAACTCGTCGGAGTGGCCAGCGTGCGGGTGGACCTCAACGCGAGGTGGGACCTGCTGACCTCCCTCAAGCACCTGCCGCGGCTGGCGGACGCGGGCGTAGACCTGATCGAGCAACCGGTGCCCGGCGCCGAAGTCGCGGCCCTGGCCGAAATCAACCGCGCGCTGCCGATCCCCGTGATGGCCGACGAAAGCCTCCGCACCCCGGCCGACGCCCTGCGGCTGGCGCGGCACCGGGCGGCCGACGTGTTCTCGCTCAAGACGACCAAGTCGGGTGGCCTGCGCACGACCCGGGCGATCGCCGAGATCGCCGCCGCAGCCGGAATCCCGTGCCACGCAGGAACATCCATCGAAAGCCCGATCGGGACCGCGGCCTCCCTGCAGCTGGCCTGCACCGCGCCGGCCGTGACGTGGGGAAGCGAGCTATTCGGGCCGCTGCTGATGAGCGAAGAACTCCTGACAACGCCGTTGCGCTACGACAGTGGTGAGCTTCACCTGCCGGAAGGGCCGGGCTTGGGCGTCGAGCTCGACCTGGCCGCCGTGCGCCGCCTGGAAAGGCGCTGAAGTGCTGTTCCACGTGCGGATGGACGTGACGATCCCGCCAGGTGTCGACGTCACCGACCGCGTCGCGGCCGAGAAAGCCCGAGCGCTGGAGCTCCAGCGCTCGGGCGTGTGGGTGCACCTGTGGCGGATCGTGGGCCGCTACAGCAACTTCAGCGTCTTCGACGTCGCCTCCAACGATGAACTGCACGGGATACTCGCAGCCCTGCCGCTCTATCCCTTCATGCGCATCGAGGTGACGCCTCTGGCCACCCACCCCTCGGATCTCGCGGCCCAGTAATTTCGCCGCGCATCCGCTTTGGCCAGATCCGGCCGGGCGCTGTGGCTGCACGAGGACCGACCCGCCGAGTACGCGAAGATCGGTGGAGTCAGATCAGGACCCAAGCGAGGCTCGTGAGAGCGCCGCCCACGAGGAAGTGAGGGGCGTTGAGCAGGCCGTAACGCGGAGGGTGCGGGAAGTTCGGATTGATCGCGATGTTGAAGGTCATCGCGTACCGGCCCGATCGTGTGCACATTTGATCAATGTGCTCGCCAGCGCGGTGCTGTTCGTCGCGCTCGACATCACCTCCGTCGAGGACGTGCTCGTGTTCGGCGTAATCGTCGGTGTCGGCTTCCTCGTCCGTATCGCCACTGCTCATGACGATGACCCACAGCACATTGTCTGACTCCCAACAAGTCCAGAAAAGGTCCGGCCATGAAACGATTCATTCGGTTGTCGCGGAGGCTTGGTACCTGTGCAGCGGAGGCAGCTGCAGCCCAGCCGTCTGTACGGGATCGAACAGCGACACGGTTGCGCGGCCCTGGTGGCCGCGCAATGCGTCGCGAGCGTGACGGCGAATCTGCGCGTCGGGATGCCGGGTGAGGGCCAGGGCGAGGCGAGGACTCAAGATCATCATGTCCACGGTGCTGGCGCGCAGGGGATGCTGCATCCACGCGCTGTCGCTCACCATTTCGTCCGGTATAGCGCTCGACCTGCCTGCGCGGACCGCGAGAGACATCAGGACGTCCGGGCGAGGCGCCGTCGGACCAACTACGATCGGCACCTCGGTCAACGCCTTGCCCGTCCGGAAATCCGACAGAGCTTCCGCCAGCCGGCCGACACCCCAATGGTGGTGCGGATCCTCGAAGCAGACCCGGGCCAGGTCATTCGCCGCTCTCGCAATGGCCGGCAGGCAGCACCGCCGTGCGTTGACCACGCTGAACTCCGCGGCCGACCGTCCGAGCCGCTCGAGTTCAGGCAGCCAGCCGGGCTCCTGGGCCACGGCGGCGACCCAGCTGACGGTGCACAGCCGGATTCGCGTGGCGGACTCGGCCAAGCGCATCAGGGCGGTTCGCCGGTCCGGATCGACGAGAAGTTCCGCCGGCAGGCATCCGGGTACCTGACTTAACAGCCAGAGAGCACGACGGGCGTGGTGGACCTCGCCTTCGTCCGAGGGGTTCTCGGAACCGAGTTGTCCAGCCGCGTCGAAAAGCTGGGGAAGGCTGGTGTAGTCGTGCTCGACCGCGAATTCGACGCCCACTGTTCTGTGGACTAGCAGGGGCAGCTGCGAGTTCGGATCGGAAAGAACTCGTCCGGTGTCGGAGTGACGATCCACTCGGGTTGCACGCCACCCACCCAGCTGTCCTCCATCCGCCGGATCGAGCCGGGGTCCGCCATCATCGGCCGGCTGGACGTAGTCGCGTGGACAATGGGCCATGGAAGGGCGGTGAAAAGCCGCGAGAGCGTTTGGTTGTCGAAATCGGCGCCTTGCAGCGCAGATACCGCGGCTTCGAGAGTACGAGCGCCCGGCGAATCGGCGAACTCGGCGACGGCGCCCAGCCATCGCCACCGAAGTTCCAGCTCGGACATCTTCCGCAGGCTCCGCCAGGCGATCCGGGCCATCGTTTCCGGTCTGGCACCGGAGGTGGCGGAGACCCAGTTCAGAATCGTGTCGTCCTGTGCGGGCTGGTCGGCAAAGAACCGTGGTGTGGACCGGGCCAAGCCGCTGAAGAGCAGCAGCAACAACGTCGACTGGTGTCTGTCTGCGGACGTGATGTCCAGGGGATCGATGTCCTGCAGGCGCCCCGGCACACACCTCAGCACCTCACCAGGATCGAGCGCGAAGATCCCCAATGGACCGAGCTTCCAGGTCGCGTCGTGGGTCAGGGCCTCGAGAATGTGGGCTCGCATGACCTGGGCTGGGAGACCTGATAGATACCGGTCGAGCACCGCGCCCGCTTTGATGTCGCCTTCGTTCACGCGGTCGTCCAGGACGAACAAGGCTCCCAGGCGCCGGTCGGGCGTGGCAGTCTCCAGGACCGCGCCGATAGCCGCGTCGATCCCGGCCCGGAGATCGGGTCGGGCGGCAAGCTCGGCCACCGGGCCGGCTTCCGCCCGGCCAGGCAGGTCGAGCAACCGGGTTGCCGTCGTGAGCAGGAGCGTGCGGTACCTGGGCTGGCCGTAGGCCACACCGTCAGCCAGCAGCTGGGCGGCGAGCGCCGCCCCGGCCCGCGTGGTCGCCCCGCCGGTCACGGCGGGCCCCTGCGGTTCGCCCGAGCAGGGAACCGCCGACCGGGCCAGCGGAGTGTCCGTAGCGTCCAATTCCTGGCAGAAAGTGACGACCATGTCCCTCAGAGCGCGGCGGTGATTGAAGATCATGCCGCAGGTCAGCAGCAGGACGTTACGCCAGTGGTCCCCCGAGGCGATCGCGGACAGCCGGGGCAGCATCATCTCGTCCGGCCCGTCGACCAGTGCCCGGGCGGCGCAGTATTCCTGGAGCGACCGAACCTCGAACGCGACGTGCTCGGCCGTTGCGCCGACGAGGAATACCAGTCGTTGGGTTGTGGTGGCGCGCAGCGTCGCGACCAGTTCGGCCCGTTCGCCGGCGGCGAAGCCTTCGTCGGCGAGGATGTCGTCCAGCAGCGCGTCGATGGTGGCGGTGAACAGGCGGGACCCGGTGTCCTGATCGCCGGTCCCACGAGCCTGCAGTAGCAGGGCCGCGCGATCGTGCAGCATGTCGATGGTATGCCGGTGCTCGCGCAGCATCCGGCTGGTAGTCAGGTTCTTGCCCAACTCGCGACGATAGATTGTGTCGTAGTACTCGCCGAACAGACCCGACCGGTCCGTCGGGGCCTCCCCGATCTGCGACAACAGCATCGTCATGATGGTTACCTGCAGGGGCGTCCCCATCAGCCAGCGCGTCGCGCCGGACTCCTCGGCGGCGGCCCGAACCCGATCGAGCAGGTTGGCCGCCAGCGCGGGGTCGGCGCCGTACCGGACCCGTACCAGCCGCTCGGCATACCGGCTCGCCAGCTCCGGAGGTAGCGGCTGCAGCTCGAGGTGACGGAAGTGCTCGGGCGAGAAGTCGCCGTGGTAACCCTGCGGACGCGTGGTCGCGACCAGCAGGAGATCCGCGTCCGCGGCGGCGGCTTCGACCCGGAAATCGCTGATCGCGGTCATGACCCGTTGCCGGGTGTACGCCCCGGGCACCTCGTCCAAGCCGTCGAGCACCACGCACCACGGGATCACGGTCAGCCACTCCCGGAGGTGCCGCTCGGTGACTGTCCCATCCCGGTGGTAACCACTCACCCGTGCGGCGGCGAACTCCAACAAGCCCGTGACGACACCGGCAGTGAGATCGTCTGCGAACGCCGCGAGCGGGATGTGCAGCGGCCATCTCGCCACTGTGACGGCGGGGATCCTCTCGGCGCCAGCCGTTTCTAGCAGGCCGACAATCGCTTGCCTCAGCTCCGGCACGGCGGCCGTCACGGGTTGGTCGGCGAGCAGCCGGGCGCGGTAAAGCTGGCACAGGAATTGCCCAATTGTGCTTTTACCCTGGCCCGGACCGCCGACGATCACCCAGCGGCTGGGTTGGTCGGCCTCGTGCGAGCCGCCCGGGGCCAGCATCCTGTTGCCGACCCTGACGAGACGTCCGACCACGGACGTGTCGGGACGGGCGAAAGCCCGGCCGGGTTCGGCTGGCGAAGAGCTCGGCTCGTGCCAGGAGGCTTCGTCATCCGCGATCTCGCGAGATGCGAGCGAAAGCAGCAGCTCCATCTCCGCCTGGCTCTTCTCCTCAGCGCTCAGCGAATTCTCCAGTCCCTGAGCCAAGGCGCGATCGACCAGGCTCTGCGACCGGAACCGCGCCGGTGTGTCCACGAACACCGACGCGAGCGGCACTGCGTGTTCTCCGCCGGTCCCCCGCCTCATCGAGGCGCGCCGACCGGCGAGCCAGCAACTCCTTCGCGGCCGCCACGGGAATCGACGCCTTCAGGTCGGCCACCGCCGGCTTCAGCTCGTCGAACAACGTCGCTAGCACGTCCCCGGCCGTCACCCAAGCTGCGTAACGGCGTCGCACCTCAAAATGCCCGTCGAGCATCGCCTCGAGGGTTTCGCCGTCCCACACGTGGAACCCAACGAAGCCGAGCTTTTCCCGGTACTCCTCCAGTACCGCGACGATCCGGTCCCGGCCGCCGGCGCCCGGAAACGCCGACAGGCGGACGTTCGTGATCAGCAGGTAGTACTGGGGGACGGGCGTCGTGCGGCTGCCCTCCACCCAGGGTGTCAGCTCACCGTGGATCTGCTTAATCACCCAGTCAGCGTCGTCCTTGGGCACGCCGGTGTGACTCTTGTGCTTGGCCTGCACGACGATGTAGCCCGACCACCGGTGGCCGTGGGAGATCACAGCGACCGGACCGTCGAACGTGGCCTCACGACCGCCGTCGCGTCCCGGGCCGAACACGACGATTCCCGGCCCGAGTTCGGCGGCGCACAGGGCTTGCGCCATCCGCTCGAACACCTGCGGCCCGCACCCGTCGAAGTCGTAAGTCACCTAAGCAGTCTTCCAGAAGGAGATTGACGCGCTCGTAACGGCCATTCGCGATGCCGTACGAACGGCCAAAGATTGCGCACTTGTATTCGATACCCTCTCCGGCCGCCGAGAGGATCAGCCGATTCTTGCCCCGGCGCGTACTCTCACCACGTCCGGCTACCACTTGGCAGGTCGAGTTCGACCGCCCGTTCCGTGTCCGCCTGACCTGCATTTCCTGCGGAGTGCCTTCGCACCGACGCCGCGGAGTGCGGCCGGATAGCCCTCATTAAGGGGCCAGACCAGAAGCCGGTGATCAGCGGCACCCGCCCAGCATCGGCCGGTGCAGCAGCTCCGCGAGGGGTGTCCGCGTCTCGACGACCGGCTCGGCCGCGACCGGGGCTTCGGGGTGGCAGCCGGGCGTTCCGGTAGGCGCGGGTCAACGAGCCGGTCGGTGATCCGCTCGGCGCGGTCGAGCCTGCCGCGCGCTGCCAGCCAGCGGGGTGACTCCGGAATGACGTGGTCGCCCAGCAGGAACAGCACGACACCGTCGAAGGCGATGAGGATCTTCAGCCGATCGGTCCGAGGTCGAGGACCCGAGCACTGTTAGGGGCTGCCGGTGAGCTCCGCGAGCCTGGCGGTCAGTTGGTCCGCTTTGCCGTGCCGGTTTTGGCGGCGATACAGCCGCACCGCGTAGGTCCAGGCTTCGATCGCAGGCGAAGGACGGCCTAACTGCAAATAGCATTCGCCGAGCCGTTCGCGGGTTGCGGGTTCGGCGTAAGCGTTGTCCAATTCGGACAGCATGGCGGCAGCATCCTCGTAGCGCGTCACGGCTTCGGAGAAGTCGCCGGTCGCCACGGCGAGCTGCCCCAGGCTGTCCAGGGTGGCCGCCTCCGTGTCCCGATCGGCGATCTCCCGGCTGAGCAGCAGCGCCTCCTCACAACACCGCCTTGCTCGGCAGAAGTCCCCATTCCCCGTTGCATAGCAACCGATCGCGTTCAGGATCTGTGCGGTCCCTGCAGCGTCCCCCAGCGCCCGGTACAGATCCAAAGCTCGCTCAGCCGCAGCTTCCGCTTCCGGAAAGGCTCCCCGCTCGCCACAGTTCCAGGCGATGAACTGCAGAGTCTGCGCCTGGGCGAGCTGGTCGCCGTACTCCTCGGCGAAGGCCAGCGCCGCTTTGAGGTGCTCGCGCGCCCCTTCGTGCCGGCCGGCCCGGGTGTAGGCGCCTGCGAGCAGCCGGTTGGCCAGCGAGCGTTGCCCCAGATTGCCGATATGCGTCGTAGCCTGCTGCCCCCGCAGCCAGCTGGTGAGATGCTCGTCGGTGAGACCGCGGCGGTGATGGAAGGTGTGCATGGTCCAGGCCAACTGCCAGGTCTCCTCGTACCACCCCGCCTCGGCTGCGACGCGCTGGGTGTCGAGCAGGCACCGGTGCTCGGCGTCGAACCACTCGATCGCAGCACCGCGATCGATAAACCGCGGCGAGGCACCGGTATGCGGCACGAGCGGAATGCGCCCCCGCTGGGGGTGTAGCACGTGATCTGCGGCGTCGGCGGCATGCAGGGAGTACCGGGTCAGCCGGCGCAGCGCCTCTCGGATGTCGGCTGCTGGCAGCGCATCGGCGCAGCGCTCGGCGAGATATGCCCGCACCAGGGCGTGCATGCGGTACCGGTCGGGCGACTGTTCAAGCAGGGAAGCGTGGGTGAGCGACCGCAGTTCCCCGTCGACTCGGTTCGCGGGAATGCTCAGCAGGGCACCAGCCGCGCTGCGGCCGATGTCAGGTCCGGGCACCAGTGCAAGGAGCCCGGCGAGCCATTGTTGCCGTGCATCCAGGACGTCCCAGGAGCGCGACATCACGACGCGGAAACCAGAACCGGGACTGGCCGAGTCGAGCGTGGCCAGCCGGTGCTCCTCGAGCTCTCCGGCGATCCGCGCGAGGGCGATCCGGGGCTGCAGCTGGACGAGCCCGGCCACGAGGCACAGCGCCAGTGGCAACCCCTCGCACACCGCCAGCAGCCGGTCGACGGCACCCGGGTCGCCGTCGGCTCGCGACCCCACCGAGCGACCGAGCAGGTCCCGCGCCGCTCCCCCGGACAACGGGTCCAACGGCAAGTGAACCGCGCCAAGCCCGGCCAGCGCCCCGGCCAGCTGATTACGGCTGGTGACGAGCACGTAGCACCGCGCGCCCGCAGGCAGCAGCGAACGCACCTGGCCCGCGTTCGCGGCGTTGTCGAGCACGATCAGCAACCTCTTGTCGTCCACCAGACCGCGGAAGAGGTCCGACCGAGCCTCGGTGCCGGCGGGGATCTCTTCGGCCGCCACCCCCAGTGCTTCGAGGAACCGGCGCAGCACGATGCCGGCCGTTGCCGGCTCGTTCTCCCGGTCGAACCCACGCAGATCCGCGTACAGCGAGCCGTCGGGGAACTCCTCCTGGTGCCGCTTGCCCCAGCACAACGCAAGGCTGGTCTTGCCCATCCCGCCGGGCCCGGCGATCGCGACCACCAACGGCCCGGCGGCTTCCGGTCGTTGCCGCAGGCAGCGAGTCAGCTCGTCTAGTTCGGCTTCCCTACCGACGAAGTTCGCCGTGACCGGCGGCAGCGTTCGCGGCGGCGCGGATCGGTGTGTTGCCGGCGACGTCGGTCCGGCATGCATCAGGGCTGGGTCCTGTCTGCTGATTCGGACGTGCAGGTCCTTCAGCTCGGGGGTGACCTTCGCGCCGTACTGTTCCTCCAGGCTCTCCCGAAATGCCTGATAGACGTTCACCGCCTCGGTTGTCTCCCCACTGCGGTAGAGCGCGATCATGAGCTGTCGGCAAAAGTACTCGCGCGTCGGCTCGCGTTCGGCCCATTGCCGGACCTGCGGAAGGATTTTTTGGTGCCGGCCCAGATCGAGCTGGGCATCGATGTAGCGCTGGAGTGCCTGTAGGTGCTGTTCGACCAGCCGCGCCCGCGTCGTAGCGACCCCAGGCGCGGCAATACCCACGAACGGCTCGCCTCGCCACAGCGCGAGCGCTTCCGTCAGGCGCTCCGACCGGCCGTGGGCCGTTGTCTCCTCGTCGGCCCGCTGCAGAAGAGCGTCGAACCGGTGAAGATCGGTGGCCTCGGACGGAACGTCAAGGCGGTAGGCGCTGCGGCCCACCGTGACGATCAGCGTCTTGCCGGTGTCGCCCAGTGCGGTGCGGAGGGACTTGATCGCCTGGTGCACGACGTTTTTCGGCTTGCCTGGCTGCTTGCTGTCGTCCTGTTCCCACAGGTCGTCGACAAGGGCACTCAATTGCACCGGTCGGCCTCGTGCGACCAGCAGCAACGCGAGCACGGCCTGGGGGTGCCCGGGCGGGATCGAGACCGGTCCCTCTGCGGTCCACGCCTCGAAGGCGCCCAGCAGGCCAAAGCGCGCTTCCATCGCCCTCCCCGGTCTCGATAGCGCCACACCTAATCTCCATAGTGGCGAGAAGTGACCAGTTCGTCACCCCTTGTTACAAGATTCGCCGGGGTGTCACCCAGCGGTACATCAGCGTGGATTCACCGGAGACTCAGCGGCGCCGCTCAAGGTGGACCTCAGCCGGGCTCCCACCGTCCGGCCGGCGCTCCGGCGATCCGCCGGTGCACCTCGTCCGAAACAGGAGTGACCATGAAGATCGCGAACTACCTCGGGTCCGCCGCGGCGGCCGGAACGGTGCTCGCCACCGTTCTCGCCCCGACGGCGAACGCCGCGCCGACCCCCGCGGCGACGCACTCGGCGAGCACGCTGGCCCGGCCGGGCACCGGCGACCCGGTGCACGCCGGCGTGCCCACGCTGGGTACGGCGGTGCCCCGGCTCTCCGCCCAGGAGCAGGCCGAATGGAGCCGGCTCACCGCCACGCCCGAGGACCGCGCCCAGGTGGTCGCCGAGATGCAGGCGGCGTTCCAGGGCCTGGCCACGGTCGGCCCGGCCCGGCCCGCCGGGAACGCGCACACCGACCTGGCGACGGGCATCACCGGCGATCACTTCTGGATCACGGCCTCGTACGCGGACGTGGTCAACGGCGCGATCGCGATCGGCGTCCGGGCCTGCCAGACGAGGCTCCCGGGCTGGCTCTGCAGCACGGCGGGCACGCTGCTGACCAACTGGGCCTCCGGCTGGGGCTCGGCCAGCAACCACGGCGTGTGGGCGGCGATCTATTGGGCCCCGCCGCACGTCGAAGGCGGCCGCTGGTAGAACCGGGTCCGGAACGCCCCACGGTGCATCGCCACCGTGGGGCGTTTCCCATGTCCGGATGCGCACGGCTCGGAACTAAGCTCACGATCCTGCCGCCGAGCGACACGACGCCGCACACGACGACGGTACGGCCGCGCAGGAACACCGCCGCAAGAGCGACCATCACTGGTCCGCGGCTGCTGTCGACCGGCAGCGCGCCAACGACCTGCCCAAGGCGACAAGTCGCGAGGCGAGAAGAGACGACCTTTGTCTCGGCCTTCGTCGCGAATGGTTTCTGGGTGGCGACCCGGCACACTCGGAAGAAGTCGACCGCCGCCTTCATGATGTCGTCGGCCTTCAACCAGAAGCACTACTGGCTGCCTTGGTGCAACGCGTGCACAGGTGAGGCCAGGGGGGTCTCACCAGCAGCAGCTCAGGGGTCGGAAGGCCTCGTCATCCACGCTTGCAGCGATGCCGGACGAGGGCACTACGGCAATCACCGCACGAGCGCGTCGGCACGCGTCGACACCACGCCAAGTATGTCGTTCAGGCCGGTCAGATCGAGGGCGCGCGCTACGGAGCTGCGCTCGGGCGCCACCACGCGCAGCTGCAAGTTCCGGCCGCCATCACGAACGGCCTTGAGCAGGGTCGTCATGCCGACCGAGGCGAGAAAGGTGACCTCGGTCATGTCGATCACGAGCAGCCGAGGTCCTCGGCCGAGTGCGGTAGTGATGGCTTCTTCGAGTACCGGTGCGCTGAGCAAATCCACTTCGCCGGAGACGTCCAAGACCGCCGAGTCATCGGTGCCCAGATGGACGGTCACTTTCAGTAAGTCCTGCGGAAGGACCGGGCCACCGCCAGCGCCCACACGCACCTCCGGACTCCGTATGTTTACTTAGAGATATCCGATCTCGCAGTCGCTAAACCTCCCTCTCGCATGACCGCCGTCACTCCGTGACAGCGCTGACGCCCACTTCGCCGGAAGCATGTTCACGCGTCGAGCGGCGCACGACTGAAGCGATCAACCCCCGATGCGGGGGAACAGCCGCGTGCAGTTGAGGGTGGTCAGCTCGCGCCAGGTGGTTCCCTCGGGCTGCGGGGCCGCGTCGATGGTCGCCAGCTGGGCCTCCACCGCGGCCGGCGGGGTCCAGCAGTAGTCGCTGCCGTACAGCAGCTTTCCGGTGCCGAAGGCGCGCTCGAACGCCGGGACCTGGTAAGGGAACGGCGTACCGGCCAAGTCGAACCACAGCTCGCCGATCTGTGCGGGTACCGTGGGGCCCTCCGGGTCAGCGGCGAGCAGAGTGCGGAACAGTTCCAGGCGCTCGGCCAGCAGTGGCAGCACGCCACCGCCGTGGGTGAAGATCCACCGGATACCGGGATGCCGCTGCAGGACACCTGCGAAGACCAAGTCGCTGACGGCTCGGCCGGTGTCGAACAAAAACTCCAGCATCGGCCGCGGCCGGCCGAGCGAGATGGCCTCGGCGTGCGGCGGCGACGTCGGGTGCACGAACACCGGCGTCCGGCGACGTTCCAGCTCCGTCCACAAGGGACCAAAACTCGGGTCGCCGAGGTAGCGGCCACCGGCGTTGGTTTCGATCGTGACGCCGTCGCAGCCCAGTTCATCTACGGCGTAGGCGAGTTCGGCGAGGGCACCGTCCACATCGGGCAGCGGCAGGGACGCGAAGTGCCCAAACCGGTCCGGATGCGCCCGGCGGACTTCGGCGCCGGTGTCGTTGACGTGCCGCGCCAGCTTCCGCGCGGCCGCGTCGTCACCGAAGTGCACACCCGGCGAAGAGATCGACAACAGCGAGACCGCGATGCCCCAGCGGTCCATCAGCTCCAGATGCGCTGCGACGTCCCACGTCGGCCAGCCCGGCATACCGTCGGGTGAACCGTGCCCCGCGGCGATCGCCGCATCGACGTAGTCCCGCGTGAGGAAGTGGGCGTGGACGTCGACGAGCCCGCTCACCCGACCACCCGGCCGGCCGACCAGACACGCCGGATCTTGGCGGTCGCCGAGATGTCGCGGGTGGGGTCCCCCTCGACCAGAACCAGGTCCGCCCGCAACCCGGCCCGCACGGCCCCGCGGTCGGGGAGCCCGAAATGACGGGCTGGCAGTTCGGTCGCCGCCCGCAACGCGTCCACTGCGGACAACCCGGCGTCGACCAGCAGCTCGAATTCGTGGTGCAGGCTCGCGCCTTGGACGACCGGGAAGGGCAGCATCGGCGCGGAGAAGGCATCGGTGCCGGCGAGGACCGGCACCCCGGCCGCATACAGCGCCGCGACGGAGTCGCGGCTGAAGGCGTAGCCGTCCGCGCCCACCTTGGTCGTCAGCGCCTCCATCATCGCCAGCGTGGGCACGGAGACCTGCCCCTGCTCGATCATCCGTGCGGTGGTCGCCGCGTCGAGGACGCCGTCACGCGGGACGTGGGTGACGACGTCAGCGCCGGCCCGCACCGCGCGCTGGTAGGCGTCGACGGAGGATGCGTGGGCGACGGTGAGCTTGCCGTGCGCTTTTCCTTCGGCGATCACCGCGTCGATGGTCGGCGGGTCCAGCAGGTTGCCTTCGATGACGACCTTGATGTAGTCGGAGCCCTCGGCCACCCGGCGGGCGACGAACCCGGCGGCCTGCCCGGAGGAGGTCAGGATCGCCTCTTCGGGCATGCCGGGCATTTTCGCGTGGTTGCCGCCGGGCCCGATGGCCGGAAGCCCCGCGCTGCGCACGTCGGGAACCTGCCCGCGGAACGAATCGACGCGTTCCCGCGGCCAGCACGCCATGTCCAGCGCGGTCGTGACGCCGTGTGCAGCGAGCGCGCCCAGGTCGTCCGGGGTCAGCAGGTGAACGTGGGCGTCGAAGAGCCCAGGCAGGAGGGTGGCTCCGGCGCAGTCGACGACGTCGGCGCCGGCCGGGTCGCTGCCGATCAGCGAACCGTCGATGACGACGGTGGTGGGTTCGGTGAGGCCGGTGCCGTCGAAGACGCGGACGCCGGTCAAGGCGGTCTTGGTCATGAGTCCTTCCCGGGAAGCCAGGAGTAGAGGAAGTCGTAGAGCTCGGCGACGTCGTCGGGCCGGTCGTCGCCGTAGAGATCGTCGGGAATCGGGTACCCGCGGCGGTCGAGCACATACGCGAGAAAGCGGTAGGACGGGCGAAGGTCCTCGAGCGAGGGCAGCGGCACCGCCGCCCCGGGAATCACGGGCGCGAGGACGTCCCGCTCGTAGACCGGGTCGAGGGACGTGATCAGCCATCGTCCCCCGCGGACTTCGGCGCGGTAGAGCAACCGGGTGTAGGAGGTCAGGTCGACGCCGACGCCCTCGAGCACGGTCCGGACTTCGATGGCCGCGGGGACCTCGGCCACGGCTCGGTCGCCGTCGAGGTCCACGATCGGGGGGCCGAGCCGGTGCCGGGCGACGTCGCCGCGGCCGGCTTGCTCCCGGGACCGGGCGACGAACTCTTGGGCGCTGCCGCGGAACCAGCTCAGCCGCACGACCGCGTCCGGCGCGTAGCACGCCTGCATCCGGTCCCACCAGCCCCGGTCGCGGCCTTGCCGTTCGCGCAGCACCAGCTCGGCGACCTTGGCGGCGCTCACGAAGCCGGCTCGGCGGCGAAGCTGGACTCCAGCACGATCTCGCGGGTCCGGCTGACGTGGGCCTCGAACCGGGCGACGGCCAGTTCGGCGTCGTGCGCGAGCGCCGCGTCGACCAGGCCCTGGTGTTCGCCCGCGACGTCGCGGTGGCGCTCCTCGCCGCCGGGGCCGGACCAGGCGCGGTAGACCTCCGCCGCGTCGGACAGCCGGTCGCAGATGTCCAGCAGCACCACGTTGCCGCAGGCCTTGATCAGCGTGTGGTGGAACTCCAGGTGCGCGCGGGCCCACTCCTCGTTGCGCCGCACCGGTGGCCCGGGAAGGATCATCGGCTGGCTGGCCAGCCGGTGGTGCGCGGCCAGCACCTCCGACTCCCACGTGACGCCGCCGCGTTCCACCGACAGCCGCAGCGCCGAGCCTTCGTTGACGATCCGGGCCTCGGTCAGGTCGGTCAGTGCCTGCAGGGACAACGGGACGACCCGGAAGCCGCGGTTGCGGTCGACCTGGACGAGGTCCTTGGCCGCGAGCAGTCCCAGCGCCTCGCGCACCACGCTGAGGCTGACGCCGAACTCGGCGCTTAGCTCCGCGGGCTTGAGCCGCACTCCCGGGGCCAGTTCTCCGTTGAGGATTGCCGACCGCAAGCCGGTGTACACCGACACGGCCAGGCTCTCGCCACCCGCTCTCTTCGCCATGCTCAGACGATAACACACTATCCGTCCAAGAATCGATTCTTGTCTTGACAGACGGATATGCGCCGCAGAGTATGAGCAGACCGATGCACCCCTGCCTCCCCGGCTTGCCCCGGCGATTACGCCAAGCGCCGGGATCCTCGATCGAAAGGCATCGCGATGCGGATCGCCAACCTCGCCGGCCGGCTCGTCCTCCTCACCGAAGACGGCGCCGTCGACGTCGAGCGTGCCAGCGAACAGCGCTTCTCCGCCGACCCCCACGCCGTCTACGCCCGCTGGGAGGAGTTCACCGCCTGGGCCGCCGACGCTCCGGTCACCGAAGCCGAAGCCTTCGACGAAACCACGCTGCGGGCGCCCTCCCCCAAGCCCGCGCAGGTCTTCGGCGTCGGGCTGAACTACCGCGACCACGCCGCCGAAGCCGGGCTCGGCTTGCCGGACTCCCCCGCCGTGTTCACCAAGTTCCCCAGTTGCCTCACCGGCCCGAGCGGCGAGGTCGCGCTCACCGGGTCCGCTGTGGACTGGGAGGTCGAGCTGGTCGCCGTGATCGGCCGCGAGGCCAGGAACGTGCCCGCCGAGCGCGGCTGGGACCACGTCGCCGGGCTGACCGCCGGCCAGGACCTCTCCGACCGCACGGTCCAGCTGGCCGGCCCGGTCCCGCAGTTCAGCCTCGGCAAGTCCGCGCCCGGCTTCGGGCCCACAGGCCCGTGGCTGGTCACGCCGGACGAGTTCGCCGACCGCGACAACCTCGAACTCGGCTGCGCGGTCAACGGCGAATCCGTGCAGAAGGGCCGCACCAGCGACCTGATCTTCTCCGTGCCCGAACTCGTCGCGCGGCTGTCGGCGATCCTGCCGCTGCGGCCCGGCGACGTGATCTTCACCGGCACCCCGTCCGGTGTGGGCATGGCCCGCAGTCCCCAGCGGTTCCTCGCCGCCGGAGACGAACTGGTCACCACGATCGAAGGCATCGGCACCATGCGCCACCGCTTCACCGGGGAGCGGTCATGACCACGGTCGATGCGAGCCGGTTCCGTGCGGTGATGGCCGCGGTCTGCGCGCCGGTCACGGTGGTGACCACGACCGGCGCGGCTGGCCCGCGGGGTGCGACGGTCAGCTCGTTCACCTCGCTGTCGCTCGATCCGCCGCTGGTCAGCGTCGCCTTCGACCGCCGGTCGGCGTTGCTGGCGGAAATCCTCGCCACCGGGCGGTTCGGCGTGAACCTGCTCGGCCAGGGCCAGGACGACCTCGCCGTCCGGTTCGCCACCCGCGGCGCGGACCGGTTCGGGGACCCGACGACGTGGTTCACCGACCACGGGCTGCCCCGGCTCCGCGACGCGGCCGGCTGGGTCGCCTGCAACCTGGACCGCGTCGTCGAGGCGGGCGACCACCTCCTGCTGTTCGGCCTGGTCACCGACCTCGGCCGCGCCGACCTGCCGCCGCTGGTCTACGCCCACCGCACGTTCGGCACCCACTCGCGCTTCGCCGAGCGGCCGCGTCCGCTCATCACCGACCAGATCGCCGCCTGCGCCCGCTGACCCGCTGACCCGCCCGGAAAGGACAACGCCGTCATGACCCTCGCGACCGAACACCCCGCGCCCACCCTCGACCAGCTCCTCAACCGCATCGCCGACATCCAGCCGCTGCTGGAGAAGAACGCCGCTCAAGGCGAGGCCGACCGACGGGTCGTCGAAGAGAGCATCGCCGCGCTGACCGACGTCGGCGCGTTCAGGATCGCCCAGCCCCGCCGCTACGGCGGCTACGGACTGCCCGTACGCGCGATGCTCGACGTCTCGGCCGCGGTCGCCGAGGCCGATGGTGGAACCGCCTGGGTGGTCGCGTTGAGCAACGTCTGCGCGTGGCTCGCCGGACTGTTCAGCGAGCAGGCCCAGGACGACGTCTGGGGCACGAACTCCGACGCGAAGGTGTCCGGCGTTCTCACGCCGACCGCCGAGACGACCAAAGTGGACGGTGGGTGGCGCGTCACCGGGCGCTGGTACTACAACTCCGGCTCCTGGCACGCCGACTGGGCCGGTCTGGGCATCCCGCTGACCGACGAGCGCGGCGAGGTCGTCGACCAGGGCATGGCCTTGCTCCCCCGAACCGACCTGGGCTTCGAGGACACGTGGTTCGTCGCCGGGATGCGCTCGTCCGGCTCAAACTGCCTCATCGCCGACGACGTCTTCGTGCCCGAGCACCGCGTGATGTCGGTGCCCCCGGCCATCGGCGGGCACTACGCGAACGGCGAGCCCGAAGAGGACCTGTTCCGGGCCGCGCTCGTCCCCGTGCTGACGCTGGTGCTGGCCGGACCGCAGCTGGGGCTGGGCCGCAAGGCCCTGAAGCTGGTCAAGGACAAGGCCGCGCGCAAAGCCATCTCCTACACCACCTACGCCACCCAGGCCGACTCCGTCGCCTTCCAGCTTCAGCTCGCCGAAGCCGCGCTGCGGATCGACACCGCCCACCTGCACGCCTACCGCGCGGCCGACGACATCCACGCGGCCGCCGCGGCGGGCACGTACCCCGGCGTCGAAGCCCGGGCCCGGACCCGCGCCGACACCGGCTGGGCCGTCGAGAACGTCACCCGCGCGATCGACATCCTGCTCTCCGCGCACGGCGCGGGCAGCTTCGCCGAGGTCAACCCGCTGCAGCGGATCTGGCGGGACTCGGCCGTGGCCGCCCGGCACGCGATCGTGCTGCCCGCGGTCAACTACGAGGTCTACGGCAAGGCGCTGCTCGGGCGCGAAGACCAGATCACCCCGCTCGTCTGAGACTCCGGAGGAACCGGCATGAGCCTGCACCGCCTCACCAAGATCGCCATCGGCGTCCCCGACCTCGACGAGACCGCCGAGTACTACACCGAATTCGGCCTCACCCCGACCGCCACCGGCTTCGCCACCGCCGACGGCGGCGAGCAGCTCGAACTGCGCCGGACCCCGCAGCGCCGGCTGCTCACCCTCGGCATCGGCGCCGACGACCCGGACGACCTCGGCCGGATCACCGCGTCCCTGGCGCGCCTCGACGTCGAGAGCCGCATCGACGGCGATTCCCTGTACACGAAGGACCCGATTACCGGGCTCGACGTCGTCGTATCGGTCGCTCCGCGCCTTCGCCAGCAATCCCCGGAGCCGGTGGCCTACAACGGACCCGGCTCGGTCCGGCGCGCCAACACCCGCGCGCCCGGCATCGACCGGGAGCAGGCGGTCCGGCCGCGCAAGCTCGGGCACGTCGTGTTCGGCTCGACCGACCAGGCCGCGGCCCAGCGGTTCTTCACCGAGGGCCTCGGCTTCAAGGTCAGCGATGAGGCCCCCGGCTTCGCCTCCTTCATGCGCTGCTCGACCGACCACCACAACGTGCTCGTCCAGCAGGCGCCGGTCAGCTTCCTGCACCACACGTCCTGGGAGGTCGACGACGTCGACGAGGTCGGCCGCGGCGCCACCGCGATGCTCGAAGGCCACCCGGAACGCCACACGTGGGGCTTGGGCCGGCACTACATCGGCTCGAACTTCTTCTGGTACCTGCGCGACCCCGCCGGCAATTTCTCCGAGTACTACTCCGACATCGACTGCATCCTCGAGGACCAGCTCTGGGAACCCCGCGTCGTCGCCGGGGAAAAGAGCCTGTACGCCTGGGGGCCGCCGCCCCCGCCGTCGTTCCTGGCGCCGGAGGACCTGGCGGACCTGATGACCGACGCCCACGACGGCGCATGAGCGAGCTGGATGTCTTCGGCCGTGGGTTCGACGGCTACGAGGACCTGTGGCGGTGGTCGGTCACCGACCTGGAAGGGTTCTGGGCGAAGGTCTGGGACCACTTCGAGGTCCGCGGCTCCTACGACCGCGTCCTCGGTTCGGCGGAGATGCCCGGTGCGGAATGGTTCCCGGGCGCGGAGCTGAACTACGCCGAGCACATGCTGGGCGGTGCCGATGACGACCTCGCCGTCGTCGCGCACTCCCAGACGCGGGCGAAGCAGTCGTTGACCTTCGGCGAGCTGGCCGACCAGGTCGGCCGCGCCCGGGCCGGGCTACGCCGGCTCGGCGTCGGCCGCGGCGACCGCGTCGCGGCCTACCTGCCGAACGTCCCGGAGACGCTGGTGGCGTTCCTGGCGTGCGCGTCGCTGGGCGCGGTCTGGGCGTCGTGCGCGCCGGAATTCGGCGCCCGCAGCGTCATCGACCGGTTCACCCAGATCGAACCGACGGTGCTGCTCGCCGTCGGCGGCTACACCTACGGCGCCAAGGAGATCGGCAAGAGCGCCGAAGTGGCGGCGATCCGCGCCGGGCTGCCGTCCGTCCGGCACGTCGTCGGCATCCCCTATGGACAGTACACAGTGGACGCGGACGTCTCCTGGCCCGACTTGCTCGCCGAGCCAGGGCCGCCGGAGTTCGACCGCGTGCCGTTCGCCCACCCGCTGTACGTCCTGTTCTCCTCCGGGACGACCGGGCTGCCGAAGGCGATCGTGCACGGCCACGGCGGCATCCTTCTCGAACACCTGAAGGCACACGCGTTCCACCTCGACACCCGGCCCGGCGACCGGCTCCTGTGGCACACCACCACCGCGTGGATGATGTGGAACATCCTGGTCTCCGGCCTGCTGCGGCGGGCCACCGTGGTCCTGTCCGACGGGAACCCGCAGCACCCGGACCTCGGCGCGCAGTGGCGGCTCGCGGCCGAAGCGCAGGTGTCGCTCTTCGGCACCAGCCCGGCCTACTTGATGGCGTGCCGGGCGGCCGGCGTCGAACCGGGGCCCCTGCCGGAGCTGCGGACGCTGGGTGTCACCGGGTCACCGCTGCCGGCCGAAGGGTTCGACTGGGCCACCGACCGGCTCGGAGTCCCCGTGAACTCGATGTCGGGCGGCACCGACATCTGCTCGGCGTTCGTGGCGGGGAACCCCTGGGTGCCGCCGCGGCGGGGCGAGCTGACCGCGCCGTGCCTCGGCGTCGACGTCACCGCGTTCGACGCGGCCGGACGCGAGATCATCGGCGAAGTGGGCGAACTGGTCGTCCGCCGGCCGATGCCGTCGATGCCGGTCGGGTTCTGGAACGACCCCGGCCACCAGCGTTACCGCGCGGCCTACTTCGACACCTACCCCGGCGTCTGGCGCCACGGCGACTGGGTGACGATGACCGCCGAACGCGGATTCGTCATCTCCGGCCGCTCGGACGCCACGTTGAACCGCGGCGGCGTCCGCCTCGGCACCGCGGAGCTCTACTCGGTCGTCGAGGAACTCCCGGACGTCGACGACTCGCTGGTGGTGCACCTGGAAGACACCGATGGCGGACCCGGGGAACTCGTGTTGTTCGTGGTCACCTCGGCCGTCCTGGATGACGGCTTCCAGCAGCGGATCCGCCGGGCCCTGCGCGAGCAGCTCTCGCCCCGGCACGTCCCCGACCGGATCGAAGCGGTCCCGGCGATCCCCCGGACCCTGACCGGCAAGAAGCTCGAGACGCCGATTAAGCAGATCCTGCGCGGCCGCCCGGCCGCCGAAGTGGTCTCGGCCGACGCGGTCAGCGATTACTGCGCGGTGGAAGCCTTCGCCAGATTCCGGCAGTGAGCGTCAGAAGATGGCGAGGGGGTTGACGACGAGTCCGGTGGTGCCGGTGATGCGTGGCGGCGCCAGGACCAGTAGGAAACTCGAGCGGTTCAGCGTTCCGCAAATTTCGGCAAGCTCGTCTAGGTCGGCCACGTCGACCAGCGGCAGGCCGAGGCGCGCGAGGGCGACCTGGTGCATGGGCATGGGAAACCGCGCCGGACGCGCGTTGCTGATGTCGCCGAGGTAGACACTGACGTCGTGGTCGGCGAGCCACCGCACCGCGCTGAGGTCCAGGCCGGGCACCGGTTGGTCGAGCGGGCGGTGGATGTCCCAGCCGCCGCGCACGGCGACCGCGTCTCCGGTGCCCAAGACCGTGTCCGCGCGTTCGAGTGCGGCGTCGAGGTCGGCGGCTCCGACCCGCCGGTCAGCCGGCAGGCTGCCGCCACCCGGCGCCAGGTCCAGAAGCACGCCGCGGGTGACGATCCCGGCTGCGAAAGGATCGGCTGAACCGTGTGTCACCCCGGTCGGCGTCACGGCGGCGTGGACCGGTACGCCGGGGTAGACGTGCTCGTCGACCGGCATGTGGGCGACGGCGTCGAGGTGGGTCACGGCGGCGTTGTGCGTGTTGATCAGGAGCGTGTCCGTCATCGCCATCGGCTTGGCTCCGGTGAAGTTCACGACCTGCATGACGCCCGCGGGCATCAGCGCCGGGCCGCCGACGGGCCCGAGCCCGGTGGTGAGCGGCACGGGTTCGGTGCGGCGGGCGAGGCTGACGTGCCGCGCGTCGCGCACCTCGGCGGCGGCTCGTTTCCTGGTCGCGTCATCGATCAGGTTCAGCGTGCCCAGCTGGTCGGCGTCGCCCCACCGGCCCCAGTTGGTCGGAAGTTCCGTCTCGGTCATGGCGTGCTCCGTACGTTCAGGGCGGTCAACTGGACCAAGGCAGCGCGGAGGCCGGCGTCCCCGGTGCCGCGAGCGCTGACGTAGCCGTCGGGACGGACCAGGATCCAGTCCCCGCCGGTCGCGGCCAGCGTGGTGTGGACCCGGCCGTCGGGATCCCACACACCGTGGGATCGATGCCGGCTGATCGTCACCTCGTCCAGCCACGGTGGCGGTGACGCGGTGGCAGCGTGCTCGTCCCCGGCGAAAACGAGCAGGTGCCAGGCCGCGGTCCGCAGCGCCGCGCGCAACGCCGTCCAGCCGGGTGCCTGAGCGTCGGCAGCGGAGATCTGGGTGAGCCGCCGGCCGGGCTGTGGCCCGGCACCGGAGCCGTCCCCGGGCACCGTCAGCGGGCTGTCGGGATAGCCGATGTTCAGGCCCGACATGCTCCGGATGAGCTGGCGCATGAAAGCGCGATCGGCCTCCCGGGAGTCCTGCGCGGTGACGACCATGGCCGAGTTCATGACCTCCCCGGTGGACGCGAGCAGCGCCTGCCCGATGGGAACGCGCTCGGCGTCATAGGTGTCGAGCAGAGCGGCATCGGCGTGGCCGTGCACGACCATGGCCAGCTTCCACGCCAGGTTGTACGCGTCCTGGACGCCGGTGTTGAGGCCCTGCCCCGACGCCGGGGAGTGGACGTGGGCGGCGTCACCGGAAACGAAACACCGTCCGACATGCATCGCGGGCACCGCGCGCTGCTGGATGGTGAACTTCGAAACCCAGCTGGGATCTTCGACGGCGATATCGCGCCCCAGAGCCTGCGACAGCTTGGCGCCGAACTGCCGGGCGATCCGCCCGGGGTGCTCCGGCTCTCCTTCGCCGGTCGTGTCCAGCAGCCGCCACTTGCCGGGGTCCGGGAACGGGAACAACATCAGCGCACCATCGCCCGGGAACAGCCAGTGCAAGCCATCTCGCGCCAAATCACTGTGCACGATCGCGTCGGCGATCAGCCAGGTGTGGGCGGCTTCGCCGGCCAGCGGAAGCTGGAGGTTCTTGCGGACGGTCGAGTGCCCGCCGTCGCAGCCCCAGAGGTAGCGCGCCCGCACCGTCTCGGCGCCGGCGCCGCCGCGCAGTTCGGCCGTGACCACCGCATCGTCCTGCTGGAACGACTCCAGCCGGGTGTTCCACTCCACCTCGACCCCGGCCGACGCCGCATGTCCGCGAAGCACGCGCTCGGTGATCACCTGATCGACGTTGAACATGTACGGGAAGCGGGTCGCCAGGTCGCCGAAGTCGTAGTCGATCCGGGTCGTCTGGTCGGCCTGGTGGCGGATAAAGGCGTTGACCCTCGTCCCGTGTGGAGCGATGTCGCCGAGGATGCCGAGCTGGTCGTAGATCTCCAGGCTGCGGGCGTGGGTGCCCAGCGCGCGGCTGGTCGTGGCCGGACCGGGTGCGGCGTCCACCAAGCGAACCGCGACGCCCCACCTGGCCAGCTGCAGTGCCGCCGTGAGCCCGACCGGTCCGGCTCCCGCGACGAGGACGTCGACGTCATAGTCTGCCATCGAAGACGAACCCCCTGTGTTAGCTATGCTGACACAGGAGCGTAGCTCACGAGCGAGAGGAACGCGAGGAATGAGCGCCGACGATCACCCGGAGGTGAACCCCCCGCTGCTCACCCTCCTGCAACGGGGTGTCCGGTGGTTTTCCGACGAACTGCTGGAGCGCCTCGACGCCGCGGGCGTGGACCCGATCACGCCAGCGCACGCGGCCGTGCTCGCGCACCTGGACCAAGGTGCATCGCTGAGCATCGCCGAACTCGCCCGCCGCGCCGACGTCACCCGCCAGACGATGCATCGCGCCGTCATGCAGCTCATCGACGAGGGGCTCCTGGTCAGCACGCCGGGACCGGGATTCCCGCGCAGCACGCTCATCGAACTGACCGACGCGGGAAGCCGGCGCCGCGACGTCGCATCGGGGATCCTGCACGACTTGGAACAGGTTCTCGGCCGCAAGCTGGGCCCCGCGGCATTGACGGAACTGCGCAACAGCCTGACGCGAGCGTGGTCGCAGTGAGAGCGGCAGGGTCCCGCGACGATTCAGCTCGGGCGGATGCGTACCGCCGGTCGCCGCGCAGGACCCAGGAGGACCCGGGCACGCAGGGCGATCTCGACGCTGAGGCGGTTGTCCGGATCACCGAGAGACTCACCGAACAGGTCGTGGATCTGGTGCAGGCGATAGCGCACGGTCTGCGGATGCACCCGCAGTCTCTTGGCGATCTCGGGAGCGCTGCCCCGAGACTGCAGCCAGACCAGCAGGGTCTCGCTGAGCACACCACGCTGTTTCGGGGTCAGGCCGTCGAACGGCTTGAGGGTATGCGTACACAGCTGGCGAACCAGGAAGTCGTCGGACAGCAGAACCAGCGTGGTCAGGTGAGCAGCACAGCGGACGACCGGCTCGTCCGGCAGCACTCCACGGCCGATCAGCCACTGCGTCCGACGCGCCCACTGCAGTGAACGCCGCGCTTCGAGCAGCCGCACGGTCGGTCCGACCACCGCCCGGCGACCATGCAGCCGCACGGCCAGCTGATCCAGGTGCCGCGCGGGATCGCCGGTGATGAGGAACGGCGCGGCGGAATCGAGGTCGGTTAGCACGTCGGGGTGCAGGTTCGGTTCGGCGAAGTCCCTGCCGACGGTTCCCGGCTCGAGGGCTACGCACGTGACTTCGGCCGGCGGGTCCCACCCGGCCGCGACGGCCTGCGCGGACAACGCCTCCCAGGTTGGTGCCGGTTCGGCGACCATCATGTCGAGCAGCCGCTTTCGGCGCCGCGCGCGCGGACCGGCCACTCGGCCTTGAGCCGCTCGATAGCCCGCGACCGACAGTGCCGAAATTTCCTCCACGAATGCGAAGATCGCGTCCGCGCTGGTACACAGCACGTCTGCGGCAACATCCGCAGCCTGCCCCAGTTCTGAGAGGTAACGCCAAACCGCACGACCACCGACGCGGTAAGCCGTCTGCAGACACTCCACACCACGACCCTCGTCGAACTCGATCTCCCCGATCCGCCGGAACAAGGTAGCCGGTTCCGGCGACGTGGCGGCGGGCTCGCCGATGCTGCGGAGACACGTGGTGACCATGAGCCGAACGCAGCGGGTGACGATCGGGCCGAACGCTTCTTCCACCGAGTCGCGGTATTCAGGCACAGCGTTCTGCACCTCTTGTATGAGGGCGT
Source organism: Amycolatopsis sp. lyj-23 (assembly GCF_046549135.1). Taxonomy (NCBI): domain Bacteria; kingdom Bacillati; phylum Actinomycetota; class Actinomycetes; order Pseudonocardiales; family Pseudonocardiaceae; genus Amycolatopsis; species Amycolatopsis sp. lyj-23. Next base: position 83,970 of record NZ_JAJPWN010000026.1, on the reverse strand, counting down.
CACACAGCTTTCCGGATTGCGCAGCGAAGAGCATCGCGAGTTCCCGGGGCAGCGACGCCCACAGCTGACGCGCCGGCAAGCTGCGTTCCGCGCGGGTCATCGCCTTTCCGGTGAAGAGGCGCCGGCCAACATGACCGCACAGTCGCTGGACTCGAACCGCGTGCCGGCCATGGCCGCCGCGGCGGCCACTCGCGTCAGGCCGTGGATCCAGGTCTCGACCTGTTCGGTCGGCGCGGATTTCGGCATCGCGGTCATTCGCAAGGCCACTGGAGGCAGATCTGGCATGGCGGGGACCGGCACCACGATCGATGCGAGGTCGTAGCGTCGGCCGGCGACGAGGTCGGGGCAGAACAGATCAGCGAGGTCGGCGGTCGCCTGCCGCACGTTCCGTTCCTGGCGAGGGAGCCGGTCAGACTGCTCGAATTCGGTCAGCACAGCTTGATGACGCTGCAGCAGCTCCGGCTCGGCAGCCAGCAGCGAGTAGCCACGATCACGCACTACGTCGAGCAGTCTACTGTGGAGGGTGCGACGGTCTCGGCTGTCGTCGGGCGCCCGGTTGAGCCAGGCCTCGATCTCCGTGGGTGTTGCATCCGCCATGAACACGGCGCCGAGTGGCGGGATGATGGGTTGCCGATGTCCGAGCGGAGCGGTCTCGGACGTTTGCCCGCCGTTGGCGGTGAGTACTTGGACCGCGTCGCTGCCGATCTTGACCAGGACGCTGCAGTCGACGGCGAAGGCGATGCTGAGTTCCTCCACCTCGGACCGGATCGTCTGGGCCAGCTGTGCCGCCTGGATCAGCTCCGGATCCGGCGCGGCAATGAACGATCCGGTGGAGAACTTCCCGTACCCGCCTTGGAAGAACAGCAACGGCAAGGTCGACCGGGCAATGCCGAGTTCTTGCACGCGCCCGAGAACGATGTAATGGTCACCTGCCTCGCGCACGTCCTCGAACGTGCACTCGATCCAGGACACCGCGCCGTCGAGGACGGGTGAGCCGAGTGGTCCCGGCCGCCACCGCACGCCGTCGAACTTGGCCGCGCCACCGGTCGCCAGCTGCCGGCACAGCGGTTCCTGATCGGATGCCAGGACGTTAATGCAGAATGTGGCGGCGTCCCTGAACCGTGCGAAGCTCCTTGAGTCCCTGGCGGGAAAGAAGGCGATCAGTGGCGGATCCAGGGAGACCGAGGTGAATGTTCCGACGACCATGCCTTCCGGGTTGCCGTTCTCCGACACCGCGGTGACGACGGCTACCCCGGTCGGGTAGTGCCCGAGCGTCTCGCGAAACAGCGCGGGGTCGATCGTCGCGTTGCCAGCGTCGGACATCGTACGCTCCCGTCCGCAGCTTGCTAACATGTTTCGTCAAAATCTGTGACATGTTAAGCGTACTGACGCGCGTCGTGTCAAGCATCGCCTCACTGTGGCGGGAGGACACTGACCTCGCTGCTCATCACCGAGGGCCACCTGATGATGGCTCGGAGCACCTGCTGGTGAACGTCTTCGATGTAGCGCCGGGCGTGCTCGGCGGCCTTGTCTACGTCACGCTCGTCGAGGATGTGGCGCACCCAGTGGCCGGCCGGCGCTGTCGCGGCGCTCGGTTGATCCGAGGTGAGCAGCAGTGCTCGGATGCGGCTCATGTCACCCATGAGCCGCTGGAAGAAGTTGATCAGATAGGTGTTGCCGGCGGCCTCGGCCAGGATTGCAAAGGTCCGGTTGACCACGTCGATGTCGAGCAGAGCCGACGGTGATCCACCCTGTTCCTCGGTGAGCGCGTCCAGTTCGTCGAACGCCGCCCGTGCCGTGTCGAGCTGGGCTTCACTCGCCTGGCGCAGGCCGAGCCGGATGAGCTCGGGTCCCACTATCCCCCAGACGACGAAGAGATCGTCGATGGACTTCGGCGTCAACGGCGTGACCTGGTAGCCCTTGCGGGGCACGGTGCGGATCAAGCCTTCGTGGTCGAGGCGGGTCAGGGCGTCGCGCAGGGGCGCGGTACTGAAACCCGTGTCGGCCGCCAGCTGCTTCTCCGTAAGCCGCTGACCAGGAGCCAGGCGGCAGGCGATGATGTCGTCCTTTAGCCGGCGGTAGGCGGTCTCGTTCAGCGAGACGCGGGAGTCGGGCACATCGCTCACCAGGTCACCCCGTCGGGTTGTTGCGTGCAGTGGAAGACCACTGGGCCCGTCAGACTACCGGTGTGCGAGTCGAGATTGCGTCTTGACACCCCAGTCCAGCCGAGTTAGACATGGCACAAGCATTCAGTGACATTTCACAGGCGAGATGGAGACCCGCAGCGTGGCTGACACCGAGGACAAGGCAGCGATCATCGAGCTGCTCAACCTGTACGGGTTCGCGCTGGACGCGCACGCCTGGGACCTGTTCGATCTCGTCTTCTCCGAGGACGTGACCGCGGAGTTCGGCCCGGCCGGCAACGCGTGGGTGGGCCTAGAGAACTTCAAGCGGTCCTTCGCGGAGTTCCACGAGACGCTGGACAGCCACCAGCACACGATGATGGGGCAGCTGGTTCACGTCGACGGCGATCGTGCCAACGCGTTCAGCTACGGGAACTGGCTGCTCGTCCGGGAAGCGGCCGAGGACGGTCCCACGTGGACGGGCACCGGGTGGTACGACGACGAGCTCGTCCGCACCGAGGCCGGCTGGCGCATCCGGCGACGCGTCTGCCGGCTGATGTCCTGGACGGGCAACCCGTTCGTGCCCGAGCCGAACGCCGAGCACCGGCCGGACATGAAGCTCAACGTCCTGCGCGAGCACGCCGAAGCCGGCCGGGTCGCCTACCTCAACGCGATCAAGGCGACCCGGTGACGGCGACGGCGCACCACCCCCTGAATGACCGACCCGACACGGAGGCCACGATGCTCGTCACCGACGACCGGCCCGCCACCCTCGCCGCCGTTCTGGAGAAGGTGCGCGAGCTCGGTCCGGCTCTGCGCGCGGCCGCGCTGGACGCGGAACGTGCCGGCCGCCACTCCGACGAGACGATCGCCGCGCTCGACGCCACCGGCGCCTTCGACATCGCCAGTCCCGCGGAGTTCGGCGGTGCCGAGCTCTCGGTCCGGGACCAGCTCGACGTCGTCACCGAGGTGTCGTCGTGGGACGGCTCGGCCGGGTGGACGGTGTGGGTGGGGGCCTCGACGAACTGGATCCCGGCCGGCTCGGGCGCCAAGGTCGTGAAAGAGGTTTACGGCCCCGCGTGGGTCGGGCCACGTGTAGCCGGATCGAGCCACTTCCCAGCAACACGGGGACGCGCGAAGCGAGTCGATGACGGCTGGCTCATCTCCGGCGGCCCCTGGACGTTCGGCAGCGACGCGCTGTGGGCGCCGTACACGAACCTGGGCTGTATGGCCGACGACGGCGACGGCCGCTACCTCGTCGGTGTCCAGGTCCCCCGCGACGAACTGGGGTTCCTCGACGACTGGCAGGTCGCCGGCATGCGCGCCACGGGCAGTGTCTCTGTCACGCTCTCGGCCGACGAGCTGTTCGTCCCCGCCCACCGTGTCGTCGACTTCCGTGACGTCGTGGCCGGCACGCTGGACAACGGCTTGGCCGGATCACTGTGGAAGGCTCCCTCGCTCGGCTGGGCGTTCAGCCTCATGGCCGGCATGTCGATCGGGATCGCCCAGGGCGCACTGGCCCGCTTCCTCGAGCGCTCCGCCGGCCGGCCGATCCGCGGCACGACGTACAAGAACCAGCTCGAGGCGCCGCTGACGCACCTCATGCTCACCGAGGTGCACAGCAAGATCCGGTCGGCGACGCTGATGGCGCAGGCCAACGCCGCCGAGACCGACCGGCTGGGCGAACTCGCCGCCGCCGGTACGCCCGCATCCCCCGAGTACCTGCAGCACTTCAGCGCGCGCGTCCTCGCCGAGACCGCCTACGCCGCCAAGTGGTGCGCCGAGGCGATCGAGCTGCTCCAGCGCAACTCCGGTTCCACCGCAATCATGGACTTCGAACACATCCAGCGGGCCTGGCGCGACGCGCGCGTCGTCACCTTGCACGGCGCCCTGAACCTCGAAGCGCTTTCCGAGAACTACGGGCGCCTCATGGCCGGCATCCAGCCCCACGACTTCGCCGGGATCACTACCCTCAACCGGACCGCCGCACCCAAGGCCGGCTGACCGGCCATGTCGCTCGCCAGAGATACCGGTGTCGTGAACGCGGCAGTCGAAGCATCGGCAGACGGCTCGGTGCGGGCAATCCTGATCGACGCCCCCGCCGCCGAGCCGCGCCTGGGCACGACAGTGCTGCCGCGCCGAACGGACGGCACGACGCTGCTCGCGGTCGCCGCGGCCCCGCTGAACCCGCTGGACCTGCTCATCGCCTCCGGGTCGTTCCACTCAGTCCGCCACGAAGCCCCCTACGTTCCCGGCAGCGAGTGCGTCGGCGTCGTGCTCGAGTCCGACGCCTACGAGCCCGGCTCGTGGGTGTACGCGGAATGCCACGCCGCACCGGCCACGCCGGGGGCGTTCGCCGATCGGGTGCTCGTCGCCGACGCGGACGTGCTCCCGCTCCCCCACGGCATCGACCCGGTCCTGGCCGCCGCGGTCGGCAACGCGGGCACCGCGGCCTACCTGCCGCTGGTGCAGATCGCCGGTGTGCGACGCGGCGAGACGGTACTGGTGCTGGGCGCCACCGGCGCCGTGGGTCAGCTCGCGGTGCAGATCGCCCGGCAGGTGCGCGCAGGGCGGGTGGTCGGCGTCGGCCGGGACCACGCTGCGTTGCAGCGCGTGCTCGATCTTGGCGCGGACGCTGTCGTCGCCCTTCGTCCCGAGGAGAGCCGGGACGAGCTGGCCGCCCGGTTGCACGACGCGGCCGGACCGGTGGATGTCGTCCTGGACGGGATCTACGGGATGCCCTTGGAGGCCGCTCTGCAGGTCTGCGCTCCCCGGGCGCGGCTGGTCAACATCGGCAACCTGGCGGGTCCGACGGCGCAGGTTCCGGCGGGGTCGATGCGCGGCAAGCAGCTGGTCCTGTCCGGTTTTGCCGGCCTGCACATGTCCTTGCGGGACAAGTACCAGGCGCTGACCTGGCTGTGGGCCGAGATTTCGCGCGGAGGCCTGCAGCTGGCGACCCGCGTCTTCTCCCTCGACGAGCTGCCGGCCGCGTGGCGGGAGCAGTCCGGTTCGCCCCACGCCAAGTGCGTCGTCGTCCCCGACGGAGACCTGGCATGACAACGCTCCCCGCTCCCGAGCCCGACTGCCTCGTCGTGGGCGGCGGGCCCGTCGGCCTGCTCACCGCGATCCTGCTGGGTCAAGCGGGCATGCGGGTCGCGGTCGTCGAGCGCTGGCCGCAGCGGTATCCGCTTCCCCGCGCCTGCACGATCGATCACGAAGCCCTGCGCATCCTGCAGGCCGCCGGGATCATGGCCGACCACGCGGATCTCTTCGCACCATCGCAGGGCGCCCGCGGCGGTTACCAGTTCCGCAACGGCGACGGTGAGCTGCTGCGCTCGATCGACTGGAACCGGCCGGCCGAATCCGGGTGGGCCAACACCAACGGATTCCACCAGCCCGACCTCGAAGCGGTCCTCGAAGGAATCGCTGAAGCCACAGCGGGCGTGACCGTGCACCGAGGCTGGACGTTCTCCTCCTTCGCCCAGGACGCCGGGGCCGTCTCAACGCAGCTCGTCTCCACCACAGAGCCCGCAACGACGGCCACCGTCCGCAGCCGATGGCTCGTCGGCGCAGACGGCGCGAACAGCCCGGTGCGCACCCAGCTCGCGGTGGACGTCGGCGACTCGGGCTTCCAGGCCGACTGGCTGGTCGTCGACTACCGGCCGCTGCGCGAAGAGACGTGGGACGCCTTCGTCGTCCAGTACTGCGATCCACGCCAGCCGGCCACCGCGGTCAATAGCGGGCCGGGCCGCCGGCGCTTCGAGTTCATGCGCCGCGACGACATGCCCGTCGACGAGCTGGCGCAGGAGGCCACGGCCTGGCGGCTCATGGCCCCGTGGGGAGTCACCTCCGACAACGCCGTGCTGGAACGGCACGCCGTCTACACCTTCCGGGGCCAGTGGGCGCGGACCTGGCGGGTGGGCAACGCCTTCCTGGCCGGCGACGCCGCGCACCTCATGCCGCCGTTCCTCGGCCAGGGCCTGTGCGCCGGGCTCCGCGACGCCCGCGCGCTGGCCTGGCGCCTGGGCATGGTGCACGCCGGCCTGGCGGACCCGCGTGTGCTGGACACCTACGGCCCGGAACGGGCCGGCCACGTCCGGGAGATCATCGACGAAGCGGTCGCGGCCGGCCGCGTCATCTGCGAGCTGGACCCCACCCGAGCCGCGGCCCGGGACACCGAGCTGAAGCGGCAAGCGGCCACCGCCGTGGAGCCGCCGCACCCCCGGTTGGGCGCGCCGTCGATCACCGTCCCCAGCGGGGACGTCGAGGGGCGGCTGGCGCCCCAGGGACGGGTCGCGGTCGCCGGCCGGACCGGTCTGTTCGACGACGTCGTCGGCGGCGACTGGCAGCTGGTGAGCCGGGCGGGCGATCCAGGAGAGCTGCTCGACGAGGAAGCCGCGTCGTGGTTCCGCAAGATCGGCGGCAGTATCACCGACCTGTCCCCGGCCGGCCCGGTGCGCGACCTCGACGGCGCTTACGAACGCTGGTTCACCCGGCACGGCTGCACCGCATTCCTCGGGCGCCCGGACTTCTACGTCTTCGGCGCCGGCGACCACACCGACATCCCACGCCTCGTCTCACAGCTGCGCCGCGCGCTGCAGCCCCGCCCCGATGAAGGGAAACACCTGCGATGACCATGCGCGTCACCCGGCTCGCCGAGGCCGAACGCTTCGATCCACCCGGCCACACCGGTGTCGGGCCGGTGCGCCTCCAAGGCGGCGCGTCGACCCCGACGAAGGACGTGACCGTCGTGCTGTCGCACTACCTGCCCGGCGGCCAGGCGGAAATGAGCGAGCAGCCGGTCGAGACCGTGTACGTCCTGCTCAGCGGCGAGCTGGTGATGGTCAGCGAGGGCGAGGAAGCCACCCTCCGCCCCTACGACTCCGTCCACTTCACCTCCGGCACCCGCCGCGAGGTGGTCAACCGCAGCAAGCTGCCGGCCAGCATGCTCGTCATCCGCCCGGCCGCCTGATGACCGATCTCGTACCGCACAGCGAACTTCCGGCCGAACACCGCCCCCACGCCGGCGGCTCCTTCGACGCGACCGTCGTCACCTTCGCCGCGATCGGCCTGTTCGACAGCCTCACCGGCGACCAGCGGGCCCGGGTGCTGCTGCCGCACACCGACCCCGGCCGCACCCACTGGAACTTCCTGCCCGAGTCCGGCCGGCACGGCCTCCCCCTCGGCGAGCTGGACCGCCACCAGGAGGTGCTGGCGCACCGGCTCATCGCCGAGTCGATGTCGCTGCCCGCCTACGCACGCGTGGTTCAGGTGATGAGCAACGAACACGTGCTGCGCGAGCTCAACCTCCCGGTCTTCGGCCACGTCGCCGCCACGTTCCGCGACGCCCGCGGCTACTTCCTGACCTTCTTCGGCCAGCCGCAACCCGACACCACCTGGGGCTTCCGGCTGGTCGGGCACCACCTGTCGATCAACGTCACCGTGGTCGACGGCGACCTGGTCAACGCCACGCCGTTCCTGCTGGGCGCCGAGCCGGCGCGCATCGGCCCGTTCCGCATCCTCGGCGAGGAGGAGGACGCCGCCTTCCTGCTGCTCGACGGCCTCACCGCCGGCCAGCGGGCGCAAGCGGTCATCCACGACAAGCCCCCGGCGGACTTCGTCACCCGCACCGTGCCCCACATCGGTGACGTCGAGTACCCGGCCTACCACGGCGTCGGCCGCCGCGACGCGATGATCACCGACGACGACCGCAAGGCACTCGCTTACTTCCGCGCCCACCCCCGCGGCATCCGCGTCGGCGACCTCTCCGCCACCCAGCGGGCCTGCTTCGACGACCTGCTGGCGAAGTTCGTGCACCGCGCCCGCCCCGGACTGGTCAATGCCGAGATGGACCGCATCGCGGCCGCCGGCGGAGTCGACGAGCTGCACTTCGCGTGGGCCGGCGGAACCACCATCGACCAACCGCACTACTTCCGCGTCCAGGGCGGCGCCACCCTCATCGAGTTCGACAACGCCGAGGACAACGCCAACCACGTGCACAGCGTCTGGCGCGACCCCTCCAACGACTTCGCCGCCGACCTGCTCATGCAGCACCACCTCGACACCCCGCACGGCGCCCACCACGAGGAGGCACACCGATGAGGATCGTGGGGATCCGCCGCGACAGCGGAGGAGTCGAAGTCGCGTCCCTGTCCGACGACGGCGCCGAGGCCACCGTCGTGGCCGGGCTGGACGAGTTCTGGACCGACGCCACCGGCTTCCTGTCACAGGTTCCGGACGGACCGGCCGTCGCGCTCGCCGACGTGCAGCAGGTTCCGCCCGTGCTGCCCGGTGCGCGGGTGATCTGCATCGGGCTGAACTACCTCAAGCACGTGGCCGAAGGCAGCTTCCGCGATCAGGACCTGCCGCCCTACCCGTCGCTGTTCGCCCGCTGGACGGCATCGCTCACCGTCGCAGGCGCCCCGATCCCCGTCCCCGCCAACGAAGAGGGCATCGACTGGGAGGGCGAGGTCATGGCCTACGTGGGGTCGACGCTCGTCGACGCCACGCCCGAGCAGGCGCTGGCGGGCGTCGTCGGCTACTCGACGTTCAACGACGTGACGTCGCGGCGGGCCCAGAAGCTCACCAGCCAGTGGATTCTCGGCAAGAACGGCGACAACTCCGGGCCGCTCGGCCCGATGGTCCCGGCCGCCGAGGTCGGCGACCTGCGCGACGGCCTCCGCGTCCGGACGCGGGTCAACGGCGAGCTGGTCCAGGACGGTTCCACCGCCGAAATGGCCTACACGGTCGGCGACACCCTCTCGCTGATCTCGCACACGTTCACGCTCCGGCCCGGAGACCTGCTGGCGACGGGAACACCGGCCGGCGTCGGCTACGCCCGCACACCGCCCTGGCTGCTGCACCCCGGCGATGAAGTCGAAGTCGAAGTCGAGCGGCTCGGCACCCTGCGCAACCCCGTCGTGGCCAACGACCACCGGCATGCCGGGAACGGGCAGTGAGCGCCACGGCCGGACCGCTGTCCGGCGTCCTCGTCGTCGACCTCAGCCGCGCTCTGGCCGGACCGCACGCCACGATGATGCTCGGCGACATGGGCGCCCGGGTCATCAAGGTGGAGGCACCAGGGGTCGGTGACGAATCGCGGCAGTGGGGCCCGCCGTTCGTGGGACCGCCGGACGACCCGGTCTCCACCTATTTCCTGTCGGCGAACCGCAATAAGGAGTCGATCCAGCTCGACCTCAAGTCCGACGCCGGGCGGCGCGATCTCGAGCGGCTCGTCGAGCGGGCCGACGTCCTCGTCGAGAACTTCCGGCCCGGCGCGCTGGAGCGCCTCGGCTTCGGCCTCGACCGCCTCAACGAGCTCAATCCTCGCCTGGTCCTGCTGTCCATCAGCGGGTTCGGCCACGACGGGCCCGAGGGCGGGCGGGCCGGGTACGACCAGATCGCCCAGGGCGAAGCCGGGCTGATGTCCCTGACCGGGCCGGGCCCCGACGAACCCACGAAAGTCGGGGTGCCCATCGGAGACCTGCTCGCCGGGATGTACGGCGCCTTCGGAGTCGTGTCGGCCCTGGCCGAGCGGGCGGAAACCGGCCGGGGCACCGTCGTGCGAACGTCGCTGCGGGCGGCCATCGTCGGCGCCCACGCGTTCCAAGGCACCCGCTGGACCGTGGCCGGTGAGGTGGCCCGCGCGCTGGGCAACCAGCACCCCACCATCGTCCCTTATGGAGCGTTCGCGACCCAGGACGGCACCATCCAGATCGCGGTCGGCAACGACCACCAGTGGCGCGCCGTCGCGCTGACCACCGGGCTCGACCCGACGGATCCCCGCTTCGCGACCGCCCGCGACCGGGTCCTGTACCGCGACGAGCTGACCGCCGCCCTGGAAAACCGGCTGAGCGAGCGCACTTCCGCGGACTGGCTCCGCCGGCTCGCCGAGGCCGGTGTCCCGGCGGGGAAGGTGCGCACCCTGGACGAGGTCTACACCTGGGAGCAGACCCTCAGCCAAGGTCTGGTCATCGACGTCGACCACCCCGTCCTCGGCAGGATCCAGCTGCCGGGACCGCCGCTGCGGATGGCGAGCCTCGACGGCACCGAGGTCGCGCGGACCCACACCGCTCCGCCGGCGCTGGGCCAGCACGACGCGGAGATCCGTGCCTGGCTGGACGCCGGGTGAGGCCGTCAGCCGGGCGGCGCGGTGCCGGCGAGGACCTGCTGGATCGCGGGGCCAACCGTCGCGACGATCTGTTCGGTGTCGGCAGCAGCGATCACGGGCACCCCGATAATCCGCCTGCTGGTGACGATGCCGACCAGCATCGCCGCCGCCAGGCCGGCGCGCAGCATCGCGTCGCCACCGCCGCCGGCGCCGTGCAGCAACCGGGACTGGATGAACTCGCGCAGCTGCACGCGCGCGTTCTCGTTGCCGACCGCGCCCCGCAGCATCGCCATCAGGGGTTCGGACTCCTCGGCGCTGCCCTCCCACGCCCGCAGGTAGGCGCGCACCACGCGTTCGCCGAGGTGCTCGTCCGGCCCCTCGAACGCGGTGTCGAACCGTTCCAGTGCCGACGCGGGGACGGCCATGACAGCGGCGAACAGGTCGTCCTTCGAGCGGAAGAACTGCATCACCTGGGAGGCGTCCACCCCGGCGTCGGCGGCGATGCGGCGGATCGTGGTCTCGGCGAAGCCGTCGCGGGCGAACCGCGCTCTCGCCGCGTCGAGCACGGCTTGCCGGGTACTGCCGGGTCCGGGCTTGCGGCCGCGACGGGCCCTCGTCGCCGGCGCCTCCTCCTGGGCGGTCACCCGGGCGAGTGTAACGGCCACAGCATTTTCTCCACAAGCGTTGAGTTTTTCCCGGGTCGGCCTTACGGTGGAATCAGGCAAGACCGCGGCACCAGGACGTGCCCGAGCGAGAGGAGCCCGTCGTGAGCAATGACCAGAAGGTGTTCGTGCCGTCCCAGCCGCTGCCGCCCGCCCGGACCGGGGTGCTGACGCCGTTCGAGCCGGGCACCCGGATCCTCGAGGCCGGGTTCCGCCTCGCCCCGCCGTTCCGCCCCCTGCCGGTCGACGTCGTCTTCGAGAAGGACGTCGCGGTGCAGCTGCGCGACGGTGTGACCATCCACGTCGACGTGTTCCGCCCGGTCGGCACCGAGCCCGTGCCGGTGCTCGTGGCGTGGAGCCCCTACGGCAAGGGACAGGGTTCTTCGCCGAGCGTCATGGGCGTCTTCGGCATGGTCGGCCTCGACAACGGGATCGTGTCGGGGCTGGAGAAGTTCGAAGGCCCGGACCCCGCGTACTGGTGCGCTCGCGGCTACGCGATCTGCAACCCCGACATCCGCGGCGTCGTCGACTCCGAGGGCGACAGCGTCCTGTGGGACCGCCAGGAGGGCCGGGACTGCTTCGATCTCATCGAGTGGCTGGCGCAGCAGGAATGGTGCACCGGCAAAGTCGGGATGAGCGGCACGTCCTACCTTGCGGTCTCCCAGTGGTTCACCGCCGCCGAGCAGCCGCCGCACCTGGCGGCGATCAACCCGTGGGAGGGCGTCAGCGACGTCTACCGCGACCTGGTGCTGCGCGGCGGGATGCCCGACACCGGGTTCACCCGCCAGCTCCAGGAGGGCAGCTTCTTCGGCAAGAACCGCAAGGAGGACCTCCTCACCGAGGCCGAGCTGCACCCGCTCGCGGACGACTTCTGGGCGCACAAGGTTCCCGACTTCGACCGGATCACCGTGCCCGCCTACGTCGTGGCCAGCTACTCCAACACCCTGCACACCGCCGGCACCTTCCGGGCCTGGCGCCGGATGGCCAGCCCCGAAAAGTGGCTGCGCATCCACAACACCCAGGAATGGCCCGACTACTACGACGAGGCCAACGTCGAGGACCTGCGCCGCTTCTTCGACCACTACCTCAAGGACGTCGACAACGGCTGGGAGCGCACCCCCCGGGTCCGCTACTCCGTCCTCGACCTGCAGGGCGGCGACCAGGTCAACCTCCCCGCGGACACCTTCCCCCCGGCCGACGTCACCGCGACCAGGTACTACCTCGACGGCCGCACCCGCACGCTGACGACCACCGTCCCCGCCGGCGAGTCCGCCGTCTCCTACCCGGTCGCCGCGAACCCGGCCGCGGCGTCCTTCCTCGCGCGCTTCGACGAGGACACCGTGCTCGTCGGCTACCCGAAGGCGCACCTGTGGGTCGAGGCCCGCGACGCCGCCGACATGGACCTGTTCGTCCTCGTGCAGAAGCTCGACGCCCACGGCACACCCCTGCAGGCCTTCACCGTCCCCAACCGCACCGCGGTGGTCCACGACCTCACCGACCACGGCGCGTCGATCCTTCGCTACAAGGGTTCGGACGGACGGCTGCGCGTCTCGGCCCGACACCTGGACGAGAAGCTGTCCACAGAGGACGTTCCGGCGCACAGCTTCGATCGGGTCGAGCTGCTCTCCCCCGGCGAGATCGTCGACGTCGAAGTCGACCTGCTCCCGATCGGGCTGTCCTTCCGGGCGGGCGAGCAGCTGCGCTTCGTCGTCAGCTCCCGCAACCTGCTGGGCACCCTCATGCCCGGCATCCAGGAGTACAGGGGCGCCAACCGCGGAGAGCACGTCATCCACACCGGCGGTGACCACGCCTCCTACCTGCAACTCCCCGTCCAGACCCGCTGACCACGAAGGACCACCATGAGCACCGACACGGCAACCATCGACAACGGCGCGCGGGTCCGGCTGGCGGGCGAACAGGACGACAGCACCATCGCGCGTTTCGAGGTGCGCGCCGCCCAGCGTGCCCTCGCGCTGCTCAAGGGCAAGCTCGGCCGCGAGCGCCTCCTCGACCTCCTCGCCGACGAGATCGCCGCGGGCGAGGCCTACCTGCGCGACCACGTCGCGCGCTCGGCCGGCGAGGAGACGACCGGCACGACGACGTTGCACGCGCAGGGCATCACCGCGGCGCAGTTCACGAGCTGGCTGTCACAGGCGTTCGGGCGGGAGGACGTCCTGCTCGCCGGACACCCGGAGCACTACTCCATCCACGCCGGCGGCGGCCGGGTCAACATCGTCGAAACCCTCGGCGACCACGTGTGCTCGTTCTACATGCGTGAATGGGACGAGGCGTCGACCCCGGCAGCGCCGGCCGGCCGCCGCTCACGCATGGTGCTCGAGGACGGCACCGTTGTCGGTGGCATCACCAACTCGTTCACCGACGTCGAAGGCGGATTCACCGTCGACCTTTCGGTGACGCTCCCGGCCTCGTGCGGCCCGGCGGTGGTCGAGCACCACCTGGAGCACTTCGCGGTGGAATTTCACAACTGGATCCTCCAAGCCGCGTCGGAACCGTCGGCGCCCTCCGCCGGCTGAGCTCCGGCCGCGGGCATCAACGCACACTCTGGACGCCGTTCCGGGCCCAGGCAGCGCACTCGGCGGCGAACGCCAGCTGACGCAGGTGCAGCGCATGGCTGTGGTCGGTACCGCGGGTCACGCTCACGAACGGCGCGGAGATGAACATCGCCGCGAAGCTTCCGACGTTTTCCGGGTTGCCGGCCCACAGCCCGCCGAACTCCGCCAGGGCGCAGTGGGCCGGGACGCGCACGTCCGGCGCCAGGGCGCCCAGCGCTTCGGTCGGGCCGCCCGACGGGATCACCGCACGCAGCCCCGTCGTCGAAACGCCGATGAGGGGGAAGTCCGGCCGGCTTGCCGCGATCATCAAGGCGATCATCCCGCCGATCGAATGACCGACCAGGAACACCTCCCGGCTACCCGCGTCCGCCGTCACGGCGGTGATGGCCGCACTCAGCAGTTCGGCGTGCCGTTCGAAAGTGGCGACCGCCGGGCCGAGTGGGGTGCTGCCGCCGTGACCGGGCCGGTCGAAAGCCACCACTTGGTGCCCGATGGTGGTGGCAACGTCCAAAAAGGACCCATGACGCGAGCCTGCGACGTCACCGTAGCGCGCGGTGTAGGTGCCACCGTACAAGGCGATGATCAAGGGCCGATCGGTCGGCTGTTCGGGCCCGGCGGTCACTGCCGTGAGCGTGGTGCCACCGACATCGTGAGCGAAAACGTCACGTTGCTGGGCCAACATGGGACTCCTGCCAAGAAAAGGGCATCAACGGTGAGATTTACGAAGGGAGCCGGCCTGCGGCAGCGTCCTTCAGCGCCGGGCGCGCATCACTCCTCCGAGCGCACCGGCCACGGCGCCCGCGAGAGCCGTGATGACGACAAGGAGACCGGGAACGCTGCCCAGGTCGATCGTGTCGGTCCAGCCGGTCAGAGCGCGGACGGCGAGGAGCGCCGCTCCGTAGAGCAGGCCGCCGGCGACACCTCGGATCAGTCCCGGTCGCCAGCCGTGGTGCTCGAAGCCCCCGAAGAACCCACCGATGGCCGCGGCGACCTGCACTACCCAGTAAGCCGGGGCCGATGCGCCGAGCAGGAGCCCGGAGACGCCTCCCAGTACGACGGGCGCGAGCACGGTGCCGATGACTTTGCCGAGCATCGACTGGCCCGCGAAGGTGCCCTTCCCGGTCGTCGAGCCTCTTTTGAAAACCATGCGTGTACTTTTGCACGGCGGCGCAACCAAGGGAAGCGCCTTCGACGGAGGGGTCCGTTATCCTGCGCCTGTGAGCAACCCGGGAAGCAGCGAGGATCTGCCGGCCACGTTGACCCTGATGCCGAACCGGCTCGACCTGCCCCGTGGACGGGCCGCCCTGCCGGGGTCCGAGGTCGCCGCGTCGCAGCGGGGCCGGATCTTGCAGGCGGTGACCGAAGAGGTCGCTGCGCGCGGTTACCCGGCGACTTCCGTCCAGCACGTCATCGGCCGGGCCCGGGTGTCACGGTCCGCGTTCTACGCCTCGTTCACCGACAAACAGGACGCCTTCGCCCAAGCCCACCTCCAAGCCAGCCGGCAACTCCTCGACCTCATACACAACCGAGTCGCCGAGATCGCCGACGCAGCCTGGCGAGAACGGCTTCGAGCGGGGGTGCATGCCTACCTCGACGGTTTCGTGAACGCACCGGCGTACGCGGTCAGCTTCATGGTCGAACTGCGCGCCGCCGGCCCCCTGCTCCTCGACCAACGCGATCAAGTCCTGGAACAGCATGCGCGGAACTTCGCCCGGCTCGCCGAGAATGCCGCCGCCGAAGACCCGGCGGTCCACCGCCCGTCGGACCTGGAGCTCATCGGGGCGATCGGGGCCGCCGACGAACTCGCGACTCGGGTCATCCGGGCCACTCCTGCCGGACAGGCACCCGACCTCGATCCCCTCCTCGCCCCGATCGTCACCATCCACGAGGCGGTGCTCACCGGACCTCGATGACCCGCTTGCTTCAAAAGTACCGTGCGCGTACTTTTGACGTGACGTCGGATCAAGGAGGCCGCGAAGTGGGCGGTAGCGCACGAGTGATCATCGTCGGCAGCGGATTCGCCGGGATCGGACTGGCCCACCAGCTCAAGCGGGCCGGGATTCACGACTTGCTGATCCTCGAGCGCAACGACGATGTGGGTGGCGTCTGGAAGTCCACCACGTATCCCGGCTGCACCTGCGACGTGCCGTCCCATCTCTATTCGTTCTCGTTCGCCCCCAATCCCGAGTGGACGAGCACCTACTCCCCGCAGGCCGAAATTCGCGCCTATCTCAAGTCCTGCACCGAGAGGTTCGGGTTGGGCGGCCACCTGCGTTTGGGGGTGGAAATGCGCGACGCGGCATGGGACGAGAGCACCCAGCGGTGGCGGGTCAACACCAGCGACGGAGAGTACGACGCGCAGGTGCTGGTGTCCGCGGTGGGTCCACTGACAGAGCCGGTGTTCCCCGAAGTCCCCGGCATCGAGACGTTCCAGGGGAAGCTGATTCACTCGGCCCGCTGGGACCACGCCTACGACCTGAGCGGCAAAGTGGTCGCCTCGATCGGCAGCGGCGCCTCCGCGGTCCAATACGTCCCCGAGATCGCCGACCACGTCGGTCGGTTGTTCGTTCTGCAGCGCACCGCTCCGTGGATCATGCCCCACCCGAAACGCGCCATCAGCGACCGTGAACGGGCGCTCTACCGGCGGCTGCCGCTGGCGCAGAAAGCGGTCCGGGCCGGCGTCTACACCGCCAAGGAAGCCCTCGTCCTGGGCTTCGTCAAACGACCCGCGCTCATGAACCGGCTGGCGACAGTCGCCAAAGCACACCTGGCCCACCAGATCCACGACCCCGAGCTGCGTAGCCGGCTCACCCCCGACTACACACTCGGCTGCAAGCGGCTGGTGCCGTCCAACCGTTGGTATCCGGCGCTCCAGAAGCCCAACGTCGAGCTGGTCAGCTCGGCGCTGGCCGAAGTGCGACCGCACTCCGTCGTCGACCGCGACGGCGTCGAGCGGAAGGTCGACGCCATCATCTTCGGCACCGGCTACCACGTCACCGACCTCCCCGTCGCCACGCAGCTGCGCGGCCGCGACGGCAGCACGCTCGCCGAGCACTGGGCGAGCTCGCCGCGTGCCTACCTCGGCACGGCCGTCCCGGGCTTCCCGAACCTGTTCCTGATGCTCGGACCCAATACCGGTCTCGGGCACAGCTCGATGGTCTACATGATCGAGGCGCAAGCCATCCACATCCGCAACCAGCTGACCGCGATGGATCGGACAGGCGCCACCACCATCGAAGTCGACCAGCGGGCGCACGACAGCTACAACCGCGAACTCGACCGAAAGATGTCCACTACCGTGTGGCAGGTCGGTGGCTGCCGCAGCTTCTACCTCGACGCCACCGGCCGCAACGCGACCCTGTGGCCGGATTGGACGTGGCGCTTCCGGCGCTTGGCCGCGCGACGCACCTCGACCGCGTACCACCTGTCCGCCGCGGGCTCTCGGCCACACATCGCCGAGTCCGCACGATGAGGGCAGTCGTCTGTCACCACCACGAGCTGACCGTAGCCGAGTTGCCCGACCCGGTTCCCGGTCAGGAACAACTCGTTCTGGAAGTTCAGCGCTGCGGCATCTGCGGCTCCGATCTGCACTCCCGCCTCCACGCCGACGATCTCGCCGACGTCCTGGCCGAGATCGGCTATCCCGACTACATGCGCGTCGACGATGCGGTCGTGCTCGGCCACGAGATCTACGGCGTGGTCGCCGAGCACGGACCGGGCACCCGCCGCAAGCTCGCGGTCGGGACGCCGGTGGTGACACTTCCGCTCGTCCGCCACGGCGGAGAAGTCCACGCCGTGGGCCTGTCGGCCAAGGC
This sequence comes from Amycolatopsis sp. lyj-23, assembly GCF_046549135.1. Classification (NCBI taxonomy): domain Bacteria; kingdom Bacillati; phylum Actinomycetota; class Actinomycetes; order Pseudonocardiales; family Pseudonocardiaceae; genus Amycolatopsis; species Amycolatopsis sp. lyj-23. The sequence goes on along the minus strand of NZ_JAJPWN010000026.1, from coordinate 66,687 downwards.
ACCGGGCGGATACGCCGAGCGAGTCGTGGTCCAGGAGGCGCTCACCTTGGCCGTACCCAACGGCCTCGCTCCCGACCTGGCCGCACTCACCGAACCCATGGCGGTCGCCTGGCACGCGGTCAACCGCGGTCGGCCGCGGCGCGGCGACGTCGCTGTCGTCCTCGGCTGCGGCCCGGTCGGGCTCGCGGTGATCAGCGTTCTCAAGTCCCGCGGCATCCGGACGATCGTCGCCAGCGACCTGTCACCGCTGCGCCGCCAGCTCGCCGTCAAGTGCGGCGCAGACCTGGTGGTCGATCCCCGGGAAGCCTCTCCGTTCGACAACGGCGACCGGCGGCACTTCACCACCATGCAGGGCCCGATCACGGCCGCCATGGACGCGGTCGACGGGCTCAGCCGGCTACCGGTCCCCTGGTGGCACACATGGCGCCTGCTCGACAAAGCCGGCATAACCGCACCCAAGGCCCCCGTCGTGTTCGAATGCGTCGGCGTGCCGGGAATGCTGGAACGGGTGCTCGCCGACACGCCGCTGCACTCCAAGGTAGTGGTCGTCGGCGTCTGCATGGGCACCGACCAATGGCGCCCCGCCATGGCGATCAACAAGGAAATCGACCTCCGTTTCGTGGTCGGCTACACACCCCTGGAGTTCCGCGACACCCTCCACGCCTTGGCCGAAGGCCACCTTGACGCATCGCCGCTGTTGACCGGACGCGTCGGGCTCGCCGGCGTATCCGCGGCCTTCGCCGAACTCGCCGATCCCCAGGGACACGCCAAAGTCCTTATCGACCCCCGACTCCCGGGACAAGCCATCTCCGCACCCGAGTGACGGGTGAACTCCGCTCACGGGATGACCACAGCACTCCCTCACGCATCGAAACGGAAGTACACCGTGCGGTGGTAGTCGCCGGCGCCGGCGTTCGGGCGGCTCTCCGGGCCCAGCGCCGCAACGCCGTGGAACTTGTTGCCGACCGGGGCGATACCGTCGAGCAACGAGACGTTGCCGGCCGGGTAGGTGACCACGGCGTTCTGCGGGTCCGGGCCCACCGCCGGGGTGAACAGCCGCAGGAACAGGCCCTCCTCCGCGGCGACCACCGTCACCGCGCCCTCGGTGGTGTCCAGCACCGCCCAGCAGGTCCGCGCGTGGTAACCCTTGAACTCCGGGTAGGCGAACCCGCTCGCCCCGGTCGCGGTGTTGTTGTACGGCTTGCTCCAGACGTCGGGCTGCACACCGCGCAGCCGGTTTTTGTAGACGCGGTACGGCCCGTCGCCGAGCCACGTCAGTCCCCGGACGCGTCCCTCGGGGTAATCGAAGTTCACGCCGAGGTGGTCGTGGTCGCCGGTGGCGTGGTAGCGGTACTCCAGCCGCAGCCAGCCGTTCGCGTCCAAGCGCCAGCGCACCGACGTCAGGTCGCCGCTGTAGTCGCACTGCACGACCCAGCCCGTGCCGTCCCGGAAGTGGCTGATCGCGGTGAGCGTCGCCGCTCCGCCGGCCGGGGCGGGGCCGTTGGCCAGCGACACCGGTGTACTGCCGCGGCGCACGCCGGTGAGCCGTCCGTCGGCCTTGCCGATGGTGACGCGTGTGGCGCCGGCGACGAGCACCACTTCGGTGGCGGTCTCGGTAGCGGTGACGCCGCCCGTGGTCGCCGGCTTGACCAGGCGCGCGGCGAAGTCCGTTGCCTTGTGGATGCGCCACGTCCAGCCCACAACGTCCCGTCCGGCCGGGTCGGTGACGCTCAGCCGCAGTGCGTCGGCGGCGGTCCAGTCGGCGGGCAGGCCGAGCGTCACCGCGCCGGTGGCTCCCGGGGCGACGTCCGGCGCGCCGGCCTGCCCCTGCGACAGGACCTGGTGACCGGTTCCGGCGCCGGGTGCGGGGAAGGCCAGCAGCTGCCAGGTGAACCGGCACGCCCGCAGGTTGGTGAAGTCGTACCGGTTGACCAGTTTCACGGTCTTGTCGAACGACGCCGGAAAGACCGAGTCGTAGTAGGCCGGGCTGGCCAGCTGGACCGGCGCCCAGATGTCCTTGATCGTGAAGAAGCTGCCCTCCTTCTCCCGGTACGGGCCGAGGATCCCGTCGGGAGCGCGGCTGCCGTTGGTGTCGAGGGCCCCGCCACGGTCGTCGCGCGCGACGCTTTCGTCGACGAGCGCCCAGATGAAGCCACCCGCCGAGCGCTGCGACCCGCCCATCAGCTTCCAGTAGTCGTTCAGCCCGGCTCCGGCGCCGCCGTCGTAGAGCCCGTGCAGGAACTCGGTCGGCATGAAGATCGTGCTGCCGGCGACCTTGCTCGCGGTGCTGCCGTAGGTCTGGTAGTGGCTCGTGTCGACGCCGCTGAACGTCGTCCACGGGTGCAGGACCGCCCGCCGCTGCGGGTCGTACTGCCCGAAGTCGTCGTCCAGCGCGGTGTTCCAGCCGCCCTCGTTGCCGTTGTCCCAGAACAGGATCGACGGGTGGTTGACGTCGCGCTCCACCAGGGCCTTGACCAGCGGGGCGCCGACACCTTCGTCGTAGCGGTGCTGCCAGCCGGTCAGCTCGTCCAGGACGTAGAGTCCGAGTTCGTCGCAGAGATCGAGGAAGTACGCGTCCGGCGGGTAGTGCGACATCCGGACGGCATTCATGTTCATGTCCTTCATCAGCTCGATGTCGAGCCGCGCGAGCCGTGGGCTCGACGCGCGGCCGAGCGTCGGCCAGAAGGTGTGCCGGTTCGCTCCTTTGAGGACGATCCGCCTCCCGTTGACGTAGACGCCGTCGCCGGTCCTGACTTCGATCGTGCGGAAGCCGAAGCGTTCGACGGTGCTGTGCCACGACACGCCACCGGAGCTCGCCAGCGTCAGCTCGACTTGGTGGAGGTTCGGCGTCTCGGCCGTCCACAACGAGGGCTGGGCCGCGGTGGTGGTCACGGTCGCGCTGGTCGCCCCACTCGCCACGGCGACCGAGAAGGCCCCGCCGACCGCCGTGCCATCGAGGCGGCGTAGCTGCGCGGTCAGCCGGGCCGCCGCGGTCACGCCCGCGAGCGTGACCCGGGCGGCGAATGTCCCGTCGGCGCGGGCGTCGATCGCGACGCGGTCGATGCGGGCGGCCGGGTACGCCACCAGCGAGACCGGCCGGAAGATCCCGCCGAAGTTCCAGAAGTCGCCGCGGCGCTCGGCGTCGTTGACGGAGTTGTCGGCCGATTCCTTGCTGACGGTCACCTCTAGCAGGTTCGCCTCGCCGAGGCGCAGCAGGGCGGTGACGTCGTAGCGGAAGCGGTAGAAGCCGCCCTGGTGCACCGGCCCGGCCGAGACGCCGTTGACCCGGACGTCGGCGTCGGTCATGGCGGCCTCGAACACCAAAAAGGTCCGGCGGCCGGCCCAGGACGCCGGTGGTGTGAACGAGTGCCGGTAGTTGCCCTTCTCCGCCGGAACGAGGTCTCCGCCGTAGTGGTAGCTGCCGAACCCGTGGCACTCCCAGTTCGACGGCGTCGGGATGGTGGCCCACTCCCCCGCGCGCCTGCCGGCCGTGACCTGGAAGTCCCAGTCGACGGTGTGATCGGCGTCGGCCCCGGTCAGGAGCAGCGTTTCGGTCTCCGGGCCGGCAGGCGCTGCAGCAACCTCCCCTGCCGATACGGCACCGGGGGCGGGCAACGCCGCGGTGGCAACGCCCACCGTGCCGATCGTCAGCGCTTTGCGACGGTTGAACTCCACCGGGCCTCCAGAGACGGGAGGTGACGAACGCCGAACAAGGAGGAAGACGCTCGATGCTCAGATCTCATATATGACGCAACATACAACAAAACTTCGCTGGCAAGCAGACAAGGTGCCGGACAAGTCCCAACGCCCAGTCGCCTGCTTCGCCGGACGAAGCTCAAAAGTACCAGTGTTGTATCTTGAGCGATCCTCGATCCCTATGTCAACGGAGAGTGCGCAACTTCTGACAGTTGATCACCGAGTGGGATTCGATCAGCGTCGAGCGCGGCCGCGCAGCCCCGCTGCCGGGAGCTTCGCGGGGTCGTCGGCGACTTTGATATCTCAAACCTTTTGAGCGTGCACAACCATTTGCAGGTGTCATCCCGCGACCGCGCAGACTCAGGTTGCTGAAACGGCAACCCTCTGGCCCAAGTCCTGTCGTGCCGTGTGGAATTGTCTCCTCTTGGGAGGGTTGACAGTGAAACGAACACAACCGCACACTGGGGCACATCTTCCCGGCGGTGCATGGTCGCTCCTCTGGTCGAGCGGACCTTCTGCCGTCTCCTCACGGCGAAGGATGGTCCTATGCGTCGCATCGCTCGACTTGCCCCCGTACTGGCATTGCTTGCCGCGTCGCTCGCGGTCGGCGCCGGTCCTGCTGAGGCCGCGACCACGGCCATCACGGTGGACGGCGCGCAGAGCGGCCGGACGTTCGACGGGATCGGTGCGATCAGCGGCGGTGGCGGCAATTCGCGGCTGCTGGCCGACTATCCCGCCGCGCAGCAGTCACAGATCCTGGACTACATGTTCAAGCCCGGCTACGGCGCGAACCTGCAGTTGCTAAAGCTGGAGCTCGGCGGCGACGCCAACTCCACCGATGGCTCCGAGCCCTCCGTCGAGCATGCCAGGGGACAGATCAACTGCAACGCCGGCTACGAGTTCTGGCTGGCCGAGCAGGCGAAGGCACGCAACCCCAACATCGGCCTGTACGGCCTGGCCTGGACCGCACCCGGATGGATCAACGGCGGATTCTGGTCCACCGACACGATCAACTACCTGATCACCTGGCTGGGGTGCGCCAAGCAGCACGGCCTGAACATCAAGTACCTCGGCGGCTGGAACGAACGCGGCCATGACATGAACTGGTACGTCCAGCTGCGATCGGCGCTGAACAACGCCGGTTACAGCAGTATCCAGATCGTCGGCGACGACTCCGGCTGGAGCGTCGCGGACGACATGGCACGCAACGCGGCGTTCAACAACGCGGTGTCGATCGTCGGGGTGCACTACTCCTGCAACGGCGGCGACGGCGGCGACGCGACCTCCTGCCAGAGCACCCAGACCGGCCGGAATCTCGGCAAGCCCCTGTGGGACAGCGAGAACGGCTCCCAGGACATGAACACCGGCGCCCCCGCACTGATCCGGGCGATCACCCGCGGCTACGTCGACGCGAAGATGACCAGCTTCTTCAACTGGCCGCTGATCGCCGCGATCTACCCGAACCTGCCCTTCAGCACCGTCGGCCTGGCCACCGCCGGATCGCCGTGGTCGGGCAACTACACCATCGGGACCAGCACCTGGGCCACCGCGCAGGTCACCCAGTTCACCCAGCCCGGCTGGAAGTTCATCGACTCCGCCTCCGGCTACCTGGGCGGCGCGGAGTCCAACGGCACCTACGTCACCGTCAAATCCGGCACCGGCTCCGACTACTCCACCATCCTGGAAACCACGACGACCAACTCCGCGCAGACCGCCAACTTCCACATCCAGGGCGGTCTGTCCACCGGAACCGTCCACGTCTGGGCCACCAACGTCAACTCCCCCAGCGCGGCCACGTCCTTCGTCCACACCCAGGACATCACTCCCTCGGGCGGCTCGTATTCGCTGACGATGCAGCCGGGCTACGTCTACACCGTGACCACCACCACCGGTCAGGGCAAGGGCACCGCGACCGCACCCGCCGCCCACGGGCTCGCCCTGCCCTACAGCGACAACTTCGACGCCTACGGCAACGGGACCGAAGCGAAGTACCTGTCGGACATGCAGGGCTCCTTCGAGGTCCAACCCTGCACCGGCCGTCCCGGGCAGTGCGTCCAGCAGATGGCACCGGTCAAGCCGATCGAGTGGCAGGACGACTCCGACTCCTACTCGCTGATCGGCGACACCCGCTGGTCGAACTACACCGTCAGCTCCGACGTCCTGCTCCGCAGCGCCGGCACCACCGAGCTGCTCGGTCGCGCCAACACCCAGCTTCGCCCGCAGTCGCACATGAACGCGTACTACTTCCGGATCCGGGACACCGGGCAGTGGTGGATCGAGAAGATGTACACCGACGGCTCCAACCACACGCTGGCCACCGGCACCACCACCGCCCTGGGCACCGGCCAGTGGCACAACCTCGCCTTCACCTTCCAAGGCCCCACGATCAGCGCCAAGGTCGACGGCAAGCAGATCGGCTCGGTCACCGACAGCTCCTTCCAGTCCGGACAAGCCGGGCTGGGCATCCAGGGCTACCGCACCGACCAGTTCGACAACCTGTCCATCACCCCGGGTTCCGGTGGCACGGGCGGCACCGTGACCGGGCCCATCCCCTCCGCCCTGAACACCGCGAAGTGCCTCGACGACTACACCGCCTCCAGCACCGCCGGCGCCGTCGTCGACATCTGGGACTGCAACGGCTCGCCCGCCCAGCAGTGGACCGTCGGCAACAGTGCCGTCACCATCAACGGCCTGTGCCTGGACGTCGTGGGCAACGCCACCGCCAACGGCTCAGCGGTGGACCTGTGGACCTGCAACGGCGGCGGCAACCAGCAGTGGACCGTCAGCAACGGCACCCTGGTCAACCCCGCCTCCGGTCGCTGCCTCGACATCCCCGGGTTCGCCACCGCCAACGGGACAGCACTCGACATCTGGGACTGCAACGGCGGCGCCAACCAGAAGTGGAACTTCCCAGCCGCATCGTGAATCCACCCCGTCACACCGACCGAGGGAGCGAAACATGAGGTACCGGACGGCCATCGTAGCCGCCGCGCTCAGCGCGGGCGTGGTGTTGCCGGCTGCTCTCGACAGCGCCCGCGCCGCGCCTGCACCCGCGTCGTTGCGGGTGATGCCACTGGGTGATTCCATCACCTGGGGTGTCGGCAGCAGTACCGGTAACAGCTACCGAGGTGACCTGGCCACCCAGCTGTCCTCCGAAGGGCACGCGCTGGACTTCGTCGGCACACAGCGCAACGGCACCATGTCCGATCCGGACAACGAGGGCCACTCCGGCTGGCGGATCGACCAGATCGCCGGCATCGCCGGCTCCGTACTGGCCCAGTACCGGCCGAACGTCGTGACCTTGGAGATCGGCACCAACGACCTGAACCAGAACTACCAGGTGCCCACCGCCCCCGACCGGCTGCACGCCCTGATCGACCAGATCACGACAGCTGCACCCGACGCGACCGTGCTGGTCGGCACGGTGATCGTGTCCACCAGCTCCACCGAGGAGGCCAACCGGGCCGGGTTCAACCGGGCGGTCCCGGGCATCGTGCAGACCGAGCAGGCCGCCGGCAAGCACGTCCGGCTGGTCGACATGAGCGCGCTAACGGCCGGCGACCTGTCCGACTCGCTCCACCCCAATGACGGCGGCTACCAGAAGATGGCCACCGCTTTCAACGCCGGGATCCAGGCCGCCGACGCGGCCGGGTGGATCAAGGCACCCGTACCGGTCGGTGGCACCGGTCCCGTTCGCTCCGGAATCAGCGGCAAGTGCCTCGACGTCAACGGCGGCAACAGCGCCAACGGCACCGCAGCCCAGATCTGGACGTGCAACAACACCAGCGCGCAAACCTGGACTGCGTCCTCGGACGGCACGCTGCGCGCGCTCGGCAAGTGCCTCGACGTCTCCGGCGCGGCCACCGCGAACGGCAGGAAGGTCGCGGTCTGGGACTGCAACGGCGGTGGCAACCAGCAGTGGCAGCCGTACAACCGCGGCTACCGCAACCCGGCTTCCGGCCGCTGCCTCGACGACCCCGCCTCCTCCACCACCGACGGCACCCAGGTCGTGATCTGGGACTGCAACGGCGGCGCAAACCAGCAGTGGTCCACCCCCTGATCCGACAACCAGCCAGAGGAAACCATGATCCCCCCGGACGCGCCGAAACGATGGTCAACGTGGGCAGCAGCCGCCCTGCTCAGCCTGACGCTGCTGATCCCGTTCTCCGCCAACGCAAACGCCGCACCGAGCCCGGCGGCCAGGAGCATCTCGGTGCTCATGCAGTCCTACAACTCGAACACCGGACGCATCGGCAGCGACTGGTGGACATCCGCAGTGTCCCTGAGCACCGTGATGACCTACCGCCAAGCCACCGGCGACACCCAGTACGACTACGCGATCTCCGGCGCCTACGCCAAGAACAGCAACTTCACCAACGACTACATCGACGACACCGGCTGGTGGAGCCTGGTCTGGCTGCAAGCCTACGACGTCACCGGCAACACCAGCTATCTCACCATGGCGAAGACGACCGCCAACTACATGCACAACTACTGGGACAGCCAATGCGGTGGCGGCGTCTACTGGAGCACCGCCAAAACCTACAAAGCCGCCATCGCCAACGAACTCTTCCTCGCTGTCACCGCCGGGCTGCACAACCGCATCCCTGGCGACACCACCTACCTGGGGTGGGCGAACCAGGAATGGAACTGGTTCACCGGCTCCGGTCTCATCAGCGGCAACCTCGTCCGCGACGGCATCGCCGTCGCTGGCTGCGGTTTCCACACCGCGAACTACACCTACAACCAGGGTGTCGTCCTCCAAGGACTCGCCGAGCTCAACCGCGCCACCGGTAACAGCTCCCTGCTGAGCACGGCGAAATCCATCGCCACCGCAGCCACGCAGCACTTCAGCAAAGGCGGAGTCCTCTACGAAGGCTGCGAACCCGACTGCGCCGGCGACGGCCAAGCCTTCAAAGGCATCTTCGCCCGCTACCTCCGTGCCCTCGCCAACGCCACGGGAAGCACTCAATACGACTCCTTCCTGACCACCACCGCCAACTCCATCCTCGCCAACGACACCACCAGCGCGGGCCAGCAGGGCAATTCCTTCGTCGGCCCCTTCGCCCTCTGGTCCCCCACCACCCAGGCCAGTGCCGCCGCGACTCTCGTCGCGGCCAAAGCCACCGCCGCGACCAGCACCCCCGGCCTCCTGCGTGGACAGGGATCCGGCAGATGCGCCGACGTGCCCGGCGCGACCCGGACCAACGGCACCCAGATCGCGCTGTGGGACTGCAACGGCGACGCCAACCAGACCTGGACCACCACACCCTCGGGGCAGCTGACTGTCTACGGCACCAAGTGCCTCGACGTCAACGGCGCGAGCACGGCCGACGGTGCCGCAGTGCAGATCTGGGACTGCAACAACGGCGGCAACCAGCAGTGGACGATCCGGTCCGACGGCACGGTGGTCAACACCGCCTCCGGCAAGTGCCTGGACGCCACCGCCGGCGGCACGGCGAACGGGACGCCGCTGGAAATCTGGACCTGCACCGGCGGCGCCAACCAGAAATGGATCACCTCGTGATCCAGGCAGTCCGCACCTGACCTCCCTCCCTTCCCCTCTCCACCCCCGCAAGGAGCAACGCGTGTTCGGTCATGCCCTGTCCCAACGAAAGCTGCGGCGACTGCCGGCGATCCTCGTGTCGGTCACCGTGCTGACCGCTCCGTTGCTGACCACCCCCGGTACCGCGTCGGCGGCCACCGGCACTCCGATCACCGGCACGGCCTCCGGCCGGTGCCTGGACGTCGTCGGCCAGAGCACGGCGTCCGGAGCCGGCATCAACATCTACGACTGCAACGGCAACGCCAACCAGGCGTGGACCTTCACTTCGGCCGGCGAACTGCGGGTATACGACAGCCCGATGTGCCTGGACGTCGCCGGTCAGAGCACCACCGCCGGCGCCAAGCTGCAGATCTACGCCTGTAACGGCGGCGCCAACCAGCAGTGGAAGATCAACGGCAACGGCACCATCACCGGAGTGCAGTCCGGGCTGTGCCTCGACGTGGTCGGCGCGGGCACGGCGAACAGCACCCTGGTGGACTTGTGGACCTGCAACGGCAGGGCCAACCAGCAGTGGAGGACCACCGCGGGTGACAGTCAGCCGCCTTCGGTTCCGGGCAACGCCCGGATCAGTGACCTGGCGTGTGACTCCGTCACGTTCGCGTGGAACGCCGCCGGCGACAACGTGGGCGTGGCCTTCTACGACGTCTACCACGACGGTCAGCTCATCAAGTCGGTCAGTGGCAGCACCCTGTCCACCAGCCTGACCGTGGTCCCGGGAGTCACGTGGGGGCTCTACGTCAACGCCCGTGACGCCGCGGGAAACGTCTCGCAGGCGAGTTCCACGGTGCCGGTCACGCCACCGCAATGCCAGGCCGACACCCAGCCGCCGACCGCACCGGGCTCGCTCACCGGGACCGTCTCCGGCACCACCGTCACCCTGAGGTGGTCGGCTTCCACCGACAACGTCGCGGTCAAATTCTACGACATCTACCGTGGCACCACCCGAGCGGGCACGGTGACCGCCAACGGGACGACCCCGCCGGCCACGACGTTCACCGACAGCGGTCTCGCCGCGAACACGGCGTTCACCTACTACGTGGTGGCGCGTGACGCGCAGGCCAACGTGTCCGCGCACAGCAACACCGTCTCGCTCACCACCGGTTCCGCGTGCGGCAACCCCGTGTGCGCGGTCACGCAGATCGCCACGGACACCGACATCCCCTGGGGCCTGGCCACGCTGCCCGACGGCACCATCCTGTACAACCGCCGCGACGCCCAGAACATCATCCACCTCAACCCCGCCACCGGCGCCAAGACCGATGTCGGCACCGTCCCCAACGTGCAGAGCACCGACGGCGAGGGCGGCCTGACCGGTCTGGCCATCTCCTCCACCTACGCCAGCGACCACTGGCTCTACATCATGCACACCTCACCGACCGACAACCGGATCGTGCGCATCAAGCTCGAGAACGGCAGGCTCAACACCGGCACGGAGCAGGTTCTCCTCAGCGGCATCCTACGCAACAAGTTCCACGACGGCGGCCGGCTGCGCTTCGGTCCCGACGGCAAGCTCTACGCCAGCACCGGTGACGCCCAGAACGGCGACAACGCGCAGAACAGGAACAGCCTCAACGGCAAGATCCTGCGCCTGAACCCCGACGGCACCGTTCCCTCGGACAACCCGTTCGGCAACTACGTGTGGAGCTACGGCCACCGCAACCCCCAGGGCCTGGCGTTCGACTCCCAGGGCCGGCTGTGGGAGCAGGAGTTCGGCAACGCGGTCATGGACGAGACAAACCTCATCACCAAGGGCGGCAACTACGGCTGGCCGGCGTGCGAAGGAACCTCCGGGACGTGCGGCACCGCCGGCTTCATCGCTCCCAAACAGACCTACCCCACCGCCGACGGCTCCTGCTCCGGCATCGCCATCGTGCGGGACGTGCTTTACGTCGCCTGCGAACGCGGCACCCGCATGTACCGCGAAGTCATCAGCGGCAGCGACCTGACCAACGTGCAGACCTACTTCAACGGCACCTACGGCAGGCTGCGCACCGTGGAACCCGCTCCCGACGGTGGCCTGTGGCTGACCACGAGCAACAACGGCGACAAGGACAGCATTCCGAACAACAGCAACGAAAGAATCTTCCACGTCGCCCTCGGCTGAAAGGTGAGGACGTATGAACCGCACCAGCCCCCTGTCGGGCATCGTCATTGCGGCGGTCACCATCCTGTCCGGGTCGGCCGCCGCAGACGCCGGCAGCCCGGCAGGCCCGGCATCGAGCGCCGCGGCCGCCGTGTTCAACGTCAGGGACTACGGGGCCGTGGGCGACGGCCACGTCAACGACAGCCCCGCCATCGCCAAGGCGATCACCGCGGCGAATGCCGCAGGCGGTGGCACGGTGGAGTTCCCCGCCGGCACCTACAAGTCCAAGAACACCGTCCACCTCAAGAGCAACGTGACGATCCAGCTCGACGCCGGGTCCACCGTCCTGGGCTCGGTCGCCGACACCTACGACGCCTCCGAACCCAACGCCAACGACAGGTACCAGGACTACGGACACAGCCACTTCCACGACGCCATGTTCTACGGCGACAACGTGACCAACATCGGCTTCACCGGCTCCGGCACCATCGACGGCGGCGGCTACCTGGTCACCGCCACCAGAAATCCGGGCGCAGGTGAAGCCGACAAGATCATCTCACTGACTCGTTGCAAGAACCTCGTCCTCAGCGGCGTCACCCTCCGCCGCGGCGGCCACTTCGCCGCACTGATCAACGACTGCGACAACGTCGTCTCCGACCACCTCACCATCGACACCGCCGGCGACCAGGACGGCTGGAACATCATCTCCACCACCAACGTCACCGTCACCAACGCGAACATCTCCGCCAACGACGACGCGCTGGTCTTCAAGAGCGACTACGCTCTCGGCGCCAAGCTCTCCAACGGACACGTCACGGTGACCAACTCGACGCTCTCGGCCCGGTGCTGCAACGCGCTGATGTTCGGCTCCGAAACCTGCGGCGACTTCACCGACTACCAGTTCCAAGGCATCAAGATCACCGGCGCCGGCAAATCCGGCCTCGGCATGGTTTCCATGGACGGCGCCACCATCTCCGACGTCCACTACCGCGACATCACCATGACCGGCGTCCGCTCACCGATCTTCCAGAAGATCGGAACCAGAAAGCGCTGCGGCAACAATCCCGGCGTCGGCCACATCAGCAACATCACCTACGACAACATCACCGCGACCGGCAGCAACCCCAGCCTCACCCCGACCCTGTGGGGTGAATCCGGCAGCAACCACATCAGCGGAGCGACCTTCACCAACGTCACCATCACCGTCCCCGGCGGCAGCCCGGCCATCGCCACCACGCCGCCCAGCGACAACGCCACCGGATACGACCCCACCAGCATCGGCACCCGGCCCGCGTACGGCTGGTACCTCCACAACGCCGACAACGTCCGCTTCACCGGCTCGTCGGTGAGGTTCGCGACCGACGACAACCGTCCCGCGGTGATCGCCTACGGCGGCGGTCCTGTTGCCTTCGACCATTTCATGGCACAGCGCGGTAGCGGCAGCGCCTACGACATCGGTTTCCAGACCGTCAACGGCTACTGCATCGGCGACAGCACGAACACCAGCGGCGGCGCTCTCCGCGTCAACGCCACGGGATCCACGCAGAACTGCGGGTCCGCGTGATCCAGAGCCAGCAGAGGAGAGTCATGCGAAAACGTGCACTGGTCGCGACGATTGCGTTGGCAGCGTCGCTGTCGATCTCGAACCTCACAACGGCGTCACCGGCGCTGGCCTCCGACAACGGCGCGTCCCCGACACCGCCGGCTGGGTGGAGCAGTTGGAGCTTCCTGATGCGCAGCCCGACCGAGGCCAAGGTGAAGGCGCAAGCGAAAGGCATGTCGGACGCTGGCCTGGTCGCCAAGGGCTTCCAGTACATCAACCTTGACGACTACTACATCCTCAACCCCGGCACCACCGTGGACCAGTACGGGCGCTGGGCGGTCGACACCGCCAAGTTCCCCAGCGGCATGAGGGCCCTCGGGGACTACGTCCACGGCCTCGGCGAGAAGTTCGGCATGTACGTCACCCCCGGAATCCCGGTCGCGGCGTACAATCAGAATACCCCGATCCAAGGGACCTCCTTCCACGCCCGCGACATCGTTTCCGACACCAGCCGGTACGAGTCGAACTACGGTGGCTTCGGCAACGTCATGTACTTCATCGACTACAACAAGAACCCGGCCGCGGCGCAGGCATTCCTGAACTCGTGGGCCAATCTCTTCTCCTCTTACGGCGTCGACTACATCAAGATCGACGGCGTGCACACCAGCGACCAGGACGACGTCAAACACTGGTCGGACGCTCTGCGTCAAACCGGGCGGACCATCCACTACGGACTGTCCAACACGCTGGACTTCGGCAACGTCGACACCTGGCGGCGATACGCCAACAGCTGGCGGATCAGTGGCGACATCGAGTGCTACTGCTCGACCCTGACCCACTGGGGGATGATCCGTTCGCGCTGGGCCGACCTGCCGAAGTGGGCGCCCTACGCCGGGCCGGGTGCCTGGAACGACCCCGACTCGCTCGAGGTCGGCAACGGCACGGCCACCGGCCTCACGCCGGCCGAGCGGCAGAGCCAGCTCACCCTGTGGGCGATCTCCAAGGCTCCGCTGCTGCTCGGTGTGGACATGACCCACTTCGATGCCGGTGACCTCGGCATGCTGAAGAACGACGAGGTCCTCGCCGTCGACCGGGACGGCGGTCGTCCGGCCACCCCGGTCTCCCAGGCCACCCAGCAGCAGGTCTGGCGTTCTCCGAAGAACTCGGACGGCAGCTACACGGTCGCGATGTTCAACCTGGGCGACGACACCGCCACGATCACCGCCAACTGGTCCGACCTCGGCTTCACCGGCAACGCCACGGTCCGGAACCTCTGGGCCAGGGCAGACGCGGGTACGTCCAGCAACTCGGTCTCGCGCAGCCTGGTTAGCCACGAATCGGCGCTGTTCAAGGTCATCCCCAGTGCGGGCAGCACCCCGCTGGGCGGTCCGCTCACGAGCGCCAATTCGGGTCGTTGCGCGGACGTTCCGGGCGGCACGACCGTGAACGGCACGCAGCTCGCGGTGTGGGACTGCAACGGGGGCGAGAACCAGAAGGTCGCCTATAGCACCTCGGCCAAGACCCTCAAGGTCCTGACCAAGTGCTTCGACGCACACGGCGGCGGGACGGTCTCCGGCACGCACGTCGAGCTCTACGACTGCAACGGCGGCGCCAACCAGCAGTGGAACACTAACTCCGACGGCACGATCACCGGCGTTCAATCCGGGCTCTGCCTCGACGTCTCGGGGACGGTGAACCCCAACGGATCCGGCATCCAGCTGTGGGCCTGCAACGGCGGAGCCAATCAGCGCTGGACCCTGGGCACCGGAACCCGCGTCCCGTAAGCCACAGGTACAACAACGGTTCTCAGCCCCGGCACCGGCGCGGGCCACGCCCAACCCCACGGGGTCGGGACGTCGGCGGTCGGTACGAAGCGACCGCCGACGTCCCAGATGACCACGTGGGTGAGGCGGGCCAGCTGGTAGCGGGTCAGGATCCGGTGCACCGTGGAGGGGTTGAGGCCGAGCAGGTACGCGATCCGGGCGGGTCCCCACCGGCGGATGACGCGAACTTTGATGACGCGCCGCTCGGTCCGCGTCGGTGTCCGGGCCGGACTGGTGCGCGGGCGGCTGGACCGGTCGGTCATGCCGGCTTCGCCGAGGTCGCGGTAGCGGCCGGCCCATCGGGCGGCGGTGGAGACCGACACCTGGAACCGTTCCGCGGTCCGTCGCAGCGGCCAGCTGTCCTCGACGACACAGCGGGCCAGACGGAGTCTGCCGGTCGGAGTCAGGGGTGCGTTAGCGTGGGTCACGAGGGCCTCCAGGGCAGTCGGTGCAGATGTCGCAATCCACACCGAACCCGGAAGCTCTCCCTCATACCAAGATCATTCGATCACGTGTCACCACGATCGCAACCTCCCCGAGCAGTACAGCTAGCGCTCATGCTTGTGTTCGCGACGACTGTGGTCATCCAACTGCGGCTTGCGGTCGAGAAGCCGTTTGCAGGAGCGTAAGAGCCGGTGGGCCCGCCTTTTGATGGTGCTCTGCGGTACCCCGAGCCGCCGGGCGACGTCGGCGGCCGAGCGGTCCTGGACGAACATCAGCCGCCGCAGCCTCCAGTCGCCGCAGCCTCCAGTCGTCGCCGCTTAGGGTTGTGACCACCTTCGCGATCCCGACCTGGTCGGCCGCCGCTGATCCCGGATGGTCCGGGGCGACGGTGGTCGATGCCGTCCGCCGCTGAACACGTCCAAGAGTCGAGGACGTCGGCGGGTCGGGGCGGGTGCTGCCGGTCAGGGGCGCGTGTGGATCCCGATGCCGCCGGAGACGGCGATGTTGTTGCCGGTGATGTGGGCGGCCGCGTCCGAGGCGAGGAAGGCGACGGCCTCGGCGATGTCCGCGGGGGCGCCTACGCGGCCGAGCGGGATATCGCGAGCCCAGGAGTCGACCACCTCTTGGGGGATGCCCATCTTGGCGTAGGCAGGAGTGGACAGCCCTGGACTGACGGCGTTGACCCGGATGCGGCGGGGTGCGAGTTCGAGGGCGAGCGACCGCATGAGGGGCAGCAGCGCGCCCTTGGCGGCGGTCATGGCGGCGCCGAGTCCTTCGCCCGCACCCACTGTGAACACCACGCTGGCTTCCTCGTTCATGATGGGAAGCGCGGTCTTCAGGGTGAAGAAATTGCCTTTGACGTTGATGTCGAACAGGGCGTCGAAGGCGTCTTCGTCGGTCGACTCGATCGGTCCCGGACGCGAGATTCCGGCGTTGAGGAAGAGGACATCGAGCGTGCCCAGGTGTTCGCGGGCGCGATCGATCGCCCTTTCGATATCGGTCAATGAGCCGGCATTGGCTTCGACGGCCGCGATGCCATCGGGTAGCCCGGCATGGGCGAGGTCGCCGAGGCCGGTGACCATCACCCGGTAGCCGCGTGAGTGCAGTAGCTCCGCGGTGCTCTTGCCGATGCCGCTGGTTCCGCCGGTGATGAGCGCTGTCTTGGGGGTCACGGTTGTCTCCTTGCTGATGACGGACGCCGCCGTCATGCCTATCGGTCGAGATGAAAGTGATGCGTGAGGGAATGGAACGTTCAAGTCGCTCGGAGCGCGCTTTGCCGCCGAGTGCCAGGGTCAAGAGCGGGAATCTTCGATCAAGGCGCTCATCACCAGGTCTGAAAGCATCGCCGTGCGCTCGAGGTGGTGACTTTCCTCAAGGAGACCGGTCGTGAGCAGCGCGTAGGACAGTTCGTGCTCGGGATCGACCCAGAACCCGGTGGAGCCCGCGCCCATGTGCCCGAAGGTGCCCGGCGAGTTCAGCACCCCGAACGGTCCCGGGCTGATCCCTTCGCCGCGTACGCGGAAACCGAGGCCGATGTTGTCGGGAAATCGGTGCCATCCGCGAGCGGTGAGAATGGGATCCCAAACCGTGTTGGGCTTGTCCCCCACCCAGTTTCGGGCGGCCATCCGGATCGTGGCCGGCGCGAGCAACCGGATGCCGTCGAGCTCGCCACCCCGGCGCAGCATCTCGGCGAAACGATGAATGTCGCCGATCGTGGTGAGCCCGCCCGCGGCAGGGAACTCGGCACCGGGCGCGAGGATGACCTCTTCCACGAGTGGCTCGATGACAGCGGCCGGAAACGCGTCGAACGAGACTCGTTGTGCAGCCCTGACCGGGCAAACCCGGGTCGCGAGATCCGCGCGCATGCCGAGACTGGTATCGAACATCTCCAGCGGCTGGAAGACCTCATCGCGGAGCATGTCCGAGTAGCTGCGCCCACGTCCGTCGACTCGCAGGCACATCGCCGCGATGATCGAGTGGGCCACCAGCATCGAGTAGCTGA
Source organism: Amycolatopsis sp. lyj-23 (assembly GCF_046549135.1). NCBI lineage: Bacteria > Bacillati > Actinomycetota > Actinomycetes > Pseudonocardiales > Pseudonocardiaceae > Amycolatopsis > Amycolatopsis sp. lyj-23. The sequence continues at coordinate 49,530 of NZ_JAJPWN010000026.1, read as the reverse complement.
CCCGCTCCCCGGGGCGGCATTCCGCCGGGAGATTGCCGAGCAGGTCAACGAGTCTTTCGATGTTGCCAAGCACCTCCGGCCCGACGTTGGGAACGCCTGACATGATCCCGCCGGTATGGGTCAGCAGGTGGAAGAGCGTGATCGTTTCCTTCCCGAACCTGCCGAACTCGGGAAGTGTGTCCGCAGCGGGACTGTGCAGCCGGAGAAGCCCTCGTTCGACCAGGCCCAGGACGAGCACTGTCGTGAACGGTTTGCACGCCGACATGGTCACGAAAACGGACTCAGGGCCGAGGCGTCGACCCGTGGCCTTCTCCGCGTAGCCGCCCACGAAATCAACCACCACCTGGCCGCGCCAGCTGACCCGCATCGCCGCACCGTGAATGAAGCCCGAATCGATCTGCTCGTTGAGCACACCGCTCAGTCGAAGCAAGCGCTCGGCATCGAAGCCTCGATGCCGCACATCGTCGATGGTCACGTGCCGCCTCCTCTCGGTCCGTGCGCTCGCATGGACCCGTTGAAGTCACGCTACGCCTTCTTGGCAGAGACTGCCAAGTTGTCTGCATGTGACAGGTTGTCAGACTGCGCTATCCTGGCCGGTATGACGCAGCGTGGGCCGCAGAGCGGGGTCTCAGGGCCCACTCTTCGGGACCGGAACCGGCGACGGGTGGCCCAGGAGATCCTGCAGACGGCGCTGCACCTGTTCGCCGAGCACGGCTACGAGGAAACCTCGATCGCTCTCATCGCTCGCGAGGCCGGCGTCTCCGAGCGCACCGTCTTCCGCTACTTCGGCACCAAGGAAGACCTCGTCGGCGGTGACCAGCACGAGTTCGCGCGGATCCTGGCCGACGCTGTCGACGATCACTCCGCAGACGCTGACGTCTGGGCGGCACTACGGGCCGGGATCGCTGCCGTGCAGGCCCTGCACAGCAGCCGCGAGGACGCTCTGGAACGATTCCGTCTCCTGCACGCGACCGCAGCACTGCGCGCCGGCTGGCTCGAGAAACGCCTGCGGATTCAGGAGGAGCTGCTCCCGCTCGTGACGGCACGGCTGGGTCCTGCCGGAGAGGCAACCGAGCTCACCGCACGCGCAGTGATCGCGACGGTGTTCGCGTGCTTGGACGCCGCATCGACGACCTGGGTCGCACGCGACGGCCAAGGCGAAATCATGGACTTGTACGACGAGTGCGTCGCGACCGTAAGAGGCCTCTCCGCTCGGGCCGATCAGTCCGAGGAATCGGACTGACAGCACCCCCGTGCGTTCAGCGATGCCCGTCCGTGGCGGTTGAAGCGGGCTCTGGGTGAGCCGGACTTCATCGCGTGTTCCGCTTCCTCAGTCTGGACAGGGTGTCAAGGTCAGCTCTCGCGTCGGCTCGGCCCGGCATGCAACGAACGACGCACCGACGCGACTGACGTCCGCTCATGCCGCTGACCGCGTAGTGACGCAGCCGGCCGCATCGCTGAGCGTGGCCGGTGTGCCGATGAGCGCCCGCCCCCGCCTGTTGGACCCACACGCAAGGCAGGATCCCGCGGGTCATGGTTCCGGGTTCGGGTCCGACAGTCGCCACCACAGCCGGCGCCTGACTGGCGGTTGCGGTAAGAGAGCACGTACGTGCTCGGGGATCTGCGCGCCGGCTGCGGCAGCCTCGACGTACGCCTTGGCGCCTTGCGCTCCGAGGTCGGGTGCGGACGCACGCACAAGCCGGAGTGCGTCGAGGCGCTGACCGGAATCGAGCAGCTCAGTGATCCGAGACCGTAGGGGGTCATCACGCTCAAGCCCGCGAACCTGCTCGAGATAGTCCTCGATCCACTCACCGCCTTCCAGGTCAGCGGTCGCATGCACGGTGTGCAAACTGGCGTCCACCCCGTCGACCAGGAAGGGCCCGTGGCCTACCACCATGTCAATGAACTCGCGGGTACGTACATAGCGCTCACCTTGGCCGCTGATCAGCCAGCCAAGCCGGTGTGGACGGACGTCCATGATCACCATCCTCGGCTGGCCCTGTGCCGGCCACCCGGCCAGATGCCGCTCCACGATCTGGACGGCCCACGCCTTCGACACCATGGCAGGAGGCTATGGGACAGAGTGTGGGCGACCCAGCCCGGCCACGATCCACCCCAAGGCTCAACTGGCGGACGCCGCGCGTGCGCGCATCCGCCCCAGAATCGCATCCGGTGCTCGCTCATGCCGATGAGGCCATGAGACCGGAACCCCGGCACTCCGCGATGGTGGATCCGCGGCCCCTGCCACATCCGGAGCCTGAGCGAAAATGGGTGGAAGGTACGGCGGCGATTCGGCACGCTCGACGTGTGGACGGATCAGCATCGCCCGATCCGCTGGCAGCAGTGCTGCAGATTGCGTCACGGCGCGCGGATCCCGGGTTGATCAGCGCTCTTGTCGAAGCGGCCCGAACGAATCCGGCGGACACCGCGCTGCGTGGCGTGGCCGAGTCCGCTCTCGCAGCGAGGGTTGAACGAGAGGACATCATCCGAGCGTGCGAGGCCGCTCGTCTGGAGATCCGGACATCAGCCGGCTACAGCAGGCAGTACGAGGACCCCGCCGAAGATCATGTGCTGGACCTCATGGATTGCCTCACCGGATGGTGCCACCCGAACGATCGCCTCTGAGCCTCGAACGCACTCTCATGCCGCAGTGAGGTCATCTTTCGAGGTTCACCCGCCGCGCCTGCCCCGCCGCCGGGAAGCCGGCCCCGAGCTTGACGTGGAGCGCGCTCGAGGTCTTAGCGTCGGCGGTGTTCGTCAGTCCGCGTCGACGCCGCGCCGTCCGGGTGGTCGCGGTGACACAGAGGTGGCCATATTCGGTCGTTCGTTAACCCGTTCGAAGTGGAGGACGTCTACCAGGGCAAGACGTGGCGACGCTGCGTCACATCACAGCGACGATCGGGTGGACGCCGGGTCGCGGTACACGACGGAGAAGGGCAACCTGGATGAGCGCACACCCGCCCCTGCTCGGCATGCTCTTCTACCGGCCCCGGCATGCCCGCCCACGGGTGCAGTGGTCGCCGCCGGTGGCGTTGCTGTTCATCCCGCCGGCCATCGCCGTCGTCGACACCCCGATCGGCATAATTGCACTCAGCGCGGCCGCTGTGCTGGCCGGAGTGTTCGTTGCGGTGCGCTGGCGACTGGTGCACGCGGCCGCGCGGATCGAGGAGATCATCGAAGCCGAGCTGGCGCCCCGCGAGGACCCGTCCGCCTCCTCGGTGCCGCAACTCCGTTAGGGCCTGCCAAGCACGGCCCGCTGGGTAATGCTGTGGGCATGATGGTCGTGCCGCGGTCCTCGGCGATGCAACCATGGTCGGCTGCCATCGACGGGCCGGACGCAGTGTTCGTGTACCTCCCGGCCGTGGCGACACGGCCGACGATGGAGCCGCACGTCTGGCGAGGACGCAGTGTCTTGATCCCCGCGGCGGCGGTGACCGGCCTGGCAATGGCCGTGGACGCCGTGCTCGAGACCGCAACCAGCGCCACGACGCGCGGCACCGGCCGTCTCCATCGATGGGGCCCGGCGCGCCCCGACCGGGTCGCGGAATGTGTCTACCTCGATGGGCCCGTCCGCGCGGCCGGCGGCGACGGATACAAGCCAGCGCGAACGTTCTTCGTCGCGTCACCGGATCTGCGAGGGCTGACCGTCCGCCTGGCCGCCTACCTCGGCGCGCCGGACCCGCCCTAATTCCGGTATGCACCAGCCGGGCGCGGAGCAGCTCGCGGCGCCGCTGTCAACGACGGTTCGCCGGAAGCAACATCCCGGCGGCAATCCTTGACGGCTTGATGAGCACGAGTGGCGCATCGTCTTCCTGCACCGAGAAGTCCACTGAAGATCCACGCGAACCCGGCGACCAATTGCAGCTCATGCAGGCGCGAAGCCGATGCCGGCCCGTTGCGGCCCAATCGTGACTCTGCAAGGCAGCCGAGCCGGCTCACCCGGTGGGCGGCGGCGTCTCCGAGGTCTTGCTTTTCTCGGCCTTCCTCGACTCCTTGGCCGCTTGCCTGGATGACTGCTTTGCGGCCTGCCTCGATTCCTTGGCGGCCAGCTTGGACTCCCTCGCCGCTTGGTTGTCGCTTGTGATGGTTCCGGAGTCCTGCGCCGCTTCAGACTCCCCCGCGGCCGCCGTCCCATCAGCCGAAGCAGCACCCGGCACCGACGTCAGCTGCGGATCCGACGAGGCCTGGCCGGGTCCCGCTGGAACTACTTGCCCCGCGGTGTCGCGTGCGGCTGGCCTAGTCCCGGCAGTCTGGGTCGTCGTTCCCGCGCCGCCGGACAGCGTCGGCGGAGATTCGCTGGACGTGCTCGCACCAATCGTTACCGTCGTCACCAGAACCGCGCCCGCCGCGGCCACCTTCGCCGCCGTCGCCCATGACAACGCCGACGCACCCGTGCTGGCAGCCGCCCCTGACGAAGCGAACGAACTGCCGGTGGTCAGCCAGTGCGTGATGATCGGCAAACCGAGGATGAGCGGCGCCACGGTGGCGGGGAGCTCCTCGTTCAGCTCCTGCAAGCCGGTCGCCAGCTTCCGGCATTCCGCGCAACGATCAAGGTGCACCGTGATCCGATGCGCTTTGAGGTCGGAAATGTCGTCCCGCACCCACCGGGCCAGCTGGCCGGACACGTTCTTGCAGTTGCGACGCCGCGCCTCCGGCACGTGCTGGCCCAGGTACGCCTGGCGCAGGCCCTCCCGCGCACGGTAGGCCAGTGCCGCCACGCCGTTCGGCGTCATTCCGAGCTCCTCGGCGATCTTCGCCGGCGAGTCGCCGTCGATCTCGGTCCGCCACAGCACCGTCCGCCACCGCTCGGGCAGGCTGGCGAACGCGTCCGCGGCGACCGTGGCGTGCAGTCGGCTCTCCACCGGCTCGTCACTGCCCTCAGCCGGCACAACGTCCGGCACCTCGGCCACCACCGCCACAGCAGAGTCGCGCCGACGCCAGCTGACCATCATGTTCCGGATCGTCGTCAGCAGGTACGGCCGGAAATCCTCGTCCGGGCCACCACCGTCGCGCAGAATCCGCAGTACGCGGGTAAATCCCTCGGCGATCAGGTCGTCCCGCTCCGCCGCGTCGACCGCGATCGCGGCCGCCACTCGCCGGGCGGCGGCGAGGTGCCGTTCGTAGAGCTCACCGAAGGCAGCGAGGTCACCACCTCGGACCGCCGCGATCAGGGCTGCGTCGCTCGGGGCATCGGTCCCGGCCACCGCCGGCGCCACTTCGGTCACCACACCCCCTCGCCCGTGCGGGTGCACGTGCAGAACGTCACACGATAGTGGTCGAAGGAGAAGTCGCCCGCAAGGTCCAACGCGTTGCATCTAGCTAATCCAGCCGAGGCGCAAGCAATCAAGCCCGGCACGACTCGCCGAGTGCGATCAGGTGTTCGACAGTCCGACGAGGAGCGGCAGAATGGCGGTCGTGCCCGCCGCTGACTCTGCCTTCGACGCGTCCGCGCTGGTGCAGATTGAGGGTGTGCTGGAGCGGATCACCTACGCCAACGAAGACACCGGCTACACCGTCGCCCGCGTCGCCACCGAGCGCTCCGGGCCCGACCTGCTCACCGTCATCGGCCCGCTGCTCGGGGCTCAGGTCGGGGAAAGCCTGCGCCTGAAAGGCTGGTGGGGCAGCCACCCGAAATACGGCAAGCAGTTCCGGGTGCACTCCTACACCACCGTCCTGCCCGCCACGATCCAAGGGATCCGCCGCTACCTCGGCTCCGGGCTGATCAAGGGCATCGGCCCGATGATGGCCCACCGCATGGTCGAACACTTCGGCGTCGACATCCTCGAGGTCATCGCAACCGACCCGAAACGCCTGATCGAGGTCCACGGGCTGGGCCCGAAGCGCACCAAGCTGATCGCCGACGCCTGGGAAGAGCAGAAAGCCATCAAAGAAGTGATGGTGTTCCTGCAGAGCGTCGGGGTGTCGACGTCGCTGGCGGTGCGGATCTACAAGACCTACGGCGACACCGCCATCGACACCGTCCGCCGCGAGCCCTACCAGCTCACCGATGTGTGGGGTATCGGCTTCAAAACCGCCGACACGATCGCCCAGGCCGTCGGCATCCCGCATGACAGCCCCGAACGGATCAAGGCCGGCTTGCAGTACACGCTGTCGCAGGCCGCCGACAACGGGCACTGCTATCTGCCCGAACCGAACCTGATCACCGAGGCCACCAAAATCCTCGAAGTCGACCGAGTCCTCATTGGGCCGTGCCTGCAGCAGCTGGTCGCTGATGAGGGCGTCATCCACGAACAGGTCCCGGCCAACACCGGCGGCGGCACCGTCCCCGCCGTCTATCTGGTGCCGTTCCACCGCGCCGAGCGGTCGCTGGCCGGCACCCTGCTCGGCCTGCTCCACACCCAGATCGACCGGCTGGACGCCTTCGCCCAGGTGGATTGGGATCGGGCGTTCGAGTGGCTGCGCAGCCGCACCGGCCAGGACTTGGCCGAGGAGCAAGCGGAAGCCGTGAAGCTCGCACTGACCCGCAAGGTCGCTGTGCTCACCGGCGGCCCCGGCTGCGGAAAGTCCTTCACCGTCCGATCGGTGGTCGAGCTGGCCCGGGCGAAAAACGCCCGGGTGGTATTGGCCGCGCCGACCGGGCGGGCAGCCAAGCGGCTGGCCGAGCTGACCGGCCATGACGCCAGCACCGTGCACCGACTGCTGGAACTGCAACCCGGCGGCGACCCCCGCTACGACCGCGACAACCCCTTCGACGCCGACCTCGTCGTCATCGACGAAGCCTCCATGCTCGACCTCATCCTCGCCAACAAACTCATCAAAGCCGTCCCGCCTGGCGCGCACCTGCTGCTGGTCGGCGACGTGGACCAGCTCCCCTCCGTCGGCGCAGGCGAAGTCCTGCGCGACGTGCTCGCCGCCGACACCATCCCCCGCGTCCGGCTCACCAAGATCTTCCGCCAAGCCCAGCAGTCCGGGATCGTGGTCAACGCCCACCGCGTCAACACCGGCATCGCACCCCAGTTCGAAGGCTTTCGCGACATCTACTGGTTCACCTGCGAACCACCCGAGGATTCCGACCTCAACCCGGGCGAGGAAACCGCGAAACTCGTCGTCGACATCGTCGCCCGCCGCATCCCGGCCAAATTTCGGCTCAACCCACGCCGGGACGTGCAAGTCCTCGCGCCGATGCACCGCGGCCCGGCCGGCGCCGGCAATCTCAACACGATGCTGCAAGAAGCCCTCACCCCCCACCGCGACGACCTCGCCGAGCGCCGCTACGGCGGGCGCGTGTTCCGGGTCGGGGACAAAGTGACCCAGCTGCGCAACAACTACGACAAGGGCGCCGCCGGGGTCTTCAACGGCACTCTCGGCGTCGTCACCGCGATCTCGGCCACCGACCAGACCCTGACCGTCCGCACCGACGAAGACGAAGAGATCGACTACGACTTCGCCGAACTCGACGAGCTCGGCCACGCCTACGCCGTCACCATCCACCGCTCCCAAGGCAGCGAATACCCCGCCGTCGTCCTGCCGCTGACGATGTCGTCGTGGATGATGCTGCAACGCAACCTGCTCTACACCGGCATCACCCGCGCCAAGACCCTGCTGATCCTCGTCGGCTCCCGCAAAGCCCTCGCCGCGGCCGTGCGCACCCCCGGCGCCGGACGCCGCCACACCGCGCTCACCCACCGCCTCCAATCTCGCTGAACGCGATCGATCGCCGACGATCACTATGTCGACACCCACAGTCTGCGCAGGTGAGCGGGCAGTCGTCGACGTGGGGGAGATTGGTTTGGCTGCTACGCAGCCGGGTCCGCAAGGTGCGCCAATCCCCGGCTCGACGACCAACAGTCGAGAAGACCGGCTGCGACGGCGTCGTGATCGGCCGCGGCTGTCTCGACCGGCCCTGGCTTCGGCGAGCTGAAAGCCTCGTTCCTGGGCACGGAAATCCCGACCTCCCCGAAGCTCGGCGAAGTCGCCCACGTACTCCGTCACCACACCGAGCTGCTCATCCGGCACGACGGCCACGACAAGGCCATACGCGCGACATCCGCAAGCACATGGCCTGGTACCTGATGGGCTTCCCGGTCGGCTCCGAACTCCGCCGCGGCTCTCGTCGATGACCCAGTTCGACGACCTCATCGCCCAGCTCGACCACGACGCACCGTTACCCGAAGCCGCCACCGGCCCGCGCGGCCGTCAGGGCTCCCCGGGCGAGGTCACGCTGCCCCACGGTTGGCTCGACGACCCGGACGACGACAGCCGCCCGAAAACTGAAGACATGCACTCCGGCGGCTGAACCGCCCGCCGACAGGTCGGGCGCGTCGCACATTCGTCGCTGCCGACTAAGCCAGCCGACTATCCACAAGTTGTCCACACCGCAGCCGTAGTTGTGGATACTCGACGTGTAGTAGCGCGCCCTACGCTCGGCCGCTCCGATGCGGCCCGGGCTATCGTCGATGAGAGCAGACGATTCGCCAGCGACGGGGAGGGAGTCAGCATGGCCACAAGGGACGATTCATCAGCTCCGTTCGGTTCGTTGACTGATCAACTGCTCAGGGTCTACGACCGCTACGCGGGCGATACCGCCGACCGTCGCCTGGCGTCGATTGCCGAGCGGCGTGGACCTGAACACGCCTTCGTTTTGGTTACCTGCGCACGCCCCCCGACGTTCCGCTGAGTCGGCACCACTCGTACGCCGACGAACTCGAGTACGCGGAGTGCGACGTTGTCCGCACCGAACGCGCCGTCGGCGATGACCTGACTCCCGGCTTCCTCGACCTCCTCCGTCATCTCCGCCCCGACGACACACTCCTCGTTCCGCGGCCGTCGCATCTCCGTCCCAATCCGATTGTCTCGGCCCAAGCAGTCACACTCGCCCAAGCACGCGGCGGCAACATCACGTTCCTCCACCCCGACGAGCCGAGCACACAAGTGTAGAAGTCGGTGCGCGATCGTCTTCCCCGCGGCCGCGCCACGAAACGGGGCTACAGCTGACGTACCCCAGGCTGCCCGCCCGACCGACTGAGAAGGGTCACCGCTCGCATGAAGCTGCTCACTGACGTCGCGGCGACGGTCGCCGCGTGGTTCACTTCCGACCACATCGCGTTGGCCTCACTCGCGACCGCGGCACTCGCGTTCGGTGCTTCACTCTGGGGAACACTCGTCTCCCGGAAGAACGTCAAAGCCGCCCGCGCAGTGCAGCAGCTGCCGAGGAACAAGCAGCGGCAGCGATCGACCAGGCTCGCCAGGCATCCCAGCAGTCCTCCCTCGCCCATGACATCGCGGAAGTCGATACGCTCTCCACTGCCAAGGCCCGCATCGACGAGGCCGCACCGAACGTCACCCACTTCGAAGAGCACTTGCCTCGCCGGTCCTGCGTCGCTCACAACGACACTCGGCCGCGCCCCAGCTACCAGATGGCGATCGCCGGACTGCCGAACAACCGTGACTGGACACCTGCTTGCGTCGCCCAACGAGATAACCGGGGGCGACCTCGATGCCTTCATGAGTTACCGGCAGCCAAGTTGGCGCCCTCGGACAGGCGATAGATGCGTCTCGAACGAAGGAAGCGTCTGTGGCACACCGACGAAGCGTCCCCATTCAGCCTGTACTCGCGATAGGTTCTACACATGACGAGTGATACTCCCGCCGCTGTGACCACAGTGAGTGAGTCCATTCCGGACGTAACGATCGCGGGAAGACGGCTACGTCCCACCGCGGTCTTCGATACCTACTGGCGGTTTGCCGCTGCCCGCCAGGCGACCTACTTCGCGAGGTTGAACGGCGATCAGGCACCTGCTGACGACCCGATCTTGGCCAGTCACCGCTTCACCAACTGCTACCGCGCTGCTGATCGAGTCAGTCAGTATGCGATCCACGACGTGGGTTACCAGGGCTCACAACATCCCGACGATGTCGTGTTCCGGATACTCCTGTTCAAGTTCTTCAACAAGATCGACACTTGGCGTCTGCTCGAGGATCAATTCGGGTCGATCGCCTGGGCCTCGTGGCAGCCTGGGCTCGCGCGGGCGGTGCTGGACGCCGCGTGGAAGGCAGGCCGCAAGTTGTATTCGCCGGCCTACGTCATCCCGCCGCCTCAGCTGGGCGGTCGTCGCAAGCACCACGATCATCTACTGCTGGTCGAGACCATGATCAGTGACGGTCTCCCACAGCGGTTGCGGCGCGCAAAGAGCCTCGCCGAGGTGTTTCAGCAGCTGCGGCAGTACCCGGGCATTGGGGACTTCTTGGCGTATCAGTTTACGATCGACCTTAACTACAGCTCCGTTCTAGACTTCTCGGAGAATCAGTTCGTGGTGGCCGGCCCCGGGGCCCGCGACGGCATTCGTAAGTGCTTCGGGGCCGGTGCCAGCGGCATCGAGGCAGCCGTCATCTCGCACATGACCGACACACAAGAAGAACATTTCGCGCGACTCGGCCTCCGGTTCGACTACTTGGGCGGTCGTCGACTCCATCTGATCGACTGCCAGAACTTATTCTGCGAAGTCGACAAGTACGCCCGAGTAGCCCACCCGGACGTTCCCGGTATCTCCGGTCGTACACGTATTAAGCAGCAGTACCGGCAATCCAGCGAGCCGATGCCGGCCCCATGGTTTCCCCCAAAGTGGGGGATCACTGATGCCGTCAAGGCACAAGCCGCCGCGGTGAAAGCTGCAACTACGCAGTCCTAGCTGGAGTCGGCCTCCAGCGACAGCTGGCCAGAGGCGTTCGGCGGCCGCGGCGACGGGCGTCGTCCGCGTGAGACGGTCGTTGCTGCTGCCGATGGAGAGAACAAGGGCAACTGCGTCGTACTGGCCAGTGCGGCACGGAGGTCACCAGCAGCGCCTTCAGCCTCAGCCTGTCCCGTGATGACCGTCAGCGTTCCTGGAAGGAAGCCAGCAGCCTCGGCGATATAGCGCAGCAACATACCCAGCGCGAGATAGTTGCCGTATCCACGCTGGACCATGTACTGACTGCGGTAGAGCGCCACCGCGTTGAGCCGGTTCCCGGTGTGCTGGAAGGAGACGTGCGACAAGCACGGAAACCCCAACGGCATCGAATCTGTGTAGGCGTTGAAGATGCAAGCGCCAAGGTCGTCAGTGGCCTCCTCGCTGGACAGTCCATCGGAGGTGCCCGGCACCTCGGATTCCTCGGTGCGAGGTTCGGGAACGTCGATCGCCCCCTCGTATGCGGTTGCGACGTGGTTGCCGTTGTGTCCGTACATACGCAACCGGTTGATAATGCGGTTGAGCTGGTCGACCGGGCCTTTCTGCGTGGGATGTGCTACCAGCCGCCCGAAATAGGTACCGAAACGGTTGATCTTGCGCTCGGCCTTGATGCGGTCATACATCGACCGGTAACGCTGAGCCAGGCGCTCCGGCGTGGACGAGGACGCCGCGAGCGCGGCCGGAAAGACGGTGTTGACCACCGTCTGTACCGGGTCGTAACCACGGCGGGCCAGCAACTCATCGACAATCGCGCGGAACGCGGGATCCTCCACCCCGGGCTCGGCGATCTCAACAATGAGGTGCAGAAGTTTGCGGTCACGCTCGGCCAGAAGCAGGTCCGAGGCCTGCGACCATACTTGCCCGCAGTGCTGTCCTCGCAGGACGGTACCAGCTACACGCATGGGTCCTCCCCCGCCGCCGAAGCGACACGTTGAGCCTGCTGCTGGGCCAGCAACAGGTCGAGATCGGCCTCACTATTGACATTGGCAACATTCGGGACGGCTCGTCGCGCTCGCGGCCGCACCGGGCCCGATTCGACCGAAACCTGCAGGCCGCCATCGTCGCCCGCCAGCGACAGCAGATGACGGCGCACCGCGCCATTACGGTCCGGCGCCGCGGTCGCGCTGAGCACAATCGAGGTGAAGCTCTGGTGCACGAACTGCGCCACATCGTCGGCAATGAGCCCCTCGGCCGCTGCGTCGGCCGTGGCCGGCAATACCAGCCGGTCACCATGGTGGAGGGTCAACTCGCCGCAGCCGACCAGACGCTGCAGCGGCCACACGTCGGCGTCGCCGCTGCGCGGCGGCGCGGTCGGGTCGTCAAAGCGGTTCTTGATCGCAGCAGGGGCCGTACGAGCCAGAGCGGTCGCTGCTCGCGGCTCGATGATGCGGGCAACTCCAAGGTGCCGAGCGGTTCCGCGGTACGAGGTGCCGAGCATCAGCCCGGTCAGGTAGACGTGCTCGGGGCGCAGGTCCCCGGGCTTGATGTTCAGCAGGCGTAGGGTGCGGACTAACGCCGCCCGGGGCATCAGCAACCAGGCCGCGAACGCCTCGGCGGTGGTTTCGGTCAAGGTCGAGGTCGCCGGTGTCGCCGACAGTGACGCAAAATCCGTATCGCAGGTGAGGCCGTGGTTGAACACATGGTGGCCAAGCTCGTGCGCGGCGCTATGACGCTGCGTCGAGGGCGGCATCGCCGCGTTGATCCAGATCCCGCCCGGGTGCGTCTGTGTTGGCGGAATGTAGAGACCGAACAACCGCTCGGCCTCTGGATCGGCCAGCGCACGAAGGTTGGCCGCCGAGATCAGTGCAGCCACGTCCGTGCGCCGATCAGCGGGTTGGCCCGCATCATCGAGCGTGCGCATCGCCGCCATGTGCGCGAGCCGGTGCGCGACCGACCACTTCGTCATCGGCGCTGCTCACCACCCGCGGTCGGTGGGCGGTCGTCCGTGCTGTCCGCGCCGTCACTGACACTGGCGCCCGCATGCTCAGACGCGGATCGCCGCAGGTTTGGGCCGGCCTCATCGGCGCCCTCGAGAGGGTCTTGGGAAAACTGGAGGAACTGAGCAAACGACAAGAGTTTCTCCCGGTCGCCGCTCGTCAGGCCGGCGTGGGCACGAGTGAGCAGCTTCAGAGATGGGTCATCGGCCCGTGAGGCGGCGTCTTCTCCAAGGAGGTATTCCAAGGTCTGGCCGTACACGATGGCCAACTTCTTCAGCTCAATGCTGTCGACACGGCGGTTACCTCGCTCGATCTCGGAGATCGCCGACCGTGGGATGCCGGTGTTATGGGCGACGGTTTGCTGGGACAGGCCGGCGTACTCCCTGCTGGTTCGCAGTCGCTCTGCCAACTCCTGCTGGGCGCGCTTGTCGGCTTGCGTCCCTGCAGCGTCGGGCTGCTCGCTCATCTGACTGCTCCTGACTGCGTGACGGGCAAATAGTTCGCTCTCCCCGCGCGGGATGTATCACGAGCCGCGCTGTCCCTGGCGAAGCGGGGGCGCGGCTAGTGCTCCACGTCATCTCGCCGCCTCGGGTTCCGTCGGCGCGGGGTCGGTCAGCTGGTCGCAGACTCGCTCGGCGAAGCTGCGGATGGATCGCATATCCCGGGCCGTGGGCAGGTCCGTCGGGAGCTTGACCCCGAAGCGCGCCTCCACCCGCACCATCAGCTCGACCAGCAGCACGGAGTCGTAGGGCATATCTGCCCCCTGAGCTGTGAGTTCTTCGCGCAACTGCTCGACGTCACAGTTTTTCTCCTCGGCGATCAGCTCGAGGATGTACTGCTCGACTTCGGCGCGCCGTCCGAGGGCGGGATCCACCTGCACCACCCTTTCGTGTGAGGTAATCCAACAGGTGCTTGTGTCATCCTACGGCAACCCCCTGCGGAAAACCAGACAGACTGCTGTAGGCTCAGTCATCAACAGGGGTAGCGGTGGCTCCCGGGCCCGGATCCACCGTCTCGTCCACACGCAAGTCCAGACTCCACCCAGTTTGGAGAACCGATGTATCACGCACCCTCCCACGATCTCCCGCACGTGCGCCCGGGCGGCACCCTGCCGTTCCCGGTTGCGCGCCTGATCAGGCACCACGCACCCGAGCGGCGCGCGTCAACGGCACGCCAGCGGGGAGGTCTGGCGTCGGACGGCCTCGTACCGGTCGCTCAGCCCGGCGCCCACCCGCTGTTGACCCCGCATCCGAGTGCCGAAGAACTGCCTCAGCGGGTCTCGTATCAGTTCACCGCCGCCACGCGGCCGCGTGACGGCAGGCCGGTGACGATCGTCCTCGCAGACGGACGCAAGCTGGGGAACCCGCTGACCGACGCCGCCGGCAGCGAGGACTTCTACCGCCTGCACGACGTTTTCCACCTCTCCTACGCCACACTGTTGGGCTGGTCACCGGTCACCAGGGCACTGCTGAACCGCAAGCGCCGCAGCAACCCCACGCTTGACGAGAACGAAGACGGCGGCCGCGCCGTAGTCGTGGAGGAGGGCATCGCAGCAGTGGTATTCGGCTACGCCAGCGACCGCGGGTTCCTGCGCGGGCACACCTACGTCGAAGCTCCCCTCCTCGACTACATCCGCTCGAGCGCAGCACCCTTCGAGGTCGCCCGGGCAACCGCCCAGGACTGGGAGGACACCATCCTCACTGGCATGCGGCTGTTCCGCCAGCTGCGAGCCTGCGGCGGCGTCGGCACCGTTCACGCCGACCGAATCCGGCGCACCATGGTGTTCGCCGGCCCGACGCGGCAGCAGACACCTCAGGCATCGATCCTTACCAGCGTCCAGCACGGCCCGGAGCGACCACTGACCCGGCACATGATTCGTCATCAAGCCGTACCCCTCGCGAGCTGATCACCTCACGATGACGTTCGGTGGGTCGCCCAGCCCCAGGACGGCCCACCTTCACCAAACTGTCACCTCGAACGCGCGTCTTCACTCGTTTGCAGCAATCAGCACTTTTCGGGGAGCATTACTGTCGGGTAGGGAAGATCGCCCACTTCGACAGGAGACCCGCCCATGTCGTCCGACGACACTGTGCTCCCCATTCCCCCCACCATCTCGCCGGCCGTCGCAGACTGGGCCCGGCGACGTCGAATGGCGATCGAAGCATGGAATCTGGGCAAGAGACTGCTAACGCCGGCACCGACGCGGCCCCTCCCACCAACCAGGCCCATCTCCACCCACCGAGCGGGGTCACCACCGGGCACGTCACGCCCCTCTACCGTGCCCGCCACGAACCCCGCTTTCGACGCCAGCACCTGATCAAGGCTTACCAGAACAACCACGACTGCAACCTCGTTGTGGTGATCGACCAGATCGTGCCTGACACCATCACGCACTTCGCCGAGACGTTGATGGAACTCGATCCCGCCAAGGACCTTCACCTGCTGTTGCACACCCCGGGCGGCGACGGCGAAGTCGCCGTCCGCATGGCCCGCATGGCGCAGGAAGCCAGCGCCCAATTCGTCCTCCTGGTTCCCGACACCGCCAAAAGCGCCGGAACAGTTCTCGCCCTCGCCGCGCACGAGATCGTCATGGCAGCCACCTCTGACCTGGGCCCCATCGACCCGCAGATATTCGTGGCCGACCGAGGCTTCGTCTCCGCCAAAGACCTCATCGTCGCTGTCGACGGCGCCATCGCAGCTGTCAACGCCCAACCCGACACCTTCGCCATCCAGGCCGCCATGCTCGCGGGCATCGACGCCACCACATTACAATTCGCCCGATCAGCCCTCGCCCGCACCGGCGACCTGGCCCGGCAAGCCATCTCCAGCCACTCCGACCGGACTCCAGCCGACATCGACACCCTGTGCAAAACCATTGCACAGCCCTTCATCGAGTCACCGCGCTCGCACCACGCCGTCATCGGCGCCCAGGAAGCCGAAGCCGCCGGCCTCCCGATCACGCGGCTCCCCATGCAAAGCCCACACTGGCTCGAAATCTGGGAAATTTGGAGCCACTATTTCGCACTCGGACCCCTGGCCACCTTATCGGTCTACGAAGGAGCGCGCGCTTCCCTCATCTTGAGCAATGACGCTTGAACGCGCTTCGTTCGCCCAGTTATTACTCGAGCACGAGCTGGCCGTCATCCGCGAGCTCGGGTTCCCCGCTACTTACTGGTCGTGTGGGACATCCTCCGGTTCTGTCGCGAGAACGACATGCTGTGCCTGGGCCGAGACTCGGCCGCGCGAACAGCACGGTGTGCTTCGCACTACGGATTTGCAACGCGACCGTGCCCGCTGGGACTTGTCGTTGAAGCGGTTCCGCTCGGCGTGCTCCTCACCCCCACCGGCCTGCCCTAGCAAATCGGGCTCGGCTGCTGGGCGATCCTCGCCGCCGTCGCCATCGTCAGCTCGCAACATCGCTCTCAACTACACTCGGCCACGGCCCAGCCATCAAGAACTCATGAAGCCCCGATGAAGCCCTTCTCCTTGCCGAGGCCGACCTCAAGGGCAGGCGAGCGCTTCACGCCGGAGAGCGCCACCTGGATCATCGGCGGAGCCACGTTGTCGGCCGTCTCCGCGATGATGCGGTCGATCAGCTCGTCCAGCTCGGTGGCGGTGTTCACGCGGATCACGACGCTACCGTCGTCATCTTTAGGCGTCTGGTCGTACCAGATGTCGAGCGCTACCACTCTTCGCCTCCTTCGAACCGCCGCCGCGGTAGGCCGGCGGGCGTGCGTTCGTAGACTGCCAGCTCTGCCCACATGACTCTGCCCGTCTGTGTCAAGCGGGAGCCCCACCGCCCTCCTCGCGCGTCGACCAGGCCGAGGCCGCTGTCTCCCGGCAGCACGATGTCGTCGGGAAGCACAAGCTCTTGGTCGTGCTCGTCGACGACCTCCACAACAATGTGCCTGTTCCAGCCGATCAGGCACACCTTGATCGCATCTTCATCCTGGATGGGACGGAAGACCCAGCTGGCATCTCGAACGGAGACGAGCTGCCGAAGCTCCGGGTAGCGGCGAAGGGCATTGTCGTTGTTGATCGACTCGTTCATCAGGCAGGCACCTCGCTCGGTACGAGGAGCGCAGTCAACCGGGCGCGGATGACGGCGGCGGACTGCTCTGGTGGGCGGCTGCCGCAATCCACCCGTAATACCTCGAAACCGGCACCGACCAGGGCGTTGGTGGCGTCGCGGTAGTAGGTGACCTCGGCGTGGCTGCTGGCGGGAGCGAGCTGGAAGCGGTTGTGCGGCCTGCGCTCGATCAACCGCTCAGCAATCACGTGGGGGTCGGCTTCGAGGATGATGGTGAGGTCGGGTCGTTCGACTTCCTCGTTGAGTTGCCACAGGAGGTCGGGATCAACGCCGTCGAAGCGCTGGACGACCAGACCGGAGGCGAGGTAGCGGTCGGAGATGACGATCTGACCGGACTTCAGGTGTGACTTGATCTCGGTCTCGACGTGGTGGTAGCGGTCGGCGGCGTAGAGGCAGGCCAGCGCATGGCCGGTGACGGTCGGGGTGACTTCGGTGGCCAGCTGCCCGATGCCGCTGTTGGACGGCTCTGCGGTGACGTGGACGTGTTCTCCGTCGGCCAAGAGCATCTGCGCCAGGTGGCGGACGATCGTGGTCTTGCCTGCACCGCCCGGTCCGTCGACGCTGACGAACAGGCCGTGCTTACTCTCAGAAGAGGGTCGGGGCGTCATCGGTACTCCCTCCTGGTGGCTGGTGACGCAGTTCTTCGAGCGCTCGCCGGCCTGCGAGGTGGACAAACAGCCGGGCTGTCACGATGGCGTCGTAGGTGGCGCGGTGCGGTTGGTCTTCGCCGTCAAGGCCGTGAGCGAGGTTGAACTCTTCGACCAGTGAGCTGAGCTTGTAGGTCAAGCGGCCGGGCAGCAGGCGTCGGGCGAGCTTGAGCGTGTCGAAAACCTCGGGGCACTCCCAGTTGCCGAGCTTGCGCTGGAGTACCCCGACGTCGACGTGGGCGTTGTGCGCGATCAGGGCGGAGGCGTTGAGCGCTTTGAGCACGTCGGCTTCGATGTAGCCGAACACCGGAGCGTCGGCGACCTGTTCGTTGGTGATGCCGTGAATCCGGCGGGCGAAGTGACTGATCGGCTGGTCGGGCTTCACCAGCCAGCTTTTCGGCTCTCCGACGATGCCGGCGACGATGCGCACCGCGGCCAACTCCACTAAGTCGGGCGGCTGGTGGCCGTTGCCTTCGACATCGACAACGACGTAGCTGAGGCTTGTCCAGTCGGTCATGAGCTGGTGATGTGCTTCCATCCGATGTCCGCGCGGCCGTGTCGGTTCGCGTGGTGCCGGTGGCGCGCGTCGTGGACCTGGAAGCCAAGCGCGTCCTGCAGGTGGAACATCGGTGCCGACCACCCGGCCGGGCTGGCCCGGCGCACGCCGGGCCAGCTGCGGCTAGTTCGACTCCCCGGCTTCGACGCGGTGGTCTTTGGCGTCGGGCGGCGTGTTTCGGAAGCTGGCTCAGGTCGAAGGTTCCGATCTGCTTTTGTCGGTGGGAGCGCCAAAAACGGCATCTTTCGCCGCTCGAGCAAGTTCCGCTTGGGTTCGCGCGGTGAGACCGATCCGGTTCCAGTGGAAGATCACGTGCAGAGCGGTGATGGCGCGCAGTCCCCGGGTGAGCGCGCCTTCCTGGCGCAGTGCCTGCAGCTCTCGTCCCGCGTCGGCGAACGCGGTGAGCCAGCCGCGGTCGAGCACGTCGGTGCGGGCTCTACCGCGCTGGAGGCGGCCGATGTCGCTGGTGAACGAGTTCCACACGTCCGGGGCGACGGGAGTGACGGGCACGCCGGCGCGGTGTTCGGCGACTTGTGCCCACACATCGCCTTGCTCGATGATGTCGAGTCCGGCGGCCCGCATGAACGTGGTGCACAGGATGAGCGAGTGTTCACGCCGGTCGGCGGCGCCCGCGCGGAGGAACGGCAGCAGGTGGCGGCTGTCGTGGTGGAACAGCCGGTGGGCAAGCTCCATGCTGGCGGGTCCGCCGAAGGCGTGGACTTCCGGCTCGTAGATGTCGCGGGTCCAGGCGACTCCCGCGGCCAGGCGCGGGTGGACCGGATCGCCGTCGGGGCTACGCGGCGGGTTCGCCAGGAGGTAGCGCACGCGCCAGGGGCCTTTGCGGATGAACCACCAGGAGGCGAGCAGCTCGTCGGCCTCGGCGGCCGGGAGGACGCCGGTCAGGTGTGCGGCGGCGTGCCGTTCCCGTTCGGCGGGGTCGTCGCCGGGGTAGGCGATGTTCAGTTGCGTCCAGGCGGGGGTGTCCATCAGCGGCCTTTCGGTCAGCGGAGCAGAAGGCAGGCGTCCCAGGAGGTCGCCATGGTCGCGGTGGTGGCGAGGGCGGCCCCGGCCGCGCCGGTGAGGAATCCCGGCGGCTCATCGGTCGGGGCGTGCTGATGCGCCAGCAGGGCCGGTGTGAGGGGAATCGGATCGCGCGCGTCGGCGGCGATGCGGCGGGCGGTGGCGAGCAGGCCGCCGGTTCCGTGGCACAGGCTCCGGTCGGTCAGCCGGTCCAGCTGGGCCGGGTTGTTGAGGCAGGCGGTGAAGGCGGTTTCGGCGTGCCGCTGGAGGGAGCGGTCGTGCAGCGCGCTGCCCGCGAGCTGGAGGGCTCGGGCGATGCCGGGCGTGCCGTAGCACCAGGAGGGGCGGCGTGGGCCGGGCTGGCTGGTGGTGCCGTGGTCGAGGTTTGTGCGCGTGACGATCTGCGGCCACCACGCCGTTTCGCTGTCGTGGTGTTGTTCCCAGGTGTTGAGCCACTCGCAGATGCGGGTCATCGCGTCGGCCTGCCCGTCGACGGTGTTGCCGTCGCCGTAGGCGAGGGCGAGCAGCGCGAGCGGACCGGCGATGCCGTGGGCGATTCCGTGGTTGGAGTGGCCGCCTGCGGGGCCGGGCCGGGCGCGTTCGGGCCCCGCCGGGCACCACCAGCCCGGGAGTCCGTCGACGGGCTCGGTGAGCCGGACCAGGTAGGCCAGAACGGAGCGCAGCAGTTCAAGGTCACCACTGCGGCGCAGGACGACACCCAGGCCGGTCAGGCCGCCGATGAGGTCGAATTCGCTGAGTTCGGGCCGGGCGTGCCGGTCCATGCGGGCGTGGGCAATGTCCAGGCGCCGGCGGGTGATCTCGGCCGTGGCTGCGTCGACGGTCGCGCGGGCCTGGGCGAGGCCGGGCCGGTCGGGAGCTGCGTGCAGGACGAAGGAGAGGGCCGGGGCGCCCAGATACAGGCTGGCGGTGTGGGCGCTGCTGACTCCGTCGGCGACGGCGGCGCTGAGCACCGTGTTGGCCTGCTCCCAGGTTCCGGTGCCCGTATGGGCGTGCTCGATGTGCAGCAGGGCGATCCCTGCCGCGCCGCCGCTGAGGGACTGCCCGGGCTTCACCACGCATCTCGCGCGAGCAACGTGCGGGCGGTGGCGCGGGCCAGCCGCAGGCAGTGCCGTTCCGAGGTCAGGTCCACCCCGATCATGCGGACGTGGTGCAGGTGCAGCAGATCCGCCAGGACCCGGTCCGGGTCGAGCCCGTCCTGCTCGATGTGTACCCGGTAGGTGCCCAGTGCCCGCCGGAGCCGGTCGTCGCTGCCTACGGCGAGAGCCCGCAGCACCGGGTCGCGCTGGTCGCTGACCGCCCGGTCACCGGCGTGGCGTTCACCGTGGTGGTCGACGTGCTCGATGAGCCACCCGGGGCCATCTCCGGTGAAGCCGTCGGTGATGCCGATCATCCCGGCCGCGGTGGCGACCGTCCGGTCGCCGGCCAGGCGCCCGATGACCGCGTGTGAGTCGGCGGCGAACACCTCCTCTGCAGCGGCCAAGGTGGTTCCGGTGCCGAAGCGGGCTTCGGGCCGGTAAGTGTTGATCGTGTAGTCGTGCAGCAGCCCGTCGGCGTGCAGCAGGTCCGCCCAGCCGCCGAGCTGCGCGACCGCGGTGCCAAACTGCCCGGCGTCGCCCAGCGGGATCCGCACGCGCAGGTGGGGCTCGGGTTCGTGGTAGCGGATGAACCACCAGCCGTTCCCGGCGATCTCGTCAAGTTCGACGGTCCGGCCGAGGATGTCGTCGCCGCGGCCGAAAACCTTGATGTACAGCCACGGCGAGAGCCCCGGCCGGTGCTCGACGGTGCTGAGCGTCCGCACGGTCCTGGGGTGCCGAGGCGGGCTGGGTGGCGAGGTCCGGGCGAGGGTGAGGGTGATCTCGTGGGCTCGGCCGTCGATCCAGCCGGCTAGGCCGTGGGTTTCGGTGAGGACCGCGTCGGGCTGACGGCGGAGATGGCTGCGCAGGATCGCCAGGTGGGCGGGTTCGTCCAGGGTGAGGCGGATCTTCACGTCGTCGGCGCCGAGGAATACTTCTGGCGGAAGCCGGTAGGTCTGCCGCAGCTGTTCCCATGCCCGCCGCCAGCGGTCGAAAGGTTCGGCCGGGGCGAGTAGCGCGGAAGCAGTGAGCTTCCAGCGGGCCGGGCTCAGAAGTGCTCGGCCGTGGCGGACGCGTGGGAGGAACGGCAGGTCGCGGGCGAGGAGTCCCCAGCCGAACGGGCGGCAGGGTGAGCAGAAGGCGGCCCAGATTTCGGTGAGGAACCGCGCGAGTGGCTGCTGCCCGCTGGCGAGGTTGACGCCGTTGAACACCATCGGCTCGATGGGGCGGCCGCTGGAGAGCGAGATCAGCTGCAGGCGGTGCGCGTCGCCGGTGACGGCCAGGTCGTCCAGCGTGATGCCGGGAGCCTCCTGGTACTCCCCCAACGGCAGCAGGGGCAGGATCTCGGGCACCCGGGCCACGGCGGTCATCGTGCGGGCAAGGGGCGGCCCGGAGATCTGCACCGCTATGGCGTCGGATGTGGCGGTCGGCAGTGCCGTGTAGGCGCGCCGGAACCGTTCCCGCTCGGTGTCGTCGAGCAGGTGCAGGAAGCGGCCGGTGGTGACTCCGGCGTGGCGGGCCCCGCTGATGACCGAGAGCGTGAAGTCGCCGCGCTCGAGATCGGTGAGCGTCCTCGCGGCGATGCTGAACCGGAGTTCGGTGTGCGGGACGGGCGGGCGCTGGCCGGTGGTCAGGCGCGCGATGCGGTCGTCGCCGAGGACGACCTCGCGGCAGCCGTCGAGGGCGGCCTCCTGAGCGATGATCGCCAGGGCGGTGTCCCGCGCGGTCAGTACCCGGGGTTCGCGCCGATGCGATCCCCGGAATCCGGCGGGGTAGCCCAGTCCGGAGTCGCTGACCAGCTCCCGCACCGCCACCGCGGCACCTGGCCCGTAGCGTTCGAGAAACGCCTGGTGGTAGGACTGCCACCAGGGCGTCGGCGGCGCGACCAGCGTGAGCACCGACGCCGCCTGCTCGGCTTCGCGCACGACCGCGGCTGGCAGGGTCACCGAGCAGCCGGCCCGCACGTCGGCCCCGGCCGGTCCGACGCGATCGGGCAGGCTCCCGTAGCGGGCGAGGTGGGTGACCGGGTCGGTCACGGTCACCGGCGGGCGGACGGCCGACAGCAGAACCCGGCGGGCAATCAACTGGGCCAGCAGGTCCTCGATGACAACGAGGGCGACGGTGGGAGCCTCCGCGGCGAGCGCAGCGGAGAGGTCGCTGAAGGGGATCGGTCGCCGAGCGGTCTCCACGGCCAGGCGCACCGGTCGGGTCAGCTCGACCTCGATGTCCCACAGGTGATCGTCGGTGCCTGCACCGTCTCCGGCGCCGGCGCCCGGCAGGATCCACGAACAGCCGCGGGCGAATCCGACGCTGTTGGTGACCACGTCGACGGTCCGCAGCACCTCCGGCCGTTCGATGCGCTTGACCTGCTCGTCCACAAACGCACCGTCCGGCCGGAACACCGTCCGATGCGTGCCGCTCCAGCGCACCGACGCGCGGGCACCGATGTCCAGGGGCGCCACGCCGGCGAAGAGGCCGAACGGCGTCGCTCGGCTGGCCCAGCGCAGCAGATACCGGGCCACCGTCTCGACCAGCCGCCGCGCCCGCCGCACCGACTCGCACGCCAGCGGCGGCTCGGCGATCCGCTGCTGCACCTGGGTCGCCAGCTCGGCCGAGGCGACCCTCACCGCGTCGGCGAACCCTGACAGCCGCCACACCCGCCGGAGCCAGTCGTGCCAGCCGGACACGTCGTCCGTGGTCAAGTCCGGCCACGGCGGCAGCTCCGCGGCCGCGGGGAACGTCGTGACCCTGATCATTGCCGCGTCCACGGCCTCGTACGTGCGCACCTGCACCTCCGTCTTCGCCCCTACGACGGTGGGGCCCGGGCTCGCGGGAGCGAGACCGGGCCACACCAGCAGCTGACCGTCAGCCGTTGGTCGTACAGGCGTCGCTGCCCGTATCGCCGCCACCACAGCCGTCCGACGTGCAGTCCTCTGACGAAGTCGCGGGTGCGGCGCCGCTGTCGACGAGCCGCACGTTGAGGCGAAACTCCGAGGGGTCCATCAGAATGTCCTTTCTCCAGAGGGGTTCCTTGCTTTCCTGCCGTGACTTCGTTGGCAGAGAGGTGTTTCCCGGGAGGATCGCTACTGAGTTGGCCACGTGAACACCACCCGGCTGTGGCGCTTTTTCAGCACCAGCCCTTCCGGCAGATCGGTGTCGGGCGTACCGATCGGGAAGACGTGCAGAGTCGGAGCCGGGCGCCCGGCGCGATCCCACGCCCGCATCTGCTCGGCCATCTCCTCGGCCGCTCGCGCACCGTCCGGCCCGTGGGCGTAGGCGACGTACTCGAATTCGGCGTCGGCGACCTTGCGAAGCCTGCCCCGATAGGCCAGCGTCGCCTCGTGCACCGAGGCGGGAGTCCCGTATTGCCAGGACGGATCGACCAGACCGCTCTCGACGGCGCCGGTCTGGGCGATCATCACGGCGAATCCGGGCATGTGGCTGGCCAGCCACAGGTCGAGATCGGACGAGCGCCGGCCGGAGGGGACGATTACGCCCGAGCCCGCGTCGTGCCGCGGGGAGGAGAACACGTCCTGCACGAGGGCGCCGTCGATGTCCTGGCCCTCGTCGGTGAGCCACAGGTTGACACCGTCCCCAAGCGGGACTTCCCGACCTTTGCTGGCACCGGCGCCCTGCATCGGCACGAAGCCGCACGAGAGACTGCTGCGGCTGACCAGGTGGTCCCCGGTGCGCTGCAGCGCCCAGGAGCGGGTCATGCCCACGGTGCGCAGCGGGACGACCAGGGTTCCGTCGTCGGTCAGCTGGCTGAACCAGGCCGGCGGAATGTCCCACGCCCCGACGGTCACGGTGATCAGGTCGTAGCGGCGGCCGGGCTCGATCTCGAACTCGGCATCGGCGCACACGACCGTGACATCGCGGTAGCCCGCCGCGTCCAGGCATTCCCGTGCCCGGTCGGTGACGTCCGGGTCGATGTCCACGGTGGTGACCGACCCGTCCGGCCCTGCGATCTCGCGCAGCAGCGCCGCGTTGTACCCGCCGCTGCCGATCTCAAGGATATGGCGGCCGGTGGCCTGCCCGAGCATGTCCGCGATCAGGTGCGGCGCGGACACCGAGCTGATGTTTACGCCGTCCTCGCGCCGCTTGGTGACCACGGCGGTGTTCGCATACGCCTCCTCCAGCGAGACGTCGGGGATGAACAGTTCACGCGGCACGGTCCGCAGCGCCCGCTCGGCCTCGGCGGGCAACGTGAGGCCCCGCGCTGTGCGTCCCTCGATGAGCTTGTCGACCAGATTGTTGCGGAGTTCCTGTGCCCGTGTATTGACTTGTACGTTCAAGAGATACGTGCCTCCCAGGCTTGTACCGTGTCAACAATCGATGACAGACAGCGATCTTCAGTATGCCGGTCGTAACTATCGCGCTGTCACGCCGACGTGGTCGGCGGACAGGTTCAAGGACCGGAGGGCGCGGCGACCGGCACTGGCAAGCAGAGCACCGACCAGGCCATGTGGGCCGACCGGAGTCCAGTCGCCATTCCCGCGCAGCTATCTAAGGTGATCGAGCACCATTGTCGAATACGCTACGCTGGACGTCTCTCGCATGAGGTTCTGACCTTCGCGCCGGGAGAGACAGCGGGATTCTACCCCAGGTCGTACTGGTCGCGCACGCTTAGCTCTTCACCCATTCGTGGCGGA
Source organism: Amycolatopsis sp. lyj-23 (assembly GCF_046549135.1). Lineage (NCBI taxonomy): Bacteria > Bacillati > Actinomycetota > Actinomycetes > Pseudonocardiales > Pseudonocardiaceae > Amycolatopsis > Amycolatopsis sp. lyj-23. The sequence continues at coordinate 24,849 of NZ_JAJPWN010000026.1, read as the reverse complement.
GTAGCGAGAAAAGAACTGAGTCGCGCCACGTTCCGTTGGTAAATACGTGATCACGTAGAACACCTTCGCGGGAAAACCCCAAGCGTTTGACTACTGCCTGTGACGCAGGATTTGCCGGACCGATTGCAGCGGTGACCCGGTGCAAGTCAAGCTCCCGGAAAGCGAAGTCAAGCATCACGCTCACCGCATCGGTCGCATAGCCGTTCCCCCAGTAGTCCGCAGCGACCATGTAACCCAGCTTCGCCGCTTGCATACCGGAGTATGCGATACGGCAAGTACCGATCAGCTCGTCGTCACCAGCGCACGTAATCGCTAAGTAGTACTCTGTTCTTGGCCTAGCTTTCGAGCGTTCTACCACGTCGTCGACTGACTTCTGGGCAACTTCGCGACTACGACTATCAAACGACATGAACTTAGTGACACGGTCATCGCCCACGATCCTGAAGAGTGCAGGACCGTCAGTGCTTGCAATCTCCCGCAACGAAGTTTTCTTACCCCTTAGCGGCTCCACCATGGGTGACGACTCCTCAAATATTGTTCATTTTGGCAATGCCAAAGGCTGAGATGAAAAAGCTCGCATCGAGTCTCCCAGCTCCCTTATTGATTTTGTATCGACAGAAACGTTGTCCAGCACTTCCTCAACGTACTCGACAGCCGCAATGATTCCGTGAGTCCGCTGAGGCGGAGGCAGTTCAAGCACTTCTGCCATCGCAGTATTGGCGCCCTCATATTCGCCGCGGCCGATCCGGGCGATGGCAAGAGCGCACCGGGTGCCGGCCTCGTCGCCGAATGCCCGGTCCGCTGCAGGGGCGCGTTCGTAGGCGTCGATAGCCTCAAGGGCGATGTGCTCAGCCTGATCCGCCTTCTCCGACCCTGCCCACGCAAGCGCTTCGGCGGCGTAGTAAAGCTGCCTCGGGCGAGTAAAGGTACAGAACCCTCCGAGTTCGTCCAGGTCGTCACGGCGGACCCGATAACGCGCCTCGGTCGCCCTATCCACCGCCACCTGTGCCTCTTCGAACCTACCAAGCGCCGCTAAGGAGCGAGCCTCGCCTGCGGCCAGCCAAACGGCAGCAGTATTACGGCTTGCGTGCGTGAATTCGAAACCTTCACGCGCATACTTGATAGACTCATTGTATCGGCGAGCCCAGTAAGCAATAAGCGACTGAAGGCCCTTGACCCAAGCCTTCAGACCATCATGACCAGCATTATCGGCGGCGGAAAACGCTGCGCGAGCGTGCACCATCGCATCGTCTGCCGACCCGGTGTCATGCGACGCGCGAGCCATAAGACCCGAAGAGACCCCTGCTAGCAGGTAGAGTTCGCGTGTTTGCGCTGGCTTTTGCCGTCCCTCAAGAAGAAAGAATGCTTGCTCTTGCGCATGACTCATGTCAGCAAGGAGCGTTTCCAGTGGCTCTTGCTGATATCGAACGGTCAACGCGCGAATATCGTCGGCGAGCTGATTAATCGTCTCCGGACCCACGTTCGGAACCTCCGTCCTCCTCAAGAAATCCCGTGCCCGCATTGCACTCAACGCGATTACCTTTCGCCGCCATTCGTGCCTTTCGGGATATGACGGAAAGCTGCCGGCGTGGACAATTGGGGATTGCTGAACGAGTCCACTGCCGTGAGCGGGCCCGAAGAGCCTCTCAACCGACTCACCGAAGATCTCTTCAAGCGCGGCGCGGGCGTGGGCGTAAGGAAGGCTCCGTACCTCGCCGACCATCCAGCGATACCCCTGCCGTTCGGACATCTCCTGCCCGGTGATCGATACCACCCGGCTGATCATGTCTTTGACCGTCATGTGCCGGTGGCTCATCACCTGCTCAAGGCGAGTACGCGGCGGTTCGTCGTCCATTGCACCTCCATCCCGCGGACACCCTCCAGGTTAGAGGTCGAGCACCGTCCATCGCGACCGTCGAGACGAGAAGTCAAGAGAAGTCAGAAGACGTCAAGGGAGATGACGTACCGACGTCACCCGCTCGGACGCCACGCTTGGCGTCAACTTAAGCACTGACTGTGACAGCCCGTCCCAGTCACGCAGCCGACGCAAGCCAACGCGGAGGGAACGGGGTGGAGGGCGCAAGCAGAGCGGTGAACGAACTGGCTGCGGCGGAGACTGCCTCTCACCCTCGCAGCAGCGAAGTCCGCGAGAAAGCGAGGTACGCACGATGACAGTAGACTACGAATCGCTGGCAACGCCGCTGCTCATCACCATCACCGCCCTGTTTGCCATCGCGTTCACCATTGGCCTGGCCCAGCAATGGGCAGCCAGCCGAAAGCGAGCACGCGCAACCACCAGCCGGAACGCTCCTCCGCGCCGTGGCCAGCTCAACGACATGGGAAGCGGCCTCCGATGACCATCGCCGTCAAGAGCCCGTTCGCGTTCCTCTGGGACGAGCCTGCCAACGAGCCGTTCACCACCTTGCTGAAACGCGACTGGGAGTTCCTCCCGGAGTTCGACATCGACGGCCTCCTCGTAAAGATGACGGGCGCCTTCGCGTGGGATGCCGACGGCTACGTCGACGCCCTCCGCATCAAACGCGAGACCGACGCCGCCGCCATCCGAATGGATCGCGCCGGCGGGAAGGTCTGGGAACGCGAAGGCGACACCCTCACCATCCTGCACCAGCTCGTCGACCTGCCTGCGCCCAGCGACCCGCGGGCGCCGCGCCTCGTGATCGGATCGGCTCCGCGGCTGTGGACACTGTGAAGTGGCTGGGGGCGCGGCGACGCGCACGACGACAGCTCACCGTCGCCCAAGCACGGCAGGCGCTGGTCTCGCTGCCGGACGTCCGCTGGCGAGATCCCGAGTCCGAAGAAGAGACACGCACGCAGCTGCAGGAGATTGCCACGATCGTCGGTCGCGCACTACGGCGAGTTCGTGCTTCGTCGGACGAAGCGCGCGCGTTGAAGTACGCGCAAGCGAGGTTGACAGCGTTTCTCGTGGGCTGGGACGACCCCAGTCTGATCGCACCGACACACCTCGCTCCCATGTACCAGAGCCTCGCGGAGGCACTGCGCGACCTTTCTACCCGCTTGGCAACAAACGAGAACGCCGATTCGCCAGTGAACCTCGACGATCCCGTCCCTCGAACCTGACTCGTCCCAGAATCCCAGCCCGGGCAGGCGGTGTGCATACCTCCCTCCCGTCCGGTCTGCGCGCCTCGACCGGACGCGAACTCCCAATCTCCGGGCGGTCGAGGCGCATCCAACATGTTCATCCCCAAACCTGAAACGTGATCACCATGCACGACATCCCGACCACGACACCGTGCTGCCACGAGGGCATCCACGAATTCGTCGCGTCGATCTCGTCACCGTCGGCTCCGCAGATGCACTCGCGTCAGCAGGCCCCGCCTGGCCGCCATCGGTCTCGCGCGCACAACTGCTCACCTCGCCGGCTCGCTGACCACGTCACCGGAACACTGATGACAGACTCCGAACGTTCGCTGGATGACCCCGGCACACCGCCGATGAAGCTGCTCAGCCTGCTCACCGATGCCTGCATCGATGCGTTGGTACGGCTCGCTTATGCCGAGCGTGACCGTCATGACCGGGCCTTCTACACGAAGCTTGGTTATGGCCTAATCGGGGCAGGGGCACGAGTCCTCGTTCACGCCTACGCTCGTCACGAGCAGCCGGCCGGTGACCATCGGCAAGTCGCGGCAGAAGCGGTCCAGGAACTGCGGACCGCGCTCGGCCTCGCCGAGCGGGTCGCGAGCAGCTCGGTGAGTGCGGGTCCGGCGGCGATGGATATCGAGGCGTTGGCCGAGGATTGCGCGCAAACCGCCGGGCGGCTGTACCAACTCGCGGCCGGACTGTCCCCGTCGGCCATCGCCGAGATCAAACGCCTCGACGAGGATCACGACAACGCCATCGACAATAACGACCACGGCGGACAGCCGGACGGTGAACCCGCATGACCGAACGCAGCGAAGTACACACCGGCTACTGGCGCAGCGGACCACGTGAGAATCCACCAGCCCGCCACACGACGAAGCGAACTACACCGAGCACGACGACGACGCGACCGCGACACTATCCCGCCTCGACAGGGGATCACCGGGGCAAGCGCGGGCCCGCGACATGACGACATCCTCAGTCAGTCGGCCGACCGCGACCGTTCTGCGGTCGCCGTCCACCAACCATCCGCGGATCCACCGCGTCGACGACGCCACGTTCGATTCCACCGGTGTGCTCGCACCCGCCTGTGCGTCAGCGGATTCTCGGCGCGACACCGTCGATGCCGCTCGGTCCCGCCGGCCACGCTACCGCGACACCTCAGCCGCCGTGACCTGCGAGAGACCTCAATGCGGTGAGGATCACGCAGGCACCGACCCGTCAGCCGATGCGATCCACTCTCCAGCCACCGCGGAGCCACCATGCCAGTGACCGACGGCGCGAAACCCGAGACCTACTGGTGGGCCACCGTGCGCGCGCGGCCACTGCACGACTACCTCGACTCCCGCACACCCACGGCCCGGATACGGCACTGGCCCACTCGCGACCCCGACTTCCCTCACACCATCCACCCGCTCCAGGAAGCCTTAGACGAACCAGATGACCACGACCGACACCGGCGCGCTCGCCCACGCCGTGGGCACGGAACTACAGCAGCAGCGGGAAGACCGCGGCTGGTCCCGCGCTGCGCTCGCCGCCTGGTGCAACAACCAGGTGAAGACGCGAACACTCATCACGTGGGAGAAAGCCACCCGCTCGATGTCCCTGCGCCAGCTCGGCGACGCCAGCCGGCTCTACCTGATCCGGCCCTCGCAGCTGCTGGCACGAGCTGAGCGCCGCATCGGCTGGGATCCCGACCTGTCCGTGGATCTCGCTGTCCTGGCCGCCACCCAGCTCGACACGCTCCGTCCCGCGGCCCGCTGGGCACAAGACCAACTCCACGCCGGAGAACCTCCGTTTCGCGGAGTGAACCCGGACGACCTCGCCAGGCTTGCGGACCGTTGTCGTCTGAGCATCGCGCACCTAACCATCCTGCTATCCACCGAAGCGCCGGAACACTGATGACACCAACAGAAACGACACACAGCACAACGATCCACCGAACCACGACCACCGGGAAGCCGTGGTGGCACAGACCAGTCGGAACGAATCCCGACCGCATCAATCTGGCCTTTCTATTCGATGCCCTCCGCCAGGCCAAAAACAGCGACAACCGCGACGTCGCCTGCGTCAAATTCGCCCACAACAACGAACTTGACGCCGCGCTCCTGCTCGAAGCCCAAGTATCGGGAGCGGGGTTCGTGTTCCGGTCCGAGCGCGCGTTCCTCGACCGGGCAGCCACCTACCTCGTCGCCCGGCAGGGCATCAGCACCATCGTGGTCGCCGGCGCCGGCCTGCCCAACATCCTCGCCGAGCAGGACTTGCACGCACTCGTCCGCCGCACCGAGACAACCAACCGCAACCGCGAGCAAAGCATCACCCGCGCGAGCGTGATCTACGTCGAACACGACCCGCTGGTACTGGCGCACCTGCGCACGCTCGCCGACGCCGACAACGGCGTCCACGTCGTTAACGTCGATCCCTGGGATCCCCACGCAATGTGGGACACCCTCTACAACACCGCCGAAGAAAACCCGGGCCTGGTCACGCCCGACCACGACCAGGTGGCGCTGCTGCTGGGCGGGGTGATGTCCTTCCACGGCGGCAGCCGCGCCGAGGCCGCCCAGATCGTGCAGGAGCATCTCGCCCGGCTGCCCGCCCATGCGTTCCTGGCCATGACGCACCTGCTGCAGCCCGAGCACCCCGACCTCGCCGCCCAGGCACTCAAATTCGAAGCTGCGCTGCAGCGCCATGGCCCCGGCACCGGCAGCCTCGCCACCGAAGCCCAGATCGGAGCGATGATCCACGGCACCACCCTGCTACCGCCAGGGATCGGCCCCGCGTTCGCCTGGTTCCCCGACGGGCCACCCACCAACACGCCGGTGTGCGGGAACTTCACCGCCGCGGTCGTCACTCAGAAGCCCGGACCAGATCACGACCTGCCGGAACCTCCGTGGTGGCCGGCGCGCCTCTGACTTTGCTGACCGCGCTGGTCGCTCGCACTCGCCTCCGTGCAGCTCATCCTGACCAGCCCCGTGACACCGGGTCCCAATCGGACGCACCAGTTCCCTTCGACCACTTCCGCGCAAATCCCGCATCAGCAGCACCGCCGACAGCACGACTAACGATTCGAGGGCCGCATGAACCCTGCACTCATCGCGCTGCGTCAAGCTCTCTGCGAGAACGACGCGGCGCAGATCCTCTGCTATGGCGGGGAAAATATCCCCGACCTTGTCAAAACTTCACAGTACGCTCGGCTTTGTTGTCAGTACGCTCCGACGAGGCGGGGACGACTGTGGATGCGCCTTCATCCGTGGCGGGTCACTGCGATCAGCGGTCGGCGAGCCCCTCGGGTGAAGGTCATCCTGAGTGAAGCTGCGCTGTACCGGCTCGCCGCCTTCGCCCCCGGATCCGACATCGTCACCAGACAGGTACGGCACCTGATCCACCTGACCGGACTGACGCACATCAGCCTGCGCATCTACGGCTTCGAACACCTCCTCCCGCCGCCCTCCGGCCAGATGACAGTGGCGACCACCAGAAACGGCCGCACGCAAACGTTCGTAGGCGACATCCTGTCCCCCTTCGGCGTGAGACCCCTGACCGGCCACCAAGCCGGATATGTCACCGCCGAAATCAACCGGATAACTCCGGCTTGCCACGACCACGACCACAGCCGCACCATCCTCGCGGAAGTCCTCGCGCACCGGTCGAACCTCTGCTCCGCTCAACACTGCCGATTCTGCGGCGGCCAAAACCCCGATCCCCGAGCACGAACCGCTAACACTGCGGGAAGAAGGACCTGATGGCACACCATCAGCCGGGCAGCCACTGCTGGGTTCTTGTCGTACTGATCGGAGCCGCCGTGGCGCTCGCCCTGATCGCGCACACGCTGCGGTGTGACATCCGCGCGGGAACCACATGACACATCCATGACGTTCTCGGTCGACGACCTCAAGCTAACAATCTCGCAAGCACAGAAGGCAATCGGCGGGAACGGAGCGACCTACTTCACGGACTGGGAGTGCGTCCTGACCGAGCACGAGGCCCTGTTGTCGGCCGTCCTGTCAGGCGTGAACATGCAGGAATGCCGACACCTCGTCGCAAGACTTGTCCAGCTGCGGCAGGCCAACGAAGCGCTCTACACGGCGCAGTGCCAGTTCGACTACGCATGCAGTGAAGCACTAAGGGCGCTCTGACCCCACCATTGCGAACTCCCCGTCGCTCAAACCGAGCCCGACAGCACCGGAGAGCAGCGCGGGAACCGACCGAAGAAACACACCCGCCCGTCTACAGAAACCAATCGAAGGACAATCTTGCCTCGTCACCCACCGCCGCAGGAACTGATCGACTCATGGGCGGCTCAGTACAACAGCGGCCTGAGCCTGCGTCGGATCCAAGCGAACACAACCGTCTCTTACGGCACGGTGCATCGATACGTGAGTAGGCACCCGACAGTCACTATGCGCGGGAAAAACGGCCAACCCGGCGGCACGCACCCGTGGAACCGGTAGACGCAGTGGCAGCCCGACAGGCGGTCACCAGCACACGTACGTCGACAGCTCGCCTGGCCGCGCACCTGCTCCTGGTGCTGTGTACCGGAGCCGCCGCCTACAGCATCGCCGCGGTAGCTCTGCTCGTCCTCGACGGCCGCTGCCTGACCCAACCGGCCACCACAGGCTGCGCACCGCTGCGGCTGCATCTGGCGCAGTTCCTTCCCGCCTACGCCACCGCCCTCGCGCTGCTGCACGGGGCCGTCGCCGGAGCCGTCCAGCTGTGCCGGCGCCGCGCGATCAATCCCGTCATCACCGCCGACTGGCTGCTCCTGATCACCGCCACACTCGCCGCCCTGGCATTGAGGTTCTGACCCGCCCCCGTTCCACTGTCCACTTCGCACGAAACGACCGACATCCATGGATTTTCTGTTCACTCTGCTGCTGTGCGCGCCGTACCCGGCAGTCGGCATCCACACCGCGCGCACCGTCCTGCGCGAAGCCCGCGACCGGCTTCCAGACAGCCGATCGAGCTGCCGACGCCAGCGCACCCGGGCCTGGTTCCACGCCGCGGTCATCGCGGTGCTGTGGCCCGCCGTGGAGATCCTCCCGCCGCTGGCCCGCTGGACCCGATCCCGTACGGCCCGTCTGCGCCGGCGGACCCACCGCAGGGAGCACTGCGCATGAGCGACCACCCCGCGTCGCGGCCACACGTTCTGCGCCAGCTCCGGCGAACGCACCTCCGATGAGCCTTGTCTACGAGCACCTACTTGAAATCACGCTGCGGGTCTACGAACTGCTGGCCGATCATCCCGGGCCCGACACCACCGCCACGCCGCTGGCCGCCGCCCTCGAACTGCCCGAGGCCGACGTCGCCGACGCGTTACGGCGGTTGCACATCGCCCAGCTCGTCGACCGGCGGCGCGGCGACCGCTACCAGCTGCCCGCACGACTCCGCCGCCACGTCGCCGGGCTGCGCGGCCGGGAACAGCCCTCGACCCGAAACCGGCAGCGGGCCCGGCTGGTCGACTTCTACGCCGCGACCGCAGCCGCCGCCATCCCGCTCATCGCCCCCGACGCCCACCGCTTCAGTCCGCCCGCAGCCCACGAGGCCACGCCGTACCTCCACCCCGACGAACGTCACGCCCGCGCCTGGTTCGGTTGGGAACACCAGGTGCTGCGCCAGGTCGCCACGACCGCCGCCGGGTGGGGCTGGGACGACGTCGTCGTCGAGCTGGCCGAGGCCGTCTGGCACCTGGGCCGCCCCGGCTATCACCACGACGACCTCGCCGTCGTCCAGCAGGTCGGCCACGCCGCCGCCCAGCGCAGCCACCCGGCCATTGCCGCGGTGTTCCGTGCCCGCGAAGCCGCCGCGCTGTCCGACCTCGGCCACCACGACCAGGCCCTCGCCGCCGCGGCCGACGCGGCCGCGGCCGCCGACGACGGCGAACCGCGCCTGGTTGCGTTGACCTACTCGCTCAGCGGACGCGTCCGGCTTGCCGCCGGGCAGGTCGACGACGCGTCGCAGGATCTGCACGCCGCGCTGCGCGCGCAGCGCCGCGTCGCCCGCGACCCGCACGGCCACGCCGTCCTGCACCGCCGGATCGGGCAGGTCCACCTCGCCCTCGGCCGCGTCCCCGACGCCCTCCGTCACCTGCGCACCGCACACGAAGAATTGACCCGAGCCCGCTACCCGCTCGGCGCGGCCCGCACCGCGGTCCCGCTCGCCGACGCCCTGGTCGCAGCCGGTGACGCCGGTGCGGCAATGGCCGAGCTGAGTGACGCGCGCTCCCGCATCGGAGCCACCACCGCGGTTCGCTACCTCGCTGCCCTGGACCTGGCCACCGCCCGCACCGCTTACCACCTCGGCGACACCGGCATCACCCGCCGCCTGACCGACACCCTCATCGCCCAGCTGCAACACGCCGGCCCCGGCGCCACCGCCGACCTGCGCGCCGCCCACGACCTACGCGACCAGCTCTGACCCAGCAACCCCAGCCACAGCCACAGCACCGATTGCGAGGACCTACGCGATGGAACCGTTCTTCCAGCCCGACCGGCTCTGGCCGACCGGGCACCGGCAAGTCCAGCTTCTGATCATCCCCGATCTCGGCGCGAACCCCGGCTTCGCCGACTTCGTCACCGGTTGCCGCAGCGTTATGGCCGGTCACCCGGGCACCACCGAACCGGTCCCCGATGCGAGCCTGCACCTGACGGTCCAGTCCATCGGCTTCCCCGGCCGGGACCGCATCGAGACGGCCACCCGGACGCGGCTGATCACCGCGCTCGAGTACACGCTGGCCACGGTGCCGGCGTTCGACCTGCTGATGGGTTCGGCGCTGGTCGGTCACGGCGGTGTCGTCGCCGACACCCACCCCGACGACGGGTTCAACCGCCTGCTCGACCGTGTGCGCCCCGTCATCGCCGACGTCTGCGGACCGGGGACGATCGTCTACGACAGCCGCCCCGCTCACATGGCGCTCTGCTACGCCGGTGACCACGGCTCCAGCGACGACCTGCAGCGCCGGCTCCGCCACGACGTCCGCCCCGGGCACGCCCGCCTCACCGTCCGCGCCGTCGACCTCGTCGAGACCATCCAGGTCCCGCACCGATGCCGCTACGACTCCACCGTGCTGCGCCGCTTCCCCCTCGCCACCAGACCCGAACGGGGCGTTCCCGCCGGGATCGGCCAGGTGGCGTCCGCATGAGCACCTCCAGCACAGGCTCCCACCTCACTGCGGCCGACCCATGCGGTCACGTCCACGACGGCGGCCTCGGCAGCGACTTCACCCGCCAGCACCACATCACCTGCACCTCCTGGGATCTCGGCACGGTCGCCAACGGTCCGCACCTACGCCAGCAGTGGACGCTGCGGATGCAACGCCACGACACCACCGGCTCTCCCTACGCACTGACCTGGGTCCACGACTGGAACACCGGCACCGGCGCACTCGACTGGGACTGGGCGGTGTTCCTGCTCGCCCGCGACGCCCAGGACGGCCGGCTGAGCTGGGCCGACTACATCCGGGAAAACCACCTCACCGGCTCCACGCCCGCGGAACTCACCGCCGAACGCGAGTACTGAACCCGCTGCCAATACACCTGGCACCGCGTGCGGGACTTCCTCCGAAACGACTCGGCGCTGCTCGCGGCGTTCTTCGACATCCTCCCGCCGGAGTACTGACCCACCCGCCGACCGGGATCCGGCCTCCCGGCGATTTCCCGCGAACTCACACCAGAAGGGCAGCTCCATACACATGGACGGGCACGTACGACCCGGCGACCAGCGCGGCAATCCGCAGCGACGGCAGGGTGGTGTCACCGGATGCTGACCTCACAACAACGAGACCCCGCGGCCTCCTCCCAGTCCGTTCGCGCGTCCGCCCCGCCTCCAGGCCGTCGTCGATGGCCCACGGTCGGCCAGTACATCGCTGCTGAGCACACCCGGCTGACGACCGAAGACCCGGACGCCGACTGGCTACCCCGCGCCCTTGAGCCCAAGGACTTCCAGCTGGCATTGCCGCGCTATGAACGCACGCCCTATCGCGTGTGGTCGGCCATCGAACAGCGGGCGCGCGCCGTGCCCTGGTCACGTATCGCCGCCACCCTCGGCGTCCCCGAACCCACACTCCGCAGCTGGATCCGCCACCACGCCACACCCGCACAGCGACCGTCGAGGCGGCGCCGCACCATCACCATCCATTCCGCCGGCACCCGGAACACCGCACGCGAGAACGAAAGGCCAGCAACCATGACCGGAACGCTCGACCTCCACGTCGTGACCGCCAACCTGAAACGCGCCGGATACGACTACGGCACCCGTCACCACGACCACACTCTGCTCCGCCAACTGCTGTCCACCTTGGAGTATCCGCCGCACGTGCTGTTCCTGTCCGAATGCACGTTCTACGATGCCCGCACCTACCTGTCGACACCCTTGTTCGACGCCCTCGACGTCCTGGACTCCTTGTGGGGCACCACCATCGATGCACACGGGCGCGCGGTGCCGGCCGTCCAGTACACACCCTTCCTCTCCACCGTGGCGGGATCGATCAACTCACCCGGGCTGTTCATCGACCGGCGCTACGTGCGGCCCCGATGCTGGTACCCGGCCGACTGGCGCCACGTCCTGGCCAACTCGCTGGTCGCCGACATCAACGGACACGAGATCTTGCTCAAGTGCGTGCACTGGAACGGATCGGGCGGTCACACAGGATTCGATCGCATGTCCTCCCAGCATGGCCAGCTTGCGCAGCGCAAAGCCATCCTCGCAGGAGACTTCAACGCCACCAGCTCCCACCCGGGAGAACACCTCCCACAAGACTGGCACGAGCTCTGCGTCAGCCAGGGCAACGCCCACAAACTGAGCCAGAAAGGGATCCGGCAGCCCGACGGCACGTGGCGCCTCAACACCCAGGCCCTCGACGCGTTCCTCGAACACGGCTGGTGGGACGCAGGCGAAGCGGCGGGCGACTTCACCCCCACCGTGCGCCCGGCCATCGACGGTGGCTCCGGCCTGCGGATCGACCGCATCACAGTCAGCAACCGCACCCCCGCCACGCTGGTGTCCGGCTCCTACACCGTGCACGTGCCGGATGGGCCCGCGGTCTCCGACCATCGCATGGTGTCGTGCTGGCTGAGAATCGACCCACCACCCACGGCCGCCGCGCCGAATGGCGCCACACCACGCTAGGGGGCTTCGGTTCCGATGATCGCTCGTCCTTCGTCCGATGACGCCGACTGCTCCACCGAAAATCCGGCCGCCGCCGAGCCCGGCGCGACACCGGCACCGCGTCAGATCGACCGATGGGTACAAGAACCGGTTCTCGTCACTCACACCGGACACGCGGACACGGCCTCGTACGGCTGCAGCACCGCAGACCCACCCCGAAGCCGCTACGGCGCGCTGCGAAGCGGGTTCGCTGGATCCGCCGATCTTGTCGACCGCGGGAAGTTTTTGGCTCGGGGCAGGCGCCCTCCCCAGAGACCTAGCCCCGAGCCGGGAACTCGTTGACCGCTGGGGGGTTGAGCGGTTCACGGTCCCCAGAAGGGTCCGCTGTGGCCGCTCCCTGTGGACCACTGCGAATGTCCTTCTCAGACCAGAGTGCATCAAAAGCCAGCAATTCGCCACAAGTGTTGCCCTTTTTTTGGTATAACTTTACGTGTCGGCTCCTGCGCGAAACGCAGCGCTCGACATCGTCCTCCTCTGCCGCCTCGCCGCGGCTGGCGTGGTGACCGCACAGTGCAGCAGACCCGCGGTCCGGGGCAAGCCCACAGTCCGCAAGGGACGCACCGGAATTTCGCCGGCTGGCTTGCCCCGGACCCGCGGGGGCCCGCTGGCCATGTCCACGTCCACCGCCCAATCGGGCCGCGGCCACCAAGGAGGACTCCGTGCTCAAGTACTTCGTTTCCACCCATCGCACCCAAGGTCAGCGGGCTAACGACTTCACCAGCGTTCCCGACGTCGAGCTCGTCGACCTCGCCAGCAAGTCCCACGACGACCCCGACCACCCCATCTGCGGATGCGCGCGCAGCTTTGTCGGCTTCGACAGCCGTCAGGCCACCACCACCGCCGAGATCGTCGAATCCGACATGACCCCGACCGAATACGTCCGCCGCTTCCACGCCATGCTCCTCGCTCTCGGTTTCGCCGACAGCCCACAGCTGCGCGCTGACGCCGCCAACGACGCGATGGAACTCCTGCGGGTCGCGGCGCAGTGGCCCGTCGGCACCGTCGTGGAGCGCCGCGGGGACGAGATCTGCGTGCGCGAATTCCCCGCCGCGACCTGACCTGACGGCCATCACCAGCCCCGCACATCGCCTGAAGGAGAGCTCATGTCCACGTCCACCGACGCGCGGCGCGCCCGCGCGTATCTCCAGCACGCCGCCGAACCCAGCGACGCGGTCCTGGCGCGCTACGTCGCCGAGGTCGGGCCCGTCGACGCCGCCAACCATCTGGCCGCCGGCACCGCACCCACCGACGTACAGGATCACTGCCGTCGCGACGCCAGCTGGCAGCTGGCCGACACCAGGCTGAAGACCGCAGCCAGCCTCTCCGCCCGGTTCGTGATCCCCGAGGATGACGAGTGGCCGACCGCCGCCGTCGCCGGCCTGAGCACCCCGGCCACCGATAGCGAGGACCTCGGCGGTCCGCCGCTGGGCCTGTGGGTCCAGGGCGAGTCACGGCTGGACGAGCTGGCCGCCGCGCCCACGATCGCCATCGTGGGCTCCCGGGCCGCCACCGCCTACGGCGAGCACCACGCCGCCGAGCTCGCCTATGGACTGGCCTCCCAGGGCGTGCCGGTGTTCTCCGGCGCCGCCTACGGCATCGACGGCGCCGCGCACCGCGGCGCGCTCGCCGCCGACGGCGTGACCGTCGCCGTGCTGGGCTGCGCGATCGACCTCGGCTACCCGGCCGGGCACGTCGGCCTGCTGGATCGGATCGCCCGCTCCGGGGGTGCGGTCGTCAGCGAATATCCTCCCGGCACCCCGCCGGCGCGCCACCGATTTCTCGTCCGAAACCGGCTCGTCGCCGCTCTCACCACCGCCACCCTCGTGGTCGAGGCCGGCCGGCGCAGCGGCGCCCGCCACACCGCGCGCCTGGCCGGCAAGCTCGGCCGGCCCGTCCTCGCCCTGCCGGGTCCCGTGTCATCGACAACCTCCGCTGGATGTCACCAGCTGATCCAAGACGGCACCGCCCACCTGGTCACCTCCGTCGACGACGTCCTCGCCGTAATCAAGGACAGGGACGACGCCCACACGGAACCGGAGACGGGCCGTCCCTGCAGATGAGCCCGGCCGACGCTAGCGCACGCCCCGACGGCGGCCCGCACCTCGCGCAGTCCCGGTGACCCCGCGCAGGGTCGGGGGCCCGCCGTCGGACGCGCGCTGAAGACGGTGGCGGCTCACACCTGCGTGGGCCGCCACCGCCTCCCATTGCCTACCCCGGGGAGGCCGATCCCAGGAGCGCCGACACGTGACCCAGTACCGGACCCCCGGTGAACTGATCGGATCCCTACCGGGACACCTGCGCCGACACCCTGCACGTCATCGCCCTGCCAGCTCACAACCGCACCGCCAGCCGACGGCGCCTTACCACACCGACCGGCGCGGCGTTCCCCGTCACCCATGTGCGCGGCATGACCGCCGCGAGATCGCCGAGCACGTGCAGCCCACACTCCCGGCCCGAGGGCGACACCGACCTGGTCGTCGTCGTGATCGCCGAGGAGCACGACCGGGGTTGGCTTCCGCTGCGGGCCGCGATCGCCGCACTCGAGGCCGAACTGCGCCCCGCCGGGCCCACCGTCCTCGGCGGCGGCCCGTGGCGCGACTACCGCCGCCCCACCCACCTCGGCACCGTCATCGCCTCACGCGCCGACCTCGACTTCGCCGCGCCCATCCACCTCGGCGGCGACGCCCGACACGGACCTGGGGCCTGCCCTTCGCCCAGCACGGTGAACCTCTGCCGGCTCACGTCGGCCGCTTCACCCGCCGGGTAGTACCGCTGATCGTGCGTCGCGGAGACGAAGCCAACCAGCTCGTCGCCCACGCCACCACCCAGGCCGGCCGCGGCGAATTCCCCGACTACATCGCGGCGTTCGCCGCCACCACCGCGCAGGCCGACAACGCCGTCTACGGGCCCATGCTCCTGCCGCCGGCTGATCTGGACCCGCAGCGGGTCGAGGAGCTGCGGGTGCCGCAAACAAAGCTACTCCACGTCGTCAAAGAACTGCTTAACGTCATAATTCGCAATGAGTCGCGCTAGCCCAACGGGATTTTGCCCTGAACCATTAACCTTGCGCGGATCAGCCCCGTGTCTACGAAGCAGTTGAATGAGATTACCTCGCCCATTCGAATTAAAGACTGCTACGAACAGCGGCGTGTTCCCGTATCTGTTGACCGCGTCAACGATTGCTCCGGCCTCAAGCAGCACCTCGGC
This sequence comes from Amycolatopsis sp. lyj-23, assembly GCF_046549135.1. Classification (NCBI taxonomy): domain Bacteria; kingdom Bacillati; phylum Actinomycetota; class Actinomycetes; order Pseudonocardiales; family Pseudonocardiaceae; genus Amycolatopsis; species Amycolatopsis sp. lyj-23. The sequence goes on along the minus strand of NZ_JAJPWN010000026.1, from coordinate 9,357 downwards.
CACCTCCGCGTTTCCCTGCTGCGCCGCCAAATGAAGCGGAACGAAGCCGTCGCAGTCCCCCAGGTTCGGGTCCTGGCCTGCCACCAGGAGCGCACGGGCCTGGTCAGCAGTACCCTCGAGCGCACAGTAATGCAGCTCCGAGCGCCCTTGACGGTCAACCATGTCGATGTCTCCTAGCGTTGCTCATAGAGACGCACCATGTCACGCAACGGCTATCCAGCTGGTAGCGGCCTCTGGACGATGTCGACGGACTCGCCGATCAGGCGCTTGACCTCGCCGAACTCGCGTTACCCACGCGATGGCCGTAGTCGAGGCCGGCCGGCGCAGCAGTGCCCGGCACACCGCGCACCTGGCCGGCAAGCTCGGCCGACCCGCCCTCGCCCTGCCGGGTCCCGTCTCATCGACAACATCCGCTGGGTGTCACCAGCTGATCCAGGACGGCACCGCCCACCTGGTCACCTCCGTCGACGACATCATCGCCGTCATCGAGGACGGCGACGACACCGAACCGGAGACGGCCGTCCCTGCCGATGAGGCCGGCCGACGCTAGCGCACGCTCCGGCGGCGGCCCGCACCTCGCGCTGCCCCGGTGACCTCGGGCAGGGTCCGGGGCCGCCGTCGGGCGCGCGCTCAAGGCGGTGGCAGCTCACACCCCCGTGGGCCGCCACCGCCTCCCACGGCCCATACGCCGAGGAGGCCCATCCCAGGAGCGCCGACACGTGACCCAGTACCTCACCCCCGGGGAACTGATCGGATCCCTACCAGACACCCGCGCCGACACCCTGCACGTCATCGCGCTGCCTCGAACCCCGGACAGCACATCGGCGGGGCGGCTGACCTCGCCGACCGGCGCGAGCGTGCCCGCCACCGGGGTTCGCGGCATGACCACCCGAGAGCTGGCCGACCACGTCCGCAACGCCCTACCGACCAACCGCAGCTGCGATTTGGTCGTCGTCACGATCGCCGAGGAACGTACCCACAGATGGCTACCGCTGCGGGCCGCGATCGCCGCACTCGAGAACGACCTCCGCCCCGCCGGACACACGATCCTCGGCCGCTACTGGGCCCCGCACACCCGCCCCGGCGCCCCCTGGCGCGACTACCGCCGCCCCACCCACCTCGGCACCGTCATCGCCCCACCTGCCGACCTCGACTTCGCCGCACCCGTCCAGCTCGGCGGAGACGCCCCGACACCGACCTGGGGCCTGCCCTTCACCGACACCGGCGAAACTCTGCCGGCCCATGTCGGCCGCTTCGCCCGCCGGATCGTGCCGTTCCTGGTGCGGCGCGGGGACGAAGCCAACCAGATCGTCGCCCACGCCATCGTCCAGGCTGGCCGCGGTGAACTCGTCGACGACACCGCCGCCTTCGCCGCCGTGACCGCGCTGGCCGACAACACCGTCTACGGACTGATGTTCCTGCCGCCGAACGAGCACGACCCGCAGCGGATCGAGCAGCTGTGGATGGCCCTCTACCGCGGCAGCACCGAGCATGCGGCTCGTGCCCGGCTGGCCACGCTGATCGCGGCCAGCGCCGTCCGCCGGGGCGACCGCCACCTCACCGCCTCCGCCCTCGCCCACGCCCACGGAGCGCCGGGCGCAGCCACCGTCGGGCTGCTGTTCCAGCAGCACGCCAGCACCGAAGTCGTCGAGCAGCAGCTGGACCAGACCGCCGGCCACATCGGTGCCATGCCCTGGATCAGCGCGAAGCGCGGGTAGCCCCACGTCGCCAGCAAACCAGTTCGGGCGCAGCGTCCCGGGCCTTGTCGCGCTCCGGGACGCTGCGGGCCGCCTGTCACGGAGGCCACATCGTGCATCACGTGAGCCAATGGTCCGAAGGCATCGGTTCCTGGGCCGCCATCGAACTCGTCCGCCGCGAACTTCCCCGAGAGCCGATCACCCGGCTTTCGCCGACGTACTGATCGAGGACTGCCGCCGAGGCGAAGGGGCAGGGCTGGCTGGGCGAGGTCGCCGCGATCGAGACCACCATGGCGGCCGCGGCTCAGAAACTCGATGCCATGCGCGCCGCACGCAGTGGGACTGTGCTGCTCGGCATGCCCGACGTCCGATCCTCCATCGGGCGATCGAGCATCAACTGACCGCCGCGAAGGGTCTTCCCGGGCGACGCGAGCGGGTAGTGGGCAAGCCCCCGGTTCTGTGTATGGCAACGCCGTTGTTCGGGCGCCGGAGTCTGGTCACGCGTAGTCGGCAAAGATCCGACGTTCGGCGCCGTCGACGGTGATGGTTCCGCCGTGCGGGAGTATCCATTGCGGCCTGGTGTGACCGAAAGGAATACCGACGCAGACGACCGCTTCCGGATTATAACGGCTCACCACCTCGACAACCGCATTGCGTTGTTCGGCCCGCAGTCGTGACCGGTCCTGGGCAGACGGCCGGTGGGTGAAATCGGACACCGGCGGCCGGGCAACCAGGACCGCCTCCACCGCGCCGAGGATTCCGCGTTCGCCGAGCGAGCGGACGATCCATCCGACGTTGCGCGCCGGGAGGAGTTCCTCGGAGGTTTCGATGATGAGCACGCCACCGTGAAGGACTTCCGGCGGGAACGGGAACCTCCCCGCGGTGAGGATCCACTCGATCACCTCCAGGCAGCCGCCCCAGGTGCGGCCGGTCACCGATCGGGCCGGCCCGTGCCAACTCCAGGGCTCCGTCGCCTCGCGTTCACCGAAGGAGTCCAGGGCGCGCGGGTCGGCCCAGTCGACGCCGACGTCCTCGGACTCGCCCGGATCGGTGATCTCCAGTCGCTCACCGGTCAGCAGGGCCGCGCGCAGCGACTGGGCGTGGATGTCGTCCACGGCCGGTCCGGGACCGCGGTGGACCTGGGACGAGCCGCCGTAGAAGCTCGCGATGCCGTTTGCCCAGAGCCAGTGGTGCAGGTTGGTGTTGTCACTGGTCCCCAGGAACGGCTTGGGGTCCGCCCGGGCGAGGTCGGCGACCAGGCGCGGAATCACCGTGATCTGATCCTCGCCGCCGACGACGGCGAGGATCCCGCGGATCTGCGGGTCCGTGAAGGCGGCGTTGATGTCCGCGGCACGCGCCGCGGGTGTCGCCGCGACGTCCCGCGTCGTCGGGTACTCCACCGGGATGAGACCAGTCACGTCAGTGAGCCGACGCATCGCCTGCTCATGCACCTCAGGAAAGGCGCCGGCAGCTGCGAACGAGGGCGAGAGAACCGCGATGCGATCTCCCGGTCGGGCCTTCGGAGGATGGACAAGAGTACGCGCCATGCTGAAGATCCCAACACGTCCCCAGCGGATGCGCATTCCCTTTTGTCAGCCGACCGCGGGGAACCCGGACGCCACCCCGACATCCTGCCATCGGTGCGTCTCCAGTGAAGCGCAGCGCGGGTACGACACGCCCGGCCGCCACGGCTCTCCAAGATCCCGGTGTAACTCTCTGTCATCGACATTCCTTGTGTCGCGTCGTGACCGGCCGCAAGATTATTTCGGTTAAGCAGGCGTGTTCGTGCTTGCACGGCGTGCCGTAGGGACGGCCGTTTTCGCCGAGTTCGAGCTTTCGGAGCTAGAAATGCTCGTGGAACTCGCGTCACTCGTCTTCGGTGGATTCGGTATTCGGCCTTGAGCCGTGCTGCCCGGCGATTGTCCAGAAACGCCCAGTAGCTGCGGATCAGATCGTCTTGGAAGAACGCTCGCCAGCGTGGTCGCAGAGCCCGGCCAGGCCCAGCATCAGGAGCCACTGGACGGTGCGGTAGTTGATCACTTCTGAGCTGGCGCACCATATCCACGCTGGAACAGGTGGGAACTTCGGGACCGGTTGAGCGCGCGTGACGATCGTAGCGGGCGATCAAGGGAATGCGGCCGCCGTGCTCGCGGCGTAGCCGGGTGATGGCTGTGGCCAGAACACCGGCCAGTTCCGGGCTGACTAGCACCGCCACCCACGGGGATACGGCGCTCCTCAAACACCGCCACCACGGCCAGACCCACCCGCTGCCGCTGCCCGATCTGTTTACCGCCTGCACGGTCGCGGTTGCCCTCACTGAGCTGGGTATCGACCACGACCCGTGCCTGCTCAGCTCCGCGAACGACCCGAAGATCGCCGGCGCCGCTTCCAGGTGGGATCCCCTGCAACGGCAGGAGTCGGGCCGAGTGACGTCTCGGCCGGTCCCACGCTCCCCCGGCAGATCGGCGGTTCCGGGGTGCGAGCGTTCGGCCGTCGCGGTGTGACCGGGCCGAGGGAACCAGGCCCGCGCCGGCGGTGCACGACCACCAGCCCTTCATCGCAGGCTCCGCTCCGCGGTGCGGGGCCTGTGCACCGCCGGCGCTCGGCCTGGTGATCCGTGGCCGTCCACCCGCGAGCCCGCCGCCCCCGAGCAGCAGGCAAGCGCCGGCTACGAACAGAGGACTCTGACTGTGTCGAAGGAAACCAGCACCTGGCTCAACACCAACGTCCTCATCGGATTCACCGACAAACGCGGCCGCGCCTGGCACTACCGCGCCGACCACCAAGGCACCGAACCCAACCACTACCCCGGCCCGATTCCCATCACCGACGTCAAACGACGACTGTTCGGCTGGAGCGCCGAGCCGGCCCGGGTGTTCGTCGAAGACCGCTTCGGGCTCCGCCTCGCCGAACACCACCTGGGCGTCACCACCTCCGACACCGGCGACATCCTCGCCATCCACACCGACGAATACGGCATCCACCAGTACGGCACCTGGCTGCTGGACAACGTCGCCGCCCTGCTCGACGACGGCCTCGCCATCGGCTCCGCCGGGCTGCTGCGCGAACGCAAGCAAGCCTGGGTCAGCGTCGAAGTCGCCGACAACATCACCACCCCCGAGGGGGTGGAGTTCCGGCCCAACCTGCTCGCCTGCTCCAGCCACGACGGCAGCCTCAAGTCCCGATACAAGCGCGTCGTCACCAACGTTGTGTGCGACAACACCATGAACATCGGCCTGCGCGAAGACGGCCAGGAAGTCGCCGTCGTCCACAAGCGCAACAGCGCGCTGCAACTGCTCTCCGCCCGCGAGGCCCTGCAGATCGTGCACACCATCGCCGACGACTTCGCCGCCGAAGTCAAGAAACTCTGCCAGACCACCGTCACCGACCGTGTCTGGAAAGCCTTCCTCGACGCCCACACCCCAATACCCGAGCAACCGGGGCGGGGGCGCACCAACGCCGCCAACAAACGCTCCGCATTGACGCGGCTGTGGACCAGCGACAGCCGGGTCAGCCCGTGGAAGAACACCGGATGGGGCGTGGTGCAGGCGGTCAACACGCACCTTCACCACGAGGCCGTCATCCGCGGTGCCGGCCGCGCCGAACGGAACATGACCCGGGTGATGACCGGGGAACTGGGCAAGCACGACCGCACTGCCGCGGCGACCCTGCACAAGGTCCTCGCCGCCGTCTGAGCGCGCTCCGGTCCCCGCCCTCACTCGCTCGTTCCGGCCCACGAATGGACGTTTCGGCATGCGCACCAGCACAATCCCGCCGATGACGTGCGGCACCCACGGCTGCACGAACACCAGTCACGGAATCTCGATCGCGGTGTCGCGCCCGAGTATCTACCGCTGCCACGACTGCATCGCCTGCCTGGACGCCCTCGCCCTTCGCTGGATCCCCGGGTTCACCGACGAGCGTGCCTACGCCGACCGCAACACCGAACTCGGGCACCTGAACGCGACAGCGCTGCGGGAACAGGCCGCGCCGGTGCTGGCCGCGATCAGTGAGGCGCGGGATGCGTTCACGATGCTGGCCGACCTCATCGGCCCGGCGCTAGCCCGCGACACGGTCACCGCGATCGTCAACGCCGGCGACCACGTCATCGACAGCTCCGTCACCAACTGGTGGGCCGCCTACCGACACCCCGATCACCACCCGCGCACCGCACCGGCCCGCGCGGCTTACCGGTTCGATCACATCTGGAAAGTGCGTGTCGACGGCCGCGCCATCGGGACCGTCCATCGCATCACCGCCGGCGTGCTCGACCGCTACGAACCCCGCACCCTCACCGGATCCGTACTCCGACCCGACCTGCCCGACGACGAGCAGCCCCGCTACGACTCCGTCCACGCCGCCGAAGCGCTCATCGCATGGACGGCCGATCGCGAGCCCGCACCCGACGCCGTGGCTCCCGGCCACCCGTGACCTCGCGGTGTCGGGCGGCCTCAATCACGCGACCAGGTCCCGCGACACCGGTCAAGGCGCCACGTCGACACATCAACGTCCGGCCGCAGGCACGGGGCCTTGACCGGTGCCACCGCGGGACCTGGGTGACCGCGGTCGTCCGCACACCACCCCACGCGAGGCCACCTGAATGAACCGGGAATCCCCGAGCGGCACGCCTTCCCCCGGGCGAGCCGGCTCCCGGTTCGGGGCTGGCCGGGTCCGCGCACGCGCCGCGCTGCCCGGCCAGCCCCCTCGCCTCGCACCTGCTTCGGAGGTCCGAGCATGCCCCAGCCAGCCACACTGACCGCCACCGAACGGGAAGTCCTCGACGACGTCGCCCGCGGCCTGAGCACCATCCAGATCGCGCTCAAGCAGTTCCGGTCACACGAAACCATCCGCACCCACGTGAAGAACATCCTCGCCAAGCTGAAGGCCCGCAACCGCGCGCACGCCGTCGCTATCGCCCACGACATCGGCATCTTCAGGTGCCTGCTACCGCACCTGCCGACGACGCAGGCGATACCGCGGCGGGTGTCGCCGCCGGGCCACGCGAGGTGCGAACCCGGGAAGCCAGGGCGGGCGGCGTCCACACCTGCTCGTCGCGGCGTCCGCCCCAGGCGAGGGCCGCGATGACCGAGCCGGCTCTGTTCTCGCTCGAGAACCAGCGCGGGAGCCGTCCGCTCGACGTGGTGTTCTGGGGTGCCGGTGTCGAAAGCTCCGCATACCTCAGCGAAATCCTCACCAACCCGAACCGTCACGACGTCGACCCCCAGAGTCTGGTCCTGCTGAGGTCGGCGGCTTGCGGATCAGAACTCGTCCTCGTCGGTTTCGTCGGGTGTCATCGGCCGGACGATGGTGGATTCGTGCTCCCCAATCACAATCATCCCGGTCTCGGCGTCGGTCGGTGACGTTGCACTCACCACGACGCTCGGGCAGGAGGGTTAGCCGTCGTCCTCTCGCCAGAGTCAAGCTCGCCAACATGCCGGAAAAAGGAGCCGAGAACCAGCGGCTCCGCAGCAGGACAACATTCGGCTCTCGAACCCAGCGACCTAGCCAGGCGCTCTTTTGCCGTTGTTCACCGACCGCGAGCGAAAACCGCTATTCGGGCGCCGGTATCGCGGATCCCACATCGGGGCGCTGGAGCATGAGTAGCACCGTAGCGTAGACCCGTTGCACGTGTACGAGGAACGCGTGGAAATGGGCGACTTCGGTGGAATGTTCATCAGGCGCGTGCAGTAGCGCGAACAGGAACAGGCGCATCGAGTGCAGCAGATACGTGGGCGGGGCATGGTAGTTCGCCTGATCGACGGTTGTGGGGCGGCCCGGCCAGTCGTAGGCCATCGCATCCCACATTTCATGATCGACGACCACCGTCTTTAGTGCGCGCTCGATTCTGCGGCACGTCATCTTCAAGACGACCGACGCGTTCTCAGGATCGGGTTCAGCAGCCGCGAACAGCACGTCGATCTCATGCAAGGTTCCCATAGCATGCCTGGCCAGAAAAACAAGCCGCTCCAACGGCGTGGCCCCGTCCAGAACTTCGACGACTTCTATCGGAGACTCGTGAGGGATTGCGCCCTGCCTGCCTATCCACGACACAAAAGACTCGATCTTCAGTTGCTCCAGACGCTCTTCGGATAGCCCGTCCTTACCCGCATTCTGAGCCCCTGTTTTTCCTACTCCCATGGCGCGGCCGATGGCCTCCCACGTCAGGCCGCGTGCCCGCGCCTCGGCTAGAAGATCCTTCTGGACGACGCTCATGATCGCTTCCAGGTCTTTCGCGGCACGGATGTAGCGCAGTACCGGGTCCGTATCGGACGCCTCCATGCCGGGAGGATTCATACCGCTACCGAAGGTCCGAACCAGTTGGCCGATCGCACGCCGAGCCTCGAACACGGTGGCGTCGGTCGAAAATGGCCACGCGTCCGATGTGCAGGGGTTGCCCTTCCAATCAAAAGGGTTCTGCCATTCATTCACCCGCGCCACCTTAGAGGTATCCGCGGGTCTCCGTGAGCCCTTCGGTCCACTGCGAGTGGATCGGGCCATGTCAGTGGAACCGGTCCACTCGCAGTGGACGCGAGGTAGTGGCCTACGGCCGCGCGCCGTGCTCCCATGAGCGGCATGGCATCCGGCACCTTGAGCCTCGCACTGGCCTTACTGGCCACCACAGCCCTGGCCGCTCGGGCAACGGCCCCCATAGTCCGGGAAATACGTATCTGCCTTCTCTTGTGGCTCGCACTACGAGGGACGCGCCCCAACCAACGCCCTGAGGTCATCAAGGCTCTTCCGCCGCTAGACCATCGCCCTCCGCCCGCAGCTGCAGCATGCCGGCAGCCAACCTCCAGAGCAAGGTGATCCGGCACGTGCGGTGGAAGCCCTGCTTACCGAATACCGCGCTCTGTTTCAACCCGCGCAGCAAGATGTTCGGCAGGTTCGGCCTGCATGAGCGCCTCGTCGAGCACCACGTCGGCGCCGTCCTTGCGGAGTTCGAGCACCGCCTTGAATGCGCACGGTGGACGGTCTACGACATCCGCCGTCTGTTCTTCGCCCGCGGCAATGACCCAGCTCGTAAAGGTCCCGCGTGGTGGTCCACTCGGGCCCGATTCACCGGGACTCGCGCGGCCGATGGCCAGTGGCTGCGCCACCACGCCGGGGAGCCTACCGACCGTGACGCGCGAGTGTGGCCACGCGGACAAGCGCCGTCCTCGACCTATCCCCGGGTCGAACACTTCATCGGAGCGACGCTGGAGGGAACATCGGACAAGCAACGTCGTTCCTCCGACAAGCAGTGGAGCGCCGTCACTGGCTGTTCGGGGTAGCCGGGTCAGTGCACACGCCGCGCCGTCCAGGCCGGCCTTCCTCCATCACCACCTGTCCTCGGAGGTCCGACCACGTCCCACTCAGCCGAACTGGAAAAGCCATCGTGCCGACGCGTGGGCGGCGGCCGAGTGCCTGACCACGTCGACCACCTGGCTCTGTGGCTGATCCCGCTCGTCGGGCCAGCCGCTGGTCCAAACGTGAGCAGCGATCTTGCGTGCTCATCCCGTAAGTCCAATAGCAGCTCCAGCGGCGCGACGACGTCGGCGATCAGGATCCCGGCGGTACGCACCTGACCGCCGACGACCAAGCCGACGCCGATGGCACCGAGGACAGCCATGCCGATCCCAGAGCAGTAGAAGCCCAGCGGCAGCGGGTTGGCGTATGGCCG
>NZ_JAJPWN010000025.1:0-151709 GCF_046549135.1 Amycolatopsis sp. lyj-23 | reverse complement strand
GTTGAGTTCTCAAGCAACACACCCCGAACCCGCCGCGATCAAGCGGCCCGCTCGAAGCGAGTCATTCCTAGCAGTTTTGGTGGGACACCCACTCAATCGCGATCCGCGAGAGCTTGGTTCGTGTCCCGGCGGCCACCCGGTTTCCCTGGCGACTTGGAGAACTTTACACCCCCTCCGAGGGCCCGGAACAGGGGGGTACCTTAACCGCGTTCCCGCAGGTCAGGCCCCTGTTCCGGGCCGCCGGAGCCGGTCAGCCGCCGAGCGCGACGCCGGCGACGTTCCGCTTGCCCCGGCGGACGACGAGCCACCGGCCGTGGAGGGCGTCCTCCCGGGACGGCTTCCACTCCTCATCCGCGATCTTCACGTTGTTGACGTACGCGCCGCCCTCCTTGAGGGTGCGGCGCGCGGCGCCCTTGCTGTTCACCAGTCCCCCGGCGAGCAGCAGGTCGACGATCGTCGGCTCGGCCGCCGGGTCGACCTTGCCGTTCGGCACCTCGGCCATCGCCGCGTCGAGGGTGCGTTCGTCCAGCTCGCCGAGGTCGCCGCGGCCGAACAGCGCCTGGCTGGCGTTGATGACCTGCCGGGTCTGCTCCTCGCCGTGGACGAGCGTGGTGAACTCCTCCGCCAGCCGCTTCTGCGCGGCCCGCAGGTGGGGGCGCTGTTCGGTGTCCTCCGCGAGCGCGGCGATCTCCTCCTGCGTGAGGAAGGTGAACATCCGCAGGTAGCGGACGACGTCGGCGTCACCCACATTGACGAAGTACTGGTACCAGGCGTACGGCGAGGTCATCTCCGGGTCGAGCCAGAGGTTCCCGCCGCCGGTGGACTTGCCGAACTTGCGGCCTTCGGCGTCGGTGACCAGCGGCGCGGTCAGCGCGTGCACGGTCGCGCCGTCCGTCCGCCGGACGAGGTCCACGCCGCCGATGAGGTTGCCCCACTGGTCGGACCCGCCGACCTGCAGCTTGCAGTCGTACTGCCGGTGCAGCTGCAGGTAGTCCTGCGACTGCAGCAGCAGGTAGCTGAACTCGGTGTACGACATGCCGTCGCCCTCGAGCCGGCGCTTCACCGTCTCCCGGTTGAGCATGACGTTGATCGAGAAGTGCTTCCCGACGTCGCGCAGGAATTCCAGTGCGGTCTGCTGCCCGGTCCAGTTCAGGTTGTTCTCGACGATCGCGCCGGTCGGCGAGTCGTCGAAGTCGACGAACCGTTCGAGCTGGCCGCGGATGCGCCCGGCCCACTCGGCGACGACGTCGAGGGTGTTCAGCGTGCGCTCGCCGGTGTCACGCGGGTCGCCGATCATCCCGGTCGCGCCGCCGGCCAGCACGATCGGCCGGTGCCCGGCGCGCTGGAACCGCTTGAGCATGAGGAGCGGGACGAGGTTGCCGGCGTGCAGGCTGGGCGCGGTCGGGTCGAAGCCGCAATAGAGCGTCACGGGACCCTGGTCGAGCTCGCGCCGGAGGGCGTCGATGTCGGTGGACTGCGCGATGAGGCCGCGCCAGGACAGCTCGTCGAGGATGTGTTCGCTCACGCCTGTAGATCCTCCCGCACCTGGTCAACCGACTAACCGGCGGGGCGGACCCGGCGCTTCCCGCCGCGGCGGTAGGTGGACACGGCCGCGGACCCGCCGTCCCAGAACCGCCACGGCGTGTCCATCGCCATCGCGACGCCGACCCGCGGCCCGGACCGGATCCGCTCGGCCGGCACCCGCTCGCCGACGTACAGCCGGACCGGGGACGCCGGGTCGGTGAGGTCGACGCCGTTCTCCCCGCGGTCGATGCGCAGCACCGAGGTCAGGATGGCCGGGCCCTTCGCGAGCTCACCGGTCCCCCGCGCGTTCGGCCGCCGCTTGCGGACGACGTCGAGGCCCTTGACGACTTCACCCGCGCGCAACAGCACCGCACCGGCGACGCCGTCGGTCGAGCCGACGATGTTCGCGCAGAAGTGCATCCCGTAGACGAAGTACACGTACAGGTGACCTGCCGGCCCCCACATGACAGCGTTGCGCGGCGTCTGCCCGCGGTAGCAGTGCGACGCCGGATCGTCCTCGCCGCGGTAGGCCTCGACCTCGACCAGCCGGACGCCCACGGTGCCGTCGGGACCGTCGGCCTCCAGGACCGAGCCGAGCAGCAGGTGGGCCAGGTCGACCGGATCCAGCGCCAGTTCCTCGCGGGTGAACATCCGGCCTGCGTCGCCGCTCAAACGGGTTCCTCTCCTCGGCTGCCTGGCGGGGTCACCCTAACCCCTTGAGCGAACGCTCAAACTTCCCTACAGTCGTTTGAGCAGTCGCTCAAACTCGGAGGGGAGACGAGATGCGACCGAAGGCGCTCTACGTGGAGACGGTGATCCGCACGGACCTCGACACGCTGTGGCGGCACACGCACGACCCGCTCCTGCACCGGCGCTGGGACGTCCGCTTCGCCGAGATCACTCCGATCGGCGACCACCGCTTCCGCTACGCCTCGCGGTTCCTCGGCGTCACGGTCGCCGGCGTAGGGGTGAGCGCGGCGTCGCGGGACTGGCCGGACGGCTCCCGCACGTCGGTGCTGCGGTTCGCCTCGGCCGACCCGTTGTCGCTGATCAGCGCGGGCGCGGGGTTCTGGCGCGGCACGCCGGTCCCCGGTGGTGTCCGGTTCGTCACCGGCTTCGACTACGGGACCCGCTGGGGACGCTTCGGGCAGCTGGCCGACCGGGTGTTCCGGCCGGTGCTCGGCTGGTTGACGGCGTGGTCGGCCGACCGGCTGCGGCTGTGGCTGGAGACCGGCGTCGCTCCGGAGGACCAGCCCCTGACCGCGCCCTCGGCCGCCCGCTGCGGCCGGACGCGCCCGGGCGGCGGGGTGAGCGGGGCGGTGAGACCACTCCGTGAGAAGGTCATCGACTGATGGGCACCGGCCGGAACTCCAGTTCGCAGGACACGAAGCAGCGGCTCGTGGACGGCGTGCTGGAAGTCGTCCGGCAGCAGGGCATCACGGCCGTCTCCGCCCGCTCGGTCGCGAGTGCCGCGGGCGCGAACCAGGCGCTGGTCTTCTACCACTTCGGCAGCGTGGAAGAGCTGATCGCGCAGGCGTGCGTCTCCGCGACCGAGGCCCGTGTCGCCGTCTACCGGGAGCGCTTCGCCGCCGTGTCCACCGTCGGTGAGCTGCTGGCGCTCGGCCGGGAGATCCGCACCGCGGAACGCGCGGAAGGCAACCTGGCCCTCCTGGCCCAGACCCTGGCCGGGGCCCAGGGCAGCGAACGGCTCGCCGAAGCGACCCGCGAGGGCCTGGACAAGTGGATCACCGAGGTCAGGACCGCGCTCGAGCGGGTGCTCGAGGGGTCGCCGCTGGCCGAACTCGCGGACCCCGACGGGCTGGCCCACGCCGTGTCCACCGGGTTTCTCGGGCTGACGCTGTTCGACACGGTGGACCCGGACGGCGCCGAGCAGGCCGTGGCCGCGCTGGAGCAGCTGGCCGTGCTCGTCGACGTCCTGGACGGGCTCGGCCCGGTGGCCACGCGGGCCGTCCGGGCCAAGCTCCGGAAGTCCCTCAGTTGAGCCACTGACGGGCCGCGGTGATCCGCTCTTCCAGTCGTGCGCGCTGCTCGGCCACGCGGACCGGCGCCGTGCCGCCCCGGGCGTCACGCGAGTTGACCGAGCCTTCGACAGTCAGGACTTCGCGCACCGCGGGCGTCAGCGCCGGGTTGATCTTTTCGAACTCTTCGTCGGTCAGCTCGTCCAGGCCGACACCGCGGGACTCGGCGACGCGGACGCTTTCGCCCGCGGCTTCGTGCGCCACGCGGAAGGGGACGCCTTGGCGCACCAGCCACTCGGCGATGTCGGTGGCCAGGGTGAAGCCGGCCGGCGCCAGTTCGGCGAGCCGGTCGGTGTGGAAGGTGAGCGTTTCCAGCATGCCGGCGATCGCCGGGAAGAGGAGCTCCAGCTGCTCGACCGAGTCGAACACCGGCTCCTTGTCCTCCTGCAGGTCGCGGTTGTAGGCCAGCGGCTGCGCCTTGAGGGTGGCGAGCAGCCCGGTGAGGTTGCCGATCAGCCGGCCCGCCTTGCCGCGCGTCAGTTCCGCGACGTCCGGGTTCTTCTTCTGCGGCATGATCGAGCTGCCGGTCGCCCACGCGTCGTCGAGCGTGACGTACCCGAACTCGGCGGTGTTCCAGATGATCACCTCTTCGGCGATCCGGGACAGGTTGACCGCGAGCATCGCGACGGCGAAGGCGAACTCGGCGACGAAGTCGCGCGAAGCGGTGCCGTCGATGGAGTTCTCGACGCTGGTGGCGAAGCCGAGCTCTTCGGCGACGGCCTCCGGGTCCAGGCCCAGCGACGAGCCGGCGAGCGCGCCCGAGCCGTACGGCGACTCGGCCGTGCGGGCGTCCCAGTCCTGCAGGCGCGAGACGTCGCGCAGCAGCGCCTGGCCGTGTGCCATCAGGTGGTGGGCGAGCAGCACCGGCTGGGCGTGCTGCAGGTGCGTGCGGCCGGGCAGGATCGCGTCCGGGTGCCGCTTCGCCTGCGACACGAGTGCGTCGACGACCTCGAGGGTGCCGGCGACGACCCGGCGGGCGGCGTCGCGCAGCCACATCCGGAACAGCGTGGCCACCTGGTCGTTGCGCGAACGGCCGGCGCGCAGCTTGCCGCCGAGTTCGGTGCCCGCGCGCTCGAGCAGGCCGCGTTCGAGGGCCGTGTGCACGTCCTCGTCGGCGATCGTCGGGGTGAACGTCCCCGAGGCGACGTCCTGCGCGAGTGTGTCCAGTGCGCTCAGCATGCCGGCGAGCTCGTCTTCGGTGAGCAGGCCCGCCTTGCGCAGCACCCGGGCGTGCGCGCGGGACCCGGCGATGTCGTAGGGCGCCAGGCGCCAGTCGAAGTGCGTCGACGCGCTCAGCGCGGCCATGGCCTCCGCCGGACCGCTGGCGAACCGGCCGCCCCACAGCTGGACCGGTTGCTCGTTCCCGCTCACTGTTCTCGCTTCTCCTCGGTGTTCGTGTGTTCAGGCGACCGTGATCCGGCCGTCGTACAGGACCAGGCGGACTTCGCCCGAAGCCGTGCCGGCCAGACTGGCGCATCCGCGTCCGGCCCGCCGTTCGAGCGCGGCGCACGCTTCGCCGCGGCCGATCCGCTGTGCCTCGCCGCGCGCGCTCAGCATCCGGCGCGCTTCGGCGACGGAGACGGTCTCGCCGTCGATCGCCACCGGGATCCCGCGGTCGAAGGTGATCACCACCTCGTCCGGCGCGAGGAACTCGCCCTCGGCCGGGAAGATGTCGATCACGGCGATCCTTCGTCCGCCGATCGCTGGGCGAGGGCGGCGAAGCGTTCGGCAAGTTCCTTGCCCGTCAGCGGCTCCCGCGCGATCACGGCGACGGTGTCGTCACCCGCGATCGAGCCGACCACCTCCTCCAGTGCCGCCCGGTCGATCGCGCTGGCCAGGAACTGCGCGGCGCCCGGTGGCGTCCGCAGGACCATCAGGTTGCCCGACGAGTCCGCCGAGACCATCAGTTCGGCCAGCAGCCGGGAAAGCCGGGAGGTGCCGCCCTGCACCCCGCGGACCGGGCTGCCGTCTTCGGGGATGACGTAGACCGGCGCGCCCGAGTCCGGGCCGCGCAGCTTGACCGCGCCGAGCTCGTCGAGGTCGCGCGACAGCGTCGCCTGCGTGACCTCGATGCCCTCGGCGGCCAGCAGCTTCGCCAGCTCGGTCTGGCTGCGGATGGTCATGGTGGAGACCAGCTCGGTGATCCGCGCCTGACGGCCCACGCGGCTGCCGGTCATCGCCTGCTCTCCTCGAACAGCCAGACGAGCAGGGCCTTCTGGGCGTGCAGGCGGTTCTCGGCCTCGTCCCAGACCGCGCTGGCCGGGCCGTCGAGCACCTCGTCGGTGATCTCCCAGCCGCGGTGCGCCGGCAGGCAGTGCAGCACGATCGCGTCGTCCGCGGCCTTCTTCAGCAGCTCGGTGTTGACCTGGAGGGCGCGGAACGGGCCGACCCGGTCGAGCCCGTCGTTCTCCTGCCCCATCGACGTCCACGTGTCGGTGACGAGCACGTCCGCGCCGTCGACCGCCTCGTACGGGTCGGTGAAGGCCGTCGCCGTCCCCCCGGTCTCCTCGCCCCGCTTCTTGGCGTCGAGCATGACCTGCTGATCCGGCTGGAACCCGAGCGGCGAGACCACGCGGACGTGCATCCCGGCGGTGATCCCGCCCAGCAGCAGCGAGTGCGCCATGTTGTTGGCGCCGTCACCGAGGTAGACGAGGGTGAGGCCCTCGAGCTTGCCCTTGCGTTCGCGGATGGTCATCAGGTCGGTGAGCACCTGGCACGGGTGGAACTCGTCGGTCAGCGCGTTGACCACCGGGATCGACGCGGCCGACGCCATCGCTTCGATGCGCTTCTGCGCGAAGGTGCGCCACACGATCCCGTCGACGTACCGCGAGAGGACCCGCGAAGTGTCCTCGATGGTTTCCTCGCGGCCGAGCTGCATCGAGCGGCCGTCGACGATCACCGGGTGGCCGCCGAGCTGGCTGATGCCGACCTCGAAGGAGAACCGGGTCCGCGTCGAGTTCTTCTCGAAGATCGCGGTGATGGACTTGCCGGCCAGGGTCTTGTTGCCCAGCGGATCGGCCTTCAGCCGGTCGGCGAGGTCGAGGATGGCCTTCTGCTCGGCCGGACTGACGTCGTCGTCGCGGAGGAAGTGGCGCAGCATCAGTCGGAGTCCTTCGTGGTGGAGTCGAGCACGTGCGGGAGGGCGGCGAGGAAGCCTTCGGCCTGTTCGCCGTCGAGGACGAGCGGGGGCGCGAGCCGGACGGCGTCCGGGGCGACCGGGTTGACGAGGTAGCCCGCGTCCTGGGCCGCCTGGGCAACCGCCGCCGAGACGGGTTGCTTGAGGGCGATGCCGAGCAGCAGCCCGGCGCCGCGCACGCCGGCGACGAGCGGGTGCCCCAGCGCCTCGACACCCGCCGCGATGTCCTTGCCCAGCGAGGCGACGTGGTCGAGGAGGCCGTCGGCGGCGACGGTCTTCAGCACGGCCAGGCCGGCCGCGCAGCAGACCGGGTTGCCGCCGAAGGTGGTGCCGTGCTGGCCGGGCTTGAGCAGGTCGCCGGCCGCGCCGACGCCGATCACCGCACCGAGCGGGAGGCCGCCGCCGAGCCCCTTGGCCAGGGTGATGACGTCGGGGACGATGCCGGCCTGCTGGTAGCCGAACCAGGTGCCGAGCCTGCCGAGGCCGGTCTGCACCTCGTCGAGCACCAGCAGCGTGCCGGTGGCCTTGGTGATTTCGCGCGCGGCCTGCAGGTAGCCGTCCGGCGCCGGGATGACCCCCGCCTCACCGAGCACCGGCTCCAGGAAGAGCGCCGCGGTCTCGCTGTCGACGGCGGCCTTGAGCGCCTCGACGTCCCCGAACGGCACGTGCTCCACCCCGGGTACCAGCGGCTTGAAGGCCTCGCGCTTGGCGGGCTGGCCGGTGAGCGTCAGCGCGCCCATGGTCCGGCCGTGGAACGCGCCTTCGGCGGCGACCACCTTCGTGCGCCCGGTGAGCCGGCTGATCTTCAGCGCGGCTTCGTTGGCCTCGGCCCCGGAGTTGACGAACAGCACCTTGCCGTGACCGGTGAGGCCGGCGACGTCGAGCAGCGCTTCGGCGAGCTCGACGGCCACCGGGTTGACGTAGAGGTTCGAGGTGTGACCGAGCCGTTTGATCTGCTCGGTGACGGCTTCGACGACGGCCGGGTGCGCGTGGCCGAGCGCGTTGACGGCGATGCCGCCGACCAGGTCGACGTACTCCTTGCCGTCGGCGTCCCACACCTTCGCGCCCTCGCCGCGCACGAGCGTCAGCTTGGGCGTGCCGTAGTTGTCCATGAGGGCGGACTGCCAGTGCGCTTGGCCATCCACATTGGACTGAAGGTCGGTCACGGGAGCTCCGTTTCGGGGAAGACCATGGTGCCGACGCCGCGTGAGGTGAAGACCTCCAGCAGCACCGAATGGGCGAGACGGCCGTCGATCACGTGCGCCCGGCGCACGCCGCCGCGGATGGCGCGCACGCACGCCTCCATCTTCGGGATCATGCCGCTGGCCAGGCCGGGCAGCATGGTCTCGAGCCGGTCGACGCGGACGCGGTCGATCAGCGACGACCGGTCGGGCCAGTTCGCGTACAGGCCTTCGACGTCGGTGAGCACGACCAGTTTTTCGGCGCCCAGCGCGGCCGCCAGCGCACCGGCGGCCGTGTCGGCGTTGACGTTGTGCACGACGCCGTCGACGTCCGGGGCGACCGTGGACACGACCGGGATGCGCCCGGCGTTGACGATGTCGAGCACCGCGTCCGGGTTGACCTCGGCGACCTCGCCGACGAGCCCGATGTCGACCTGCTCACCGTCCACAGTGGCCTGTTTGCGCTCGGCGGTGAACAGCCGGGCGTCCTCGCCGGAGATGCCGACCGCGTACGGGCCGTGGGCGTTGATCAGGCCGACGAGCTCGCGGCTGACCTGGCCGGTGAGCACCATCCGGACGATGTCCATCGTCTCCGGGGTGGTGACCCGCAGGCCACCCTTGAACTCCCCTTCGACGCCGAGGCGCTTGAGCATCGCGGTGATCTGCGGGCCGCCGCCGTGCACGACGACCGGGCGCAGGCCGGCCAGCCGGAGGAACACCATGTCCTCGGCGAAGGCCGCCTTGAGCTGCTCGTCGATCATCGCGTTGCCGCCGTACTTCACCACCACGGTGGCCCCGTGGAACCGCTGCAGCCAAGGCAGCGCTTCGATGAGCACCCCGGCCTTCTCGGCCGCTGTCGCGAGTCGTTCGTCCGCGGAAATCAGAGCCTCCTGGTTCATGAGGAGTACGCGCTGTTCTCTTCGACGTAACCGTGCGAAAGGTCCGTGGTGTAGATGGTCGCCGTGCTCGGGCCGACGCCGAGGTCGACGACGATTTCGATGGCCCGGCCGGTGAGGTCGGCCTCCGACCGGTCGGCTGCCGGCACACCTTGGGCGAACAGGGTGACGCCGTTGATCGCGATCGAGACGGCCTCCGGGTCGATGCGGGCCGGCACCCGGCCGAGCGCCATGGCGATCCGGCCCCAGTTCGGGTCGGAACCGAACAGCGCCGTCTTGACCAGGTTGTCCTCGGCGATCGTGCGGGCGACGGCGATCGCGTCGGCTTCGGTGGCCGCGCCGCGCACGGTGACGTCGACGTCCTTGGTGGCGCCCTCGGAGTCGGCGCGCAGCTGGAGCACCAGGTCGTGGCTCACCGCGGTGAGCAGCTCGGTGAGCTCCGCTTCCGTCGGTTCGACGCCGCTCGCGCCGGACGCCAGCACCAGGACGGTGTCGTTGGTGGACGTGCCGCCGTCGACGTCGAGCCGGTCGAAGGTGAGGTGGGTGGCCGCGCGCAGGGCGCGGTCGAGGGTTTCCTTGTCCGCCACGGCGTCGGTGGTCAGCACCGAGAGCATGGTGGCGAGGTTGGGCGCGAGCATGCCCGCGCCCTTGGCGAAGCCGCCGACGCTCCAGCCGCTGTCGTGCTTCGCGAAGGCCTGCTTCGGCTTCGTGTCGGTGGTCATCACGCCCTTGGCGGCGTTCAGGCCCGCTTCGGGGCCGGTGTCGAGGGCCTTGAAAGCCGTGTCCACTCCGGACAGGACCGCGGCCATCGGCAGCCGCTCGCCGATCAGGCCGGTGGAGCAGACGGCGACCTCGATCGCGCCCGCCTGCAGGACTTCGGCGACCTTCTCGGCCGTGGCGTGGGTGTCCTGGAAGCCGCCGGGCCCGGTGGCCGCGTTGGCGCCGCCCGAGTTGAGGACGACGGCCTTGAGCCGCTGCTGCTTGAGCACCTCCTGCGACCAGAGCACCGGCGCGGCCTTGATGACGTTGCGGGTGAACACCCCCGCGGCGACGTCGAGCGGGCCGTCGTTGACGACCAGGGTGAGGTCGAGCGCGCCGGAGGCCTTGATCCCGGCGGCGACGCCGGCGGCGCGGAAGCCCTGGGGGCCGGTGACGGTCACGGTGCCACTCCTACGGTCGGGAGGCCGGTGGTTTCCGGGAGGCCGAGGGCCAGGTTCATCGACTGGACGGCACCGCCGGCGGTGCCCTTGGTCAGGTTGTCGATCGCGGCGACGACGACCAGGCGGCGCGCGCCGGTGTCGACCGTGACCTGCAGCTGGGTGTTGTTCGAACCGAGCGTCGACGCGGTGGCCGGCCAGGCGCCCGCGGGCAGGAGCTGGACGAACGGCTCCGCGTCGTAGGCCTTCTCGTACGCCGCCCGGGCCGCGGCCTCGTCGACGCCGTCCTTCAGCGGAGCGCTCGCCGTGGTGAGGATGCCGCGGGGCATCGGCGCGAGCACCGGGGTGAAGGACACGGTGACCCGCTCGCCCGCGACAGCCGAGAGGTTCTGCACGAACTCCGGAGTGTGCCGGTGGGCGCCGCCGACGCCGTACGCACTCGCCGAGCCCATCACCTCGGAGCCGAGCAGGTTCGGCTTGAGGCTCTTGCCTGCCCCGGACGTCCCGGTGACCGCGACGATCGTGACGTCGGGCTCGATCAGCCCGCCGGCGAACGCGGGCGCCAGGGCCAGCGACCCGCCGGTCGGGAAGCAGCCGGGCACGGCGATCCGCTTGGTGCCGGCGAGCTTTCCGCGGGCGCCGGGGAGTTCCGGCAGGCCGTACGGCCACTGGCCGGCGTGGTCGCCGCCGTACCAGCGCTGCCAGTCGCCCGCGTCGGCCAGGCGGTGGTCGGCGCCGAGGTCGACCACCAGGACGTCCGGGCCGAGCTGCGCCGCGATCGCCGCGGAGTGCCCGTGGGGCAGCGCGAGGAAGACGACGTCGTGGCCGGCGAGGGTCTCCGGCGTCGTCTCGGCCAGCACGCGGTCGGCGAGGGGGACGAGGTGGGGCTGGTGGACGCCGAGCTTCGTGCCCGCGCTGCTGGCGGCCGTGAGCGCGCCGATCTCGACCTCGGGATGGGTCAGGAGCAGGCGCAGCAGCTCACCACCCGCGTACCCGCTGGCTCCGGCCACCGCGATGTTCACCGTCATACGCATGATTATGCACGCCCTTGCAAGTCTAAACAAACCCGAAGTGGTGCCCGCCACCTTGGGATGCTGGGCGCATGACGGATACCCCGGCCCGGCTGCTCGGACTCCTTTCGCTGCTCCAGACCCCTCGCGAGTGGCCGGGCAGCGAACTGGCCGAGCGGCTGGGTGTCAGCCCGCGCACGATCCGCCGCGACATCGAACGGCTGCGTGAGCTGGGCTACCCGGTCGAGGCCAGCCGCGGCGTGGCCGGCGGGTACCGGCTGGTAGCGGGCACCGCGATGCCGCCTTTGGTGCTCGACGACGAGGAAGCGGTCGCGATCGCGGTGGGGCTGCGGACCGCCGCGGGGCAGTCCGTGTCCGGGATCGAGGAGGCGTCCGTGCGGGCGCTGGCCAAGCTGGAGCAGGTGCTGCCGGCGCGGCTGCGCCGCCGGGTGGGCACGATCGGCACGGCGACGGTCGCCGTGCCGGCCACCGGGCCCGTCGTCGACCCGGCGCAGCTGACGGTGTTCGCCGGGGCGATCACCAACCACGAAACCGTCCGGTTCCGCTACCGCGCCCACGACGGGGCCGAGACCCGCCGCCGGGCCGAGCCGCTGCGGCTGGTCGCCGCGGGCCGCCGCTGGTACCTGGTCGCCTACGACCTCGACCGGGCGGACTGGCGCGTGTTCCGCGCCGACCGCGTCCGCGAGGCCCAGGCCACCGGCGGCCGCGTGGCACGGCGCGAGCCGCCCGCCACGGACCTGGCGGCCTACGTGCTCGACCGGTTCTACGACCTGGCGGCGTCCTACCGGGCGGTGGCGGTCCTGGCCGAGCCGGCCGCGCAGATCGCACCCCGCCTCGGCCAGGCGGCAGCCGACCTGACCGACCTCGGCGACGGCCGCTGCCGGTGGCGCAGCCACGCGGACACGCTGGACTGGCTCGCGTTCCGGTTGCTGGGGCTGGGATGCGCGTTCACGGTCGAGGAACCGGCGGAACTGGTGGCGCACTTGAAGGCGCTCGCGAGCCGGGCCAACGCGGCGGCCGGGGATGCGGACCGGCCGGTCGCTGCACTCTGAGCCGGGCCGGCTGCCGGGGCCCCGGCGCGGGAGGCGCCCGCGTGAAAGGATCGATCGCCCGCAGCACAACACCACGGCGGATGCCGAGATCGCTCGCCGCCACCAACCCGCACCACCGGCCGCCTTGGCCGACGCCCGGCGCGGAAGACGCCCGCGCGCAAGGACCGGCCGCCCACCGCGCAACACGACGGCGGGTGCCCAGATCGCTCGCCGCCACCAACCCGCACCACCGGCCGCCTTGGCCGACGCCCGGCGCGGAAGACGCCAGCGCGAAACGGCCTGCCACCCACCGAACCACACAACGGCAAGCACCAAGATCGCCCGCCGCCACAAGCCCGCACCGCCGGCCACCCGGACCGGCCACTCTCTTGCGAGGCCTTCCTCGTCCCGCGCCGGATTCACACGGCCGGGTGAAAACTGCTTCTCCACGGATGTCCTCCCCTGCTCGTCGGCGAACCGCCCGGTGTCCGGCGGTGGGCCGGTCCGCTGGGGACCGGCCCACCGCCGTCACTCAGGTCGGTTCACCTCCGTCCACGTCCGTGCGCCTGCTCGGCGGCACAGGGAGGTAACAACCGGGGTTCTCCGGGTCGCAGCCCACGCGCGGCAGGCGGGCGCGGATGCCACCGGGGGTGCGTTCGAAGTACGCCGCGATCTGCGCGACGCTCTCCCCCGCGATCCACCGGCCCTCCAGTTCCGCATCCATCTCCGCGCTCCACGGGCGGCCCTGCTGGGCGGGACGACCCGCGGATCTTCGCCGCGGCCCGCGGCCCTCCCCGGTTGCGGAGAGCAACCCGTCCGCGACGAGATCTGCCACCGTGGCCGCCACCGCGACGTCCAGGTCGAGGCTGCCCTCGGCGACCGGTTCGCCGCCGGGTCCACCGGCTTCCAGGGTGATCATCACCCGGGGCGTGGGTTCGGCGCGGTCGACGTCCGTCCTGGTCGAGACCACGATCTGGTAGGTGTTGTCCTGCGCCCGGACCTCGGTCCGGCGCTCTTCGATGATCGACATGCCACGAAGCTAGCGCGCACCCCCGACAATTTTCGGCCACGCGCTGCTCACGGCCCACTTCGCTCCGAAATTGTCGGACCCCTCCCCTAACGTCCCCGTTGACCACGAACCGTCACGAGGAGGCGACGATGGAACACCGGCGGACAAGACGCTGCCCCGGTCCGGAAGCACCGGGCCGGGGCAGCGGGGTGGAACGGTTGCGCTCAGAAGTGCAGCAGCTGGGCCAGCGTGCTCTGCTTCTCCTGGGCGGCCTTCGCGGAGCTGTCCGACTTCTGCGCCGCGGCGCCGTCGGGCACCGGCGGCGGCACCGGGCTGCACTGGACGTCCGAGTGGTTGCCGGGCTGGCGCTTCGGCAGGGTGCCGGTGGCCAGGTAGTCGGCGATCTTGTCGTCCACACAGGACACGCCGGAGAGCGAACCGGCGTGCGTGGTCCCGCCCGGTGCGCTGATCAGGCTCGAGTTCGGGTACCGCTTCCGCACCTCGAGGCTGCCGGTGTACGGCGTGGCGGCGTCGAGCTCCTCGCTGATGAGCAGCGCGCCGGCCACCTTGCTGCCGTCGATGTTCACCGGCTTGCCCGGCTTCGCCGGCCAGTACACGCATGGCGCGTTGAACCAGGCGTTGCCCCAGGTCTCGAACGGGGCCTTGAAGTAGGTCAGCCAGTTGTCGACCCGCCAGCGGTTCCAGTCGGTCGGCCACTGCACGTCGGTGCACTGCACGCCCAGGTACACGGCGAACCCGTTGTCGTCGCCCGGCGGGTTCGAGGCGTCGTAGAGCGCCTTGAGCGTCTGCCAGTCACCCTTGTGCACGTAGCCGTCGAAGGCCTTGGCCATGTCGACCCAGCCGAAGACGTAGTAGCCGGCCTGCAGGAAGACGTCGGTCCACTCGTCGCCGCCGATGACCCCGCCCGCCGGGTTCTTGGCCAGCTTGTGCTGGGTGTCGTACCAGAGCTTCTCGACGGCCTCGCCGGTGCTGCCCAGGTGGTAGACGTCGTCGTACTTCGCGAGCCAGTCGAAGTAGATCTTGATGTTCTTGTCGAACGCGACGTCCTGGTCGAGGTTGGCCTGGTACCAGACCTTCCGCGGGTCGACGTTGCCGTCCAGCACCATCCGGCGGACGTTCTTCGGGTACAGCGTGCTGTACACCTGGCCGAGGTAGGTGCCGTAGGAGAAGCCGTAGTAGTTGATCTGCTTCTCACCGAGCGCCTTGCGCAGGCTGTCCATGTCCTGCGCGACGTCGGTCGTCTTGAGGTGGTTCAGGATCTCGCCGTTCTTGCGGCACGCGTCGGCGTACCCCTTCGAACGGGCGAGCCAGGTCTTCTCCAGCTGCGGCGTGGTCGGCACGTAGGCGGGCCGGTTGTAGCTGAAGTAGTTCCCGTCGCAGCTGATGGCGGGCTTGCTGGACCCGACGCCCCGCGGGTCGAAGCCGATCCAGTCGTAGTTGTCGCCCGCGTGGTTCGGCACGTACTTGCCGAGCACCGACAGGCCAAGGCCGGAGCCACCGGGCCCGCCCGGGTTCACCAGCATGATGCCCTGGGACTGCGCGGTCTTGTGCTTGATCCGCGAGACCGCGACGGAGACCTTCGCCCCGCCCGGCTTCGCGTAGTCCATCGGCACTTCCAGGTAGCCGCATTCGGCGCCGTTGGCCTTGAGGCTCGCCGACGCGCAGGGGCCCCAGGCGATCGGCGCGGGGGTGAACTGCACCCCGGGTTCCGCCGAGGCGGCGGGCGCGGCGGCCATCAGCCCGGCCGCGAGCCCCGCGGCGGCGACGGCGGCAACGATTCTTTTCACACTCGTCCTTTTCGTCCGCATTCGACAGCGTTCGCCAGATTTCCACGAAACTACCGGCAACCCCGGACAATCTCGCTGACCGACGCGGCTTTCGCCATCCGCCTTTCGTCGGTATCTGCGGTGTCCGCGCCGCACCGGAACTGTCGGTGGCCGGCAGTACGCTCCCGAGCACCAGAGCCCGGAGGGAGGGTGGATGAGCGCAGACGAGAGGCTGGTCAAGGCGATCCGCGCCGGGTTGGCCGAGGTGGCCGACCCGGCGAAAGCGCCGGCGATGCAGGCGTACATGAAGTCGGCCGTGCCGTTCCGCGGAGTGGCGAAGCCCCAGCGCAGCGCGCTGCTCAAGCAGCTGCTCGCCGAGCACACATTGCCCGATCGGGTGACGTTTTCGGCGACCGTCCTGAAGCTGTGGCGGACGGCCGAATACCGCGAGGAGCGCTACGCGGCCATCGATCTTTCCGGGTACCGCGCGTACCGGCAGTGGCAGGACCCGGAGCTGCTGCCGGTGTACGAGGAGATGATCGTCGGCGGAGCGTGGTGGGACTACGTGGACGAGCTGGCGATCCGGCGGATCGGCCCGATCCTCCGGTCGTTCCGCACCCGGGTGACACCGACGATGCTGGCCTGGGCGAGCGACACCGACCTCTGGCGCCGCCGGACGGCGATCATCTGCCAGGTGGGCGCCAAGGAGGACACCGACACCGGCCTGCTCACCCGCGCGATCGAGCCGGCCATCGCCGAGCCGGAGTTCTTCCTGCGCAAGGGGATCGGCTGGGCGTTGCGAGACTACGCGAAGACGGCACCGGACTGGGTGCGGCGGTTCGTGGACGACCACCCGGGGTTGTCGGGGCTGTCGAGACGGGAGGCGCTCAAGCACATC
The DNA here is from genome assembly GCF_046549135.1 of Amycolatopsis sp. lyj-23. NCBI lineage: Bacteria > Bacillati > Actinomycetota > Actinomycetes > Pseudonocardiales > Pseudonocardiaceae > Amycolatopsis > Amycolatopsis sp. lyj-23. The sequence continues at coordinate 136,020 of NZ_JAJPWN010000025.1, read as the reverse complement.
GGCTGAGCTGCGGCTGTGGTGCGCCGGAAGGGGCAGGGCGCGTGCCTGGAGGGTCGGCCTGCGTACCTGGAGGGTCGGTGCACGTACCCGGAGGGTCGGCTGGCGTACCCGGGTGGCCTGGCGTCGCGCTTGGAAGGCCGCCTCGCGGGCCCGGACGGTCGGCTGGCGTGCCTGAAGAGTCGGCCTGCGTACCCGGAGGGTCGGATCGCGGGCCTGGACGGATGGCTTGGATGGTGGGGGCCTGGGGCAGCCGGGGAGGGGCCGGTGGGCGGCCCCTCCCCGGGTGCTCGTCAGGCGCGGAGCGTGGCGTTGAAGCGCTCGCCTGCCGCGGCCACCGCTGCGTCGCGGGCCTTGGTGGCCTCGTCGACCGTCAGGGTGCGGTCCGGCGCCCGGAACCGCAGCTTGTACGCCAGCGATCGCTTGCCCTCGCCGACCTGCTCGCCTGCGTACACGTCGAACAGCGTGATGTCCTCCAGGAGCTCGCCCGCCCCGCTTCGCAGGACCTCGGCCAGGTCCGCCGACGGGACGTCCGCCGCCGCCACGAGGGCGACGTCCAGGAGCACCGGTGGGTAGCCCGACACGCTCGGCGCCGGGCGGGCGTCCGGCAGCGGGATCGCGTCGAGGTCCAGCTCCATCGCCACCGTCCGCGGCGGCAGGCCGAGGGCCTCGACCACCTTGGGGTGCAGCTCGCCCGCGTGGCCGACCGGCCAGTCGCCGACCCGGAGCTGGGCGCAGCGGCCCGGGTGCCACGGCGGGAGGTCCGCCGCCTGCACCTTCAGCTCGATGCCCGCGGCCTCCGCGATCGTGCGGGCCGCCTGGACCGCGTCGGCCCAGTTCGCCGGCTCGCCGGCGCCCCACCAGCCCGCACGGCGCCGGTTGCCCGCGAGGACCACCGCGACGTGCAGCGGCTGCTGCGGCACCGCCGCCTCCAGCAGGGCCAGTTCCTCGTCCGACGGCCGCCGGTCGACGCCGAGGTCCGGGACCTTCAGCGGGTTCGGAGCCGGGAGCACGACCTGGCCGATGTGGTACAGCGACACGTCCTTCATCCCGCGGGAAACGTTGCGCTGCAGGGTGTCCAGCAGGCCCGGCAGCAGCGTCGTCGCCAGGCGGTTGCGGTCCGCCTCCAGCGGGTTGCGGACCACCACCGTGTTGCGGCGGACGTCGCCGTCCGGGAGGCCGAAGGCGTCCCACACCGCTTCGCTGACGAACGGGAACGGGCGCACCTCGACGTAGCCCGCCTCGGCCAGCGCCCGGGACACCCCCCGGACGCGCCGCTGGCTGTCGGTCAGGCCGCGGCCGGCCGGGGCGGCGGGCAGCACCGACGGGATGCTGTCGTAGCCCTCCAGCCGCAGGACCTCTTCGACGAGGTCGGCCGGCTGCCGCAGGTCGCCGCGCCAGCTCGGCGGGATCGCCGTCACCAGGCCGGTGCCGTCGTCGCCCGTGCCGACCGAAACCTTGCAGCCGATCTGGGTGAGGCGGCGCACCGTGACCCCGCGCTGGTAGCTCACCCCCGCCACCTTGTCGGGCAGGTTGATCGGCATGACGACCGCCGGGCTCGGCTCGACGCCGCCCTCGTCGGTGCGGCCGGGCTGGATGGCGGCGTCGCCGTACTGGCGCAGCAGCCGGGCGGCCAGCTCGACCGCCGCCCCGCACAGCTGCGGGTCGGTGAACCGCTCGAAGCGCTTGGCGGCCTCGGAGAACAACTTGTGCCGCCGGGCGGTGCGGCTGATCGCGGCCGGGTTCCAGTGCGCCGCCTCGAGCAGCACGTCGGTGCTCTCCGGCGTGATCTCGGTGCTCGCCCCGCCCATCGTGCCGGCGAGCGAAATGACGCCGCTGTCGTCGGCGATCACCACGTCGTCCGGGTCGAGCGTGCGCTCGACGTCGTCCAAAGTGGTCAGTTTCTCGCCCGGCTTCGCCCGGCGCACCACCAGATCGCCCTGGATGGCCTTGGTGGCGAACGCGTGCAGCGGGTGGCCCAGCTCCAGCATCACGTAGTTCGTGACGTCGACGGCCAGGGAGATCGACCGGATGCCGGCCAGCATCAGGCGCCGCCGCATCCGCCACGGCGTCGGCGCGGTCGCGTCCAGGCCGGTGACCCGGCGCAGCACGAACCGCGGGCAGCCTTCGGGGTCCTCGATGCGGACCGGCCACGCGTCGCCCTCGGCGGCCGGGACCTCGAGCAGCGCCGGGTCGCCGAAGGGCACGTCCAGCGCGTTCGACAGCTCGCGCGCGAGCCCGCGGATCGACAGCGCGTAGCCGCGGTCCGGGGTCGGGGCGACCTCGATCACCGAGTCGTTGAGGCCGAGCAGCTCTTGGGCGTCGTCGCCCGGGCTCGCGGTGCCCGGCGGCAGCACCAGGATGCCGGTGTGGTCGTCGCCGAGGCCGAGCTCGCGGGCCGAGCAGATCATGCCGTCGCTGATCCGGCCGTAGGTCTTGCGGGCGGCGATGGCGAAGTCGCCGGGCAGGACCGCGCCCGGCAGCGCGACGACGACCAGGTCGCCCTCGGCGAAGTTGCGCGCGCCGCAGATGATGCCGCGGGTCTTGATGCCGTGCGGGCCCTCGTCGAGCTCGCCCGCTTCGTCGTCGTCCTCGTCGTCGAGTTCGTCGTCGAGCTCCTCGGCTTCGTCGGCGGGCTCGCCGACGTCGACGCGGCAGAAGCGCACCGGCTTCTTGAACTCGGTGAGCTCCTCGATCTCGGCCACGCGGCCGACGACCAGCGGGCCGGTCACGGGTCCGAGCTCGTGCAGGTCGTCGACCTCGATGCCGATCCGGACGAACGCGTCGGCCAGGTCCTGCGGGGTGACCTCTTCAGCGAGCTCGAGGTGTTCGGTCAGCCAGCTGACTGGGACTCGCACTACGCCTCCGTTCCGAAGGGAAGGGTGAAGCGGACGTCGCCCTCCACCATGTCGCGCATGTCCGGGATCCCGTTGCGGAACTGCAGGGTGCGCTCGATGCCCATGCCGAAGGCGAAGCCCGAGTACACCTCGGGGTCGACGCCGCAGGCGCGCAGCACGTTCGGGTTGACCATGCCGCAGCCGCCCCACTCGACCCAGCCGGGGCCGCCCTTCTTCTCCTCGAACCAGACGTCCACCTCCGCGGACGGCTCGGTGAACGGGAAGAAGTGCGGGCGCAGGCGCGTCTTCGAATTCTCGCCGAACATGGCGCGGGCGAAGGCGTCCAGCGTGCCCTTGAGGTGGGCCATCGTGATGCCCTTGTCCACCGCGAGGCCCTCGACCTGGGTGAACACCGGGGTGTGCGTCGAGTCGAGCTCGTCGGTGCGGTACGTCCGTCCCGGGCAGACGACGTACACCGGCAGGTCGCGGTGCAGCAGCGTGCGGGCCTGGACCGGCGAGGTGTGCGTGCGCAGCACCAGGCCCGAGTCCTCTTCGCCGACGTAGAACGTGTCCTGCAGCTGCCGGGCCGGGTGGTCCTTGCCGAAGTTCAGGGCGTCGAAGTTGAACCACTCGGCTTCGAGCTCGGGCCCCTCGGCGATCTCGTAGCCCATCGCGACGAAGGCGTCCGCGACGCGTTCGGAGATGGTGCTGATCGGGTGCCGGGCGCCGCGCGGGACGCGGTCCCACGGGAGTGTGACGTCGACCGCTTCTTCGCGGAGCACGCGCTCGTCGCGCTCCTTCTGGAGCTCGGCCCGGCGCGCGTCGAAGGCGGCCTGGACGGCTTGGCGGGCCTCGTTGACCCGCTTGCCCGCCTCGGCCTTCTCCTGCTTGGGCAGGGCGCCGATCTCGCGGCGGGCCAGCATCAGCGGCGCGTGATCGCCGAGGTGGGCCGGTTTGACCTCGGCCAGCCCTTCGAGCCCGGTCGCGGCGGCGAACGCCGCTTCGGCGGCCTTGACCGCCTCCTGCAGCGTCTCGGGGGCGAGGACCGCGCCCTGTGCTTCCTTCTCCGTGGCTCCGGACATAACTCCTCGGCGTCCGCTGGGACTGGTCGTTCGCGCGTCGCCGCACACGACGCGCGAGAGGTCAAAGGCGGGAAAAGTCTATGGGATCGGCTCCGCGCGCCCCCGGTCGGCCCGGAGGCGCGCGGATGCGCGGTCAGCGCTCGCGGAACGCCTCGCTGAAGTCGACCGACGCGAATTCGCCGGGCACGACGCCGTCGGCGGCGTAGCGGTACAGCGCCGTCTGGTAGATGCCCGTCAGCGTGGTGGTGAAGACCGCGACCAGCAGCGTCCAGACGATCGCCAGCCCGACGCAGACGAACAGCGTCGCCGTGCCGCCGAGCAGGAAGCCGGCGAGCAGCAGCACCGCGTAGCCGGCGAGGCTGAGGATGAAGCCGACCAGGCCGATCCCCGCCGTGCCGGCGACGTTCTCGCCCCAGGTGCGGCGGAACAGTTCGACCGACCGCTTGACGCCGGCCTTCACCCCGGCGCCTTCGAGCATGACGATCGGCAGCACGAGGAACGTCGTGAGCCGCCAGGCCAGGCCGACCAGGCTGCTGACGATGCTGCCGAGGAAGCCGAGGCGCTCTTCGATCGTGCGCAGCACCAGGCTGACCGTCGCGGTCAGGCCGGCCCAGCCGAGCAGGACCGGCCAGCGGCGGCCGGCCGCCGCCAGGCCCGCGCCGACGCCCGGCAGGCCGCCGTCGCCGCGCAGCGCGATGTCCGCCTGGGAGATCAGGGCGGCGTTGAAGAAGATCGTCACGAACGCCGAGACGAGGTAGAAAGCCACCAGCAGCACGTACGTGCCTGCGGTGGGCCGCAGGTTGCCGGCCTGCAGGTGGACGGTGAAGAACGCGGGTGTCAGGAACACGCCGGCGACCAGCAGCCCGGCGATCCCGGCGAGCACCGGGAACCACGCCAGCCCCTTATGGGCGCGCAGCACTTTGAACGAAGCGGAGAACAGCGCGAACGAACGAGCCAGCCTGCCCATCGAATCCCCCCGGAACGGTCACAACGGATGATCGGGCAGCCTACCGCCGCTTCAGCGCCGCGCCGCCATCGCGCTCGTGTACACGCAGACGGCCGCGGCGGTGGCCAGGTTGAGGCTCTCGGCCTTGCCGTAGAGCGGAATCCGGACGGCGAGGTCGGTCCGGTCGAGGACGTCGGCGGACAGGCCGTGGGCCTCGTTGCCGAACACCCACGCCGTCGCCGCGGCGAGGTCCACCCGATCGAGTTCGGCGTCGGCGTAGCCGTGGGCCGCGAACGTCCGCAGGCCCGCGGCCGAACAGGCGGCCAGCGCGGCGGGAACGTCGCGGACGCGCGCGATCGGCAGGTGGAAGAGGCTGCCGGCGGCCGCGCGCACGCACTTGCCGTTGTGGGGGTCGACCGTGTCACCCGCCAGGACCACCGCGTCGGCGCCGGCCGCGTCGGCGACGCGGATCACTGTGCCCGCGTTGCCGGGGTCGGCGACGTCCACCAGCACGACCACGAGCCGGGCCGCCGGAGTCACGGCTTCTTCGAGGGGCCGGTCCAGCATCGCGCAGACGGCCACGATGCCCTGCGGTGTCACGGTTTCCGAGAGCCCGTCGGCCGCGCGGTCGGTGATCGGCGAGACGCCGACGCCGGCCTCGCGGGCCGCGTCGACCAGGTCCGCGTGCTGCGCGGCCGCGCGCTCGGTGACGAACAGCTCGTACACCGTGCCGCCGGCCAGCGCGGCCTCGACGGCGTTGGCGCCTTCGGCCAGGAAGCGGCCGGTCTTGTCACGTTCCGCGCGCCGCGTCAGCTTGCGCGCAGCAACGACCCGGGGGGTCCGTTCGGTGAACGGTTCCGCCCCGGGTCGGGGAAAGCTGCCGGTCAGGCCGACTTCGCTTCGCCGGTGTTCACGTTGGCCTTGGCGAGCTCGGCCAGCGCGGTGAAGGCGGCGGCGTCGTTGACGGCGAGGTCCGCGAGGATCTTGCGGTCGACCTCGACACCCGCGGCCTTGATGCCCTGGATGAACCGGTTGTAGGTCACGCCGTTCGCGCGAGCCGCCGCGTTGATGCGGGTGATCCACAGCTGGCGGAAGTCACCCTTGCGGGCACGGCGGTCCCGGTAGGCGTAGTTGAGCGAGTGAAGCGTCTGCTCCTTGGCCTTGCGGTACAGCCGCGAACGCTGGCCGCGGTAGCCGCTGGCCAGTTCGAGAGTTGCGCGACGCTTCTTCTGGGCATTGACCGCCCGCTTGACGCGTGCCACGGGTCCATCCTGTCGATTTCAGGGGGCGAGGGGGCCGCCCCGGGTGGTTACAGCAAGTTCTGCGGGATCAGATGCCGAGCAGGCGCTTCACGCGGCCGGCCTCGGTCTTCGACACCTCGGTGGTGCCTTCGAGGCGGCGGGTCACGCGGCTGGACTTCTTCTCCATGCGGTGGCGCCGGCCGGTCATCTGGCGGCGCAGCTTGCCCGTACCCGTCTTGCGGATGCGCTTGGACGTCCCGCTGTGGGTCTTCATCTTCGGCATTGTGTCCTCTTTCGTGCGGCGGCTCACCGGAGAACCGGTGAGCCGCTGACTCGTGCTGGTCGGCGCCTACGCGTCGGGGGTCGGCTCGGGGGCCGCCTCGGCCTTCGCCTTCGGCTTCACGTTCTTGTGCGGGGCCAGCACCATGATCATGTTGCGACCGTCCTGCTTCGCCGACGACTCGACGAAGCCGAGCTCCGTGACGTCTTCGGCGAGCTTCTGCAGCAGCCGGTAGCCGAGCTCCGGCCGGGACTGCTCGCGGCCGCGGAACATGATCGTGACCTTGACCTTGTTGCCCGCCGCCAGGAACCGCGACACGTGACCCTTCTTGGTCTCGTAGTCGTGCTGGTCGATCTTGGGACGCAGCTTCTGTTCCTTGATGACGGTCAGCTGCTGGTTGCGCCGCGACTCACGGGCCTTCTGCGCGCTCTCGTACTTGAACTTGCCGAAGTCCATGAGCTTGCACACCGGCGGGCGGGCCTGCGGCGCGACCTCGACGAGGTCGAGGTCGTTCTCCTGCGCCAGGCGCAGCGCATCCTCGATCCGGACGATGCCGACCTGTTCGCCGGCGGGGCCGACGAGTCGGACCTCCGGCACCCGGATACGGTCGTTGATGCGTGTCTCGGAGCTGATGGGGCCTCCTTGGTCCGAGGAATGTTTCCTGTTCTCGTTTCGACCTGGTGCCCACATAGCGAAGGCCCCGACACCGTTCGGTGCGCGGGGCCCACTCTGTTCCGATCGTGCCCCGGAGGACACTGCTTCGCTTCGGACTTGCGTCCTGGCGAGACCGGACCCGGACACCTGGACGGTGACGCGGGTGGGAGCGGGGCTCCACTTGCCGCCCCCGATCGCTCGAGGGCTGGTCGCTCGTGGAAGGGTACCAGACGTGTCAGAACAACCCTCCGAACAGCCCCCGTATTCCCCGGACGACCGCCATCTGGCGGAGATCCCCAGCGTGGAGGTGATCAGCCGCGCGGCGGTGATGCTGCTGTCGGCCGGCGCCGAGCGGCTCGGCTTGGCCGACGCCGATCCCGCGACTTCCCCGCACCGCGACCTTGATGAGGCCCGCCGCCTCATCACGGCGTTGGCGGGGCTCGTGACGGCCTCCGCGGAGTACCTGGGCCTGCACGCCGGGCCCTTGCGGGACGGCTTGCAGTCGCTGCAGAAGGCCTTCCGGGAGGCTTCGGCTGTGCCGGATGAGCCTGGTCAGGGGCCTGGGGAGAAGTACACCGGGCCGGTTTACTGATCCCCTTCCGAGGCCGCTCGCGAGAGCAGGGATGCCTCAAGAGCACCGGGTCGCTTTGAAGTTTATAGATTGCCGAGCCACAACTGGGCGGACTAGCTGCGGCGAGGTGACGGTTGTTCGGTCGAGGCGGTCATGATCGCCTCGACCGGCCACTCACCCATGCGGGCCTGCTGGCGAGAAGTACACCTGGCCGTTTTGCGACGAATTCCCCGAGCCGCCGGCCACCAGACCAGCCCCCACCCTCTCCGGGGGGCGTCCCCAGTCCAGTCTATCGGGGGCGCCGGACAAAACCCGGAAAACGCGGTAGCCGGAGGGCGTCCATCCACATCACGGCCAGGCTGTGGACAACGTCGGAAGCTTGCCGAGCCAGCCAACTGACAGCTAACATGTTAGATGTGAGTCTCTCCAAGGTCACCCGCCCCCTCCTCCGTGACGAGGCCTACGACCGCATCCGCCGCGCCATCGTCGACGGGACCCTGCCGCCCGGTGCGCCGCTGCGGGACCGGGAGCTCGCCGAGCAGCTCGGGCTCTCCAAGGCGCCCGTGCGCGAGGCCCTCCGGCGGCTGACCGACGACGGCCTCGTCGACCAAAAGCCGCAGTCCTACACCCGCGTCTCCGACGTCATGTCCCCCGACGTCCTCGACGCCCGCGAGATCGTGCGGCTCCTGCACGAGTTCGCCGTCCGGCAAGCCGCGCAGAAGTGCCGCCCGGCGGACATCGCCGCCATGCGGGCCGCCAATGATCGGTTCGCGAAAGCCATCGAAGCCGGTGACCTCGAGGCGGCCGTCCGGGCCGACGACGAACTGCACGACGTCCCCGTCCGGCTGGCCGGCAACGCCGCCGTGGCCGCGACCCTCGACCGCTACACCCCGCTCCTGCGCCGCCTGGAGCACGCGCGGTTCAGCTCCGCGCTCGCCTGGAACTCCGTCGAACGCCACACGATGCTCATCGACGCCCTCGAGAAGCGCGACGCCGCCACCGCCGTCGAAGTCATTTCGACCATCTGGACCGACCTGCTGGAGGAACAATGACCCTCGACGCCTTCCCGCGCTTCCCGCTCCTGTTCGGTCCGTCACCCGTGCACCCGCTCGAACGGCTCACCGCACACCTCGGCGGCGCGAAGATCTGGGCCAAGCGGGAAGACGTCAACTCCGGCCTGGCCTTCGGCGGGAACAAGACCCGCAAACTGGAGTACCTCGTCGCCGATGCGCTCGCCCAAGGTGCCGACACGCTCGTCTCCATCGGCGGTGTCCAGTCCAACCACACCCGGCAGGTCGCCGCGGCCGCGGCGCGGGCCGGGCTGAAGGCCGTGCTCGTGCAGGAAAGCTGGGTCGACTGGCACGATCCGCTCTACGACAAGGTCGGCAACATCCAGCTGTCGCGGATCCTCGGCGCCGACGTCCGGCTCGTCGAAGCCGGTTTTGGCATCGGCTTCAAGCAGGCGTGGGAGGACGCCGTCGCGGAGATCGAAGCACGAGGCGGGAAGCCGTACGCCATCCCCGCCGGCGCGTCGGACCACCGGCTCGGGGGGCTCGGGTTCGCGAACTGGATCGTCGAACTCGAGAAGCAGGAAGAAGAACTCGGCGTCTTCTTCGACACCGTCGTCGTCTGCTCGGTCACCGGCAGCACCCAGGGCGGCATGGTCGCGGGGGTGGCTCGCGGCAAGAAGCGGCGCATCCTCGGCATCGATGCCTCAGCCAAGCCCGCCGAGACCCGCGAGCAGATCACGCGCATCGCGCGCAACACCGCCGAGCTGATCGGTGCGGGCGCGGTCGCCGAGGTCGAGCTGGACGACCGCTACCACGCCGGGATCTACGGCATCCCCGACGACTCCACTGTGGACGCCATCGAGACCTGCGCCCGGCTGGAGGGCATGATCACCGACCCGGTCTACGAGGGCAAGTCGATGGCGGGACTGATCGACCTCGTCCAGACCGGCGAAATCGACCGCGGCTCGAACGTGCTCTACGCCCACCTCGGCGGGCAGCTCGCGCTCAACGGCTACACGAGCGTCCTCGGCTGAACCAGGTGGGCCGGGGGGACCCCGGCCCACCGCGGGCTCAGTCCAGCACGCAGAGCACGTCGATCTCGACGAGCAGCTCGCCCGGCAGCCCCACGTACACCGTCGTGCGCGCCGCGTGCGGGGCGTCGCCGATCAGCTCGTCGTACACCTCGTTGAAGGCGGCGAAGTGGTCCGTGTCGGTCAGGTACACGCGGACCATGATCGCGTCGGCGAGGCTCGCGCCCGCCTCCGCCAGCACGGCCTCGATGTTCTTGAACGTCTGCCGGGTCTGGCCCACGACGTCGTCGCCGACGATCGCGCCGGTCGCCGGGTCGAAGCCGACCTGGCCGGCGACCTGCAGCAGGTTCCCCTTGCGGACGGCCTGCGAGAACTTCGCCGGCGGCTTCGGCGCGTTCTCGGTGGAAACTGCCGTCTTGCTCATCAGTGCCCCTTTCCGTTCTCCGTCCATCCACTGTGGACGGAAGCTTCCGTGGTGGCGGCCGTCAGCTCGGGCACCAGCGCGAGCAGGCCGTCGTAGTCGAGCAGCACCTTCGGCACCGACATCGACGCGGCGGCCAGCACCTCGCCGTCCGCGCCGCGCACGGGCGCCGCGATGCAGTGGATGAAGTCCTCGTGCTCGGCGTTGTCGACGGCGTACCCGCGCTGGGCCACGCGCTCCAGCTCCGCCAGGTATTCCGAAGGCGTGGTGATCGTGTTCGGCGTCAGCACCGGGTACTCGATCGACCGCGCGATCTCCTCGCGCCGCGCCGCGGGCATCGCCGCGACCAGCACCTTGCCCACGGCCGTGCAGTGCAGCGGCGCGCGCTTGCCGATGCGCGAGTACATCCGCACCGAATGCCGGCCTTCGAACTTGTCGATGTAGACGACTTCGCCGTCCTCGTAACTGGCCAGGTGCACGGTGTGCCCGGTGCGGGTGTTGAGCGCGGCGAGCGCGGGGTGGGCGCTGCGGCGGACGTCGAAGGAGTCGAGGGCCTGGTTGGCGAGGTCGAACATGGCGCTGCCCAGCCGGTAGTGGCGGGCGCCTTCGCGGCGGACGAAGTGGTGCTGCTCCAGGGTGCGCAGCAGCCGCAGCACGGTCGACTTGTGCACGCCGATCTCGTCGGCGAGGTCGTCGAGGGTCCGCGCGTCCCTGGCGATGGAGTTCAGCAGCGTCAGCGCCCGGTCCAGACTCTGGCTCACGTCAGCACCACGCCCTCTCCGGTCAGCCGCGCCGAACGCCATTCGTCCGGGTCCGCGTGCAGCAGGGTAGCCACGACCGCACGCGGCAGCGGCACCCCGACGTCGTCGTGGGTGAGCAGGGTGGCGGCGGCCTGCAGGTGCCCCTGCCGCAGCCGCTCCAGGGGGGTGGCGCCGCGCAGGGTGGCGGCGAGGAACCCGGCGGCGAACGCGTCACCGGCGCCGACCGGCTCGACGACGTCGACCTGCAGCGCGGGCGCGAACAGCGGTTCGCCCTCCACCAGTGTCGCGCCGCGTTCGCCGTGCTTGACCACGAGCGTGCGCGGCTTCGGCAGCAGCGCGCGCAGCTCGGCCGGGTCGCCGGTCCCCCACACCCGCTGGGCTTCGTCGTCGCCGGTCAGCACGATGTCCGCCTGACCGGCCAGTTCGGCGAGCAGCCCGGGGTCGCGGCCCGCCCAGAGCGCGGGCCGCAGGTTGACGTCGAAGGAGATCAGCCGGTCGCCGCGCGGCATGTCCAGCAGCGCGCGCACCAGCGCGAGGCAGCTGTCCGACAGCACCGGCGTGATCCCCGACAGGTGGAGCACGCGGACGCCGTCGAGATCGAGCCGGTCGAGCAGCGCCGGGCCCATCCCGGACGCGGCCGAGCCCGTCCGGTAGTAGCGCACGGGACTGCCGCCGGCGCCGCTTTCCTTGACGTAGAGCCCGGTCGGGCGCCGCGGGTCGACGTAGCACGCGCTGACGTCGACCCCGTGGGACGCGACCTCGCGCAGCATCGCCCGGCCGAACGGGTCGTCACCGACCGCGCTCACCCAGCCGCTCGACACCCCCAGCGTGGGCAGGTTGCAGGCCACGTTGGACTCGGCGCCGCCGATGGTGCGCACCCAGCGCTTCACCTCCTCCGGCGGGCCGGGTTCGGCGGGCACGAACAACGCCATGGACTCGCCCACGCACAGCACCTCGGGCCCGCTCGTCACTTTCCGTCTCCCTGCCCTTCACCCCGTTGACCTGTGACGACCCGGATGCTACACCTATGACACTCAAAATGCGCAACAGTCGTTGCAACATACGCAACAGAGGTCGCCGCCGATGAACGTATGCACCATGAACACCGCCGCGCTCGACGCACTCCGCCAGGAACGCATCGACTGGCGCTTCCGCTCGGCCGCCCCCGCCTTGACCGGGCTCACCCTGGACGAGGCCGCGGACCGCCGGCTGAACCTGTTCACCGACGGGTTCTTCGGCCCCTTCGTCGTCCTCGACGAAGAAGCGCTCGAACACAACCTGCGGACGATGGCCGCGTGGTGCGTCGCCCGCGGGGTGGTGCTCGCGCCGCACGGCAAGACGACCATGGCCCCGCAGCTGTTCGCGCGCCAGATCGAGCACGGCGCGTGGGGCGTGACCTGCGCCAACGCCGGTCACCTGCGCATCTACCGCGCCTTCGGCGTGTCCCGGATCCTGCTCGCCAACCAGTTCCTCGACCCGGCCGGCCTGCGCTGGCTGGCCGCCGAACTGGCCGCCGACAGCGACTTCGAGTTCCTCTGCTGGGTCGACTCGGTCCGCGGCGTCGAGCTGATGACCGCGGCCCTGCAGGGCACCGAGCGTCCGGTGGACGTGCTGGTCGAGCTGGGCGCCGACGGCGGCCGCACCGGCGTCCGCGACACCGCGACCGCGCTGGCCATCGCCGAAGCCGTCCAGGCGAGTCCGGCGCTGCGCCTGCGCGGCACCGGCGGCTACGAAGGCGCGCTGTCCCACGGCACCGACGAAGCCGCGCTGCGCAAGATCAGCTCCTACGTGGACGGACTGCGCGACCTCGCGATCTCGTTCGCGCACGAGGGACTGCTCGACGGGCAGATCATCGTCACCGCCGGCGGCAGCGCCTACTTCGACCAGGTCGCGAACGAGCTGACCAAGCCGTGGCCGGACGGCCTCGACGTGCTGCCGGTGCTGCGCAGCGGCGCCTACCTCACCCACGACGACGGCTTCTACCGCGAGATCTCCCCGCTCGGCGACCACCCCCGCATCGAGGGGGCCGGCACCTTCCGGCCGGCGCTGCGGGCGTGGGCGCAGGTGACGTCGAAGCCCTCGGACGAGCTCGCGCTGCTCACGATCGGCAAGCGGGACGCTTCCTTCGACGAAGGCCTGCCCGAGCCGCAGCTGCGCCGGACGCCGGGCGGGCCCGCCGAACCGCTCGAAGGCCACGTCGTCACCAAGCTGAACGACCAGCACGCCTTCCTCGCGCTGCCGGCGGATTCGCCGGTCGAGGTCGGCGACTGGATCGGGCTCGGCCTCTCCCACCCGTGCACGGTGTTCGACAAGTGGCCGCTGCTGCCGATGACCGCGGCCGACGGCGAAACCGTCGTCGGCTACGTCCGGACGTGGTTCTGATGGACGTCGTCGTCCGGGGCGCGCTGGTCGCCGACGGCACCGGCGCCCCGCTCGCCCGCCACGACGTCGGCCTCGCCGACGGGAAGATCGCGGATGTCGCCGACCCCGGCTCGCTCACCGGCGGCCGGGTGATCGACGCCGGCGACCTGGTGCTCGCACCCGGGTTCATCGACATGCATTCGCACTCCGACCTGCAGCTGCTGGCCAACCCGGACCACCCGGCCAAGATCACCCAGGGCGTGACGACCGAGGTACTCGGCCAGGACGGGCTGTCCTACGCGCCGGTCGACGACGCCGTGCTCGAGGCGCTGCGGCAGCAGCTCGCGGGCTGGAACGACGACCCGCCGGGGTTCGACTGGAACTGGCGCTCGGTCGGTGAGTACCTGGACCGGCTGGATCAGGGCATCGCGGTGAACGCCGCCTACCTGGTGCCGCAGGGCACGGTCCGGATGCTCGCCGTCGGCTGGGACGACCGCCCGGCCACCGACGCCGAGCTGACCCGGATGAAGGAGCTCGTCGCGACCGGACTGGGCGAAGGCGCGATGGGGATGTCGTCCGGCCTGACCTACACGCCGGGGATGTACGCCGACACCGGCGAGCTGGTCGAGCTGTGCCGGGTCGTCGGCGAAGGCGGCGGGTTCTACAGCCCGCACCACCGCAGCTACGGCAAGGGCGCACTGGAAGCGTTCGCCGAAATGATCGACGTGAGCAGGCAGTCCGGCTGCCCGCTGCACCTCGCGCACGCGACGATGAACTTCTCGGTCAACAAGGGCAAGGCGCCCGACCTGCTGAAGCTGCTGGACGACGCCCTCGGCGACGGCTGCGACATCTCGCTGGACACCTATCCGTACTTGCCGGGCGCGACCTACCTGAGCGCGCTCCTGCCGAGCTGGGCGACCGAAGGCGGGCTGGCGGCCACGCTCGCCCGGTTGTCCGATGTGGACGAACGCGAGCGGATCCGCGCCGAGATCGAAGAGTCCGGTTCGGACGGTGCGCACGGCGTCCCGATCGACTGGGACGCCATCGAAATCAACGGCGTCCGCCACGACCGCAACGCCCACCTCGTCGGCCACAGCGTCGCCGCGTCAGCCGTCAAGCAGCGCACCGAACCGGCGAAGCTGTACTTCGACACCCTGCTCGACGAAAAGCTCGGAACGTCGTGCCTGATGCACGTCGGGCACGAGGAGAACGTCCAGGCGATCATGCGGCACGCCACGCACACCGGCGGCAGCGACGGGCTGCTCGTCGGCGCCCGGCCGCACCCACGCGCGTGGGGTACGTTCCCGCGCTACCTGGCCCGGTACGTCCGTGAGCTCGGCGTGCTGGACCTCGCCGAGTGCGTCGCCCACCTCACCGGGCGGGCCGCGCGGCGGCTGCGGCTGGCCGACCGCGGGCTGGTCCGCGCCGGGTACGCCGCCGACCTGGTGCTGTTCGACCCGGGAACGATTACCGACACCGCCACCTTCGAGGACCCGCGGCAGGCCGCCACGGGCCTCACCCACGTCTTCGTCAACGGCGTCGCCGCCCTCGACGACGGAACCCCCACCGGCGCCCTCGCCGGCCACTCCCTGCGCAACCCCCGGAGAGCCCCGTGATCCACTGGCTGCAACACACCACGGGCGGGCTGCTCACGCTCGCCGCCGTCTCGATCGCCGTCCTGCTGGTGCTGATCATCAAGCTCAAGCTGGAACCCTTCATCGCGCTGATCGTCGTCGGCCTGCTGACCGCGCTGGCCGCCGGCCTGCCGGTCGGCACCATCGTCGGCTCGGCCCAGAAGGCGTCGGACTCCCTGCTGGAGAAGGGCTTCGGCAGCATCCTCGGGCACATCACGGCGATCATCGGGCTGGGCACGATCCTCGGGTCGATCCTGGAACGCTCGGGCGGCGCGAAGGTGCTCACCAGCGCGCTGCTGCGGTCGTTCGGCGAGAAGCGGGCGCCGCTCGCGATGGGCGTCGCCGGGTTCGTCTTCGGCATCCCAGTGTTCTTCGACATCGGCATCTTCGTGCTGGCGCCGCTGGTCTACGTCGCCGCGCGGCAGGGCGGCCGGTCGCTGGTGCTGTACGCGATGCCGCTGCTGGCCGGCCTGTCGATCACGCACGCCTTCCTGCCGCCGCACCCCGGTCCGGTGGCCGCGGCCGGGCTGCTGCACGTCGAGCTCGGCTGGATCATCCTGATGGGCCTGGCCTGCGGCATCCCCGCGTTCCTCATCGGCGGCGTGCTGTACTCGACCTGGATCGGCAAGCGCATCGTCGTCGACGTGCCCGAGGACATGGTCTTCGCCGAAGAAGAGGGCGAGCACGAGGAGAACCCGCCGTCGCTGGGCCTGGTCGCCGCGATCATTGCGGTGCCGCTGGTGCTGATCCTCGCCGGCACGTTCGGCAGCATCTGGCTGCCGAAGGGCTCGGCGCTCGCCGGCGTCGCCGCGTTCATCGGCACGCCCGCGGTCGCGCTGACCGTCGCCGTGCTGCTCGCGTCCTGGCTGCTGGGCCTGCGGCGCGGCTTCACCGGCAAGGACCTCAACGAGCTGGCCGCGAAGTCGCTGCGCCCGGTCGCGATGATCCTGCTGGTCGTCGGCGCGGGTGCGTTCTTCGGCGCGGTGCTTTCGGCCACCGGGATCGGCAAGGCCGTGGCCGACTCGCTGCACGACGCCGGGCTGCCCGTGCTGCTCGCGGCGTACGTGATCAGCTGCGGCATGCGGATCGCGCAGGGTTCGGCGACCGTGGCCATCGTGACCACCAGCGGCATCATCGCCCCGACCGTCGCCCAGCTCGGCTATTCGCAGATCCAGCTGGCGCTGCTGGTGATGGCGATTTCCGCCGGGTCGATCATCGCTTCGCACGTCAACGACGGCGGGTTCTGGATCGTTTCGCGGTACTTCAACCTCACGGTTCCGCAGACGCTGAAGTCCTGGACCGCGCTGGAAACCGTGCTTTCGGTGTCCGGTTTCGGGGTTTCGGCATTGCTCATGGCCGTGGTCTAGACCATACTGGAGTCCGTCACCGCCGAAACCCGTTGGGAGACAAGAACGATGACCGGACTCAACCGTCGTACGTTCCTCGGCGCCGCGGCCGGCGCGGGCGCCGCCACCGTCCTGGGCAGCTCGCTCGCGTCGGCCGCCACCACGCCGAAAGGCTGCTTCGCCGGAGGAACCGTGTACATCGGGAGTTACACCAGCGGGGCGACCGGGCACGGGCTCGACGTCACGACCCGGTCCGGCGCCGCGCTGAACCCCGTCCGCACGGTGCCCGGCAGCACCGACACGTCGTGGTTCGACCGCAGCGCCGACGGCAGGACGCTGTACGTCACGAACGAGGGCGACCCGAGCGGGTACGTCTCGGCGTTGAACATCGCCGACGCCGCGAAACCCAAGCTGCTCAACAAGGTTTCGTCGAAGGGCGGCGCGCCGACGCACTTGAGCGTGCACTCGAGCCAGAAGTACGTGCTGGCCGCGAATTACGGCTCGGGCAGCGTCGTCGTGCTGCCGATCCTGGCCGGCGGCAAGCTCGGCGCGGCCACCGACCTGGTGACCCACCACGCCGACGCCGGACAGGCGCACGCGCACCAGGTCGTCAACGACCCGACCGGCCGCTGGGTGCTGTCGGTCGACCTCGGCGCGGACTCGGTGTACGTCTACTCGCTCGACGTCGCCACCGGGAAGCTCGCGTTGCACCAGCAGCTGAAGCTGCCCGCCGGGGCCGGGCCGCGGCACCTCGCGTTCGACCGCACCGGGCAGTTCGCCTACATCCTGCAGGAACTGCGGCCGGAGGTGACGGTGGCGAGCTGGGACGCGGCCACCGGGACGCTGAAAGCGCTCTCCGTCGTGCCGGCCGTGCCCGCCGGGAGCACGGGTGACCTGTACCCGGGCGAAATCATCCTGTCGAGGGACGGGAAGTTCGCCTACGCCACCGTCCGCGGGCCCAACACGCTGGCCACGTTCACCGTTTCCGGCGCCACGCTGAAGCTGGTTTCGACCGTGCCGACCGGCGGGAACTGGCCGCGGCACGTGGCCCTGGACCCGACCGAAAACTGGTTCTACGTCTCGAACCAGCGTTCCGGCACCGTCACGTGGCTGCCGCGGGACCCGGCCACCGGCCTGCCCGGCGCGGTCGCCGGACAGCTCGCCGTCGGCAGCGTCAACTCCGTCTACTTCGCTTCGTGAGGTCCACCATGAGACTGCGCCGCACCCTGCCCGTCGTCGCCGGGCTGGCCCTGCTGGCCGGCTGCGCCCCCACCCAGTCCGCGCCCGCGGGCGGCGGCGGGGACGACAAGACCGGCACCGTCCGCGTCTGGCTGTTCGACGAGGCCAACCGTGCGCCCAAGGAGGCCGCGGTCAAGGACGCGATCGCCGAGTTCAAGGCGGCTCACTCCGGCGTCGAGGTCGACGTCCAGTGGGTGCCGGTCGAAGGGCGCGCCGACAAGTTCTCCGGCGCCTTCAACGACCCGGCCAACGCGCCCGACGTGGCCGAGTTCGGCAACACCGACGTCTCCAGCTACGCCGCCACCGGCGCGCTCGCCGACCTGACCGGGGACCTCGGGTCGTGGGGCGAGGGCAAGGACCTCATCCCGACCGTGCTGGACACCGCGAAATCCGGCGGCAAGACCTACGGCCTGCCCTGGTACACCGGCATCCGCGCGCTGTACTACCGCACCGACGTCTTCACCGAGCTGCGCCTGAAGCCGCCGGCGACGCTCGCCGAACTGACCGACACCGCCCGCCGGATCCGCGCCGCCAAGCCCGACCTCTACGGCATCTCCGTCGGCGGCAAGTACACCTACGCGATGCTGCCGTTCCTCTGGGCCAACGGCGGCGAGCTGGCCAAGGACGACGGCGGCAAGTGGACGTCGGCCGTCACCGAGGACAAGGCCAAGGCCGGCGTGACGCAGTACGCGAGCCTGCTCAAGGACGACATCTGCCCGCCCGCCCAGTGCGCGAACCTGACCGGCACGCAGAGCGTCACGGCGTTCGCCGGCGGCAAGGCCGGGATGACGATCGGCGGCGACTTCAACCGCAAGGCCGTCGAGCAGGGCGCGGTGAAGGGCAAGTACGCCGTCGTCCCGATCCCGGGCCTGACCGCGGGGAGCACCGCGCCCGCGTTCGCCGGCGGCAACCTCCTGGGCGTGTTCCAGGCGAGCAAGCACCGCAGCCTCGCGCTGCAGTTCGTCGAGCTGCTCGGCGGCGCGAAGTACCAGGAGAAGATGTACACCGCGATGGGCAACCTGCCGACGCTCGGCAGCGTGCAGCAGAAGCTCGCGGCGAACGACCCGTTCCTCAAGCCGTTCGTCGACACCCTGAAGGCGGGCACCAAGTTCGTCCCGGCGACACCGGCGTGGTCGAAGATCGACAGCCAGAACGTGCTGCCGACGGCCGTGCAGCAGATCGCGACCGGCGGCAAGGACCCGGCGGCGGCCCTGGCCGACGCGGCCGCCGCGATGAACAAGGCCTTCGGCTAGTGGTGGCCGTCCAGGACGCCCCTTCCGCCACGGCCCCCGCACGGCGGCCGCGGCGGAGGGGGGACGGCCGGGCAGCCGCGCTCTACCTCGCCCCGGCGGGCATCCTGCTCGCCGCGTTGCTGGCCTACCCGATCTACCAGCTGGTCCTGATCTCGTTCTACGACTACGGCCAGCAGCAGGCCGCGGGCAACGCGCCGCTGGTCTTCCTCGGCTTCGCGAACTACGCGGACCTGCTGTCCCAGGCGCAGTTCTGGACCGTGCTCGGCAAGACGGTCGGGTTCGCCGCGGCCTGCGTCATCGGCTCGCTCATCGTCGGCACCGGGCTCGCGGTGCTCGCCGCCCGCGTGCGCTCGCTGCCGCGGACGCTGCTGTTCCTGGCCGCGCTGGGCGCGTGGTCGACGCCGGCGATCGCCGGCTCCTACGTCTGGCTGTTCCTCTTCGACACCGACTTCGGGCTGGTCAACGAGGTGCTGACCGGGCTCGGGCTGCCGTTCGAGCACCACTCGTGGACCTTCGGCACGCTCGGCGCGTTCGGCCTGGTCGCGGCCGAGGTGATCTGGTGCTCGTTCCCCTTCGTGCTGGTCACGATGTACGCCGGGATCAAGGGCGTGCCGGACGAGGTCCTCGAGGCCGCGTCGCTCGACGGCGCGTCGGCGTGGCGCACGACGTGGACGATCGTGCTGCCGATGGTGCGGCCGCTGCTGATGATCGCGACCGTGCAGTCGATCATCTGGGACTTCAAGGTGTTCACCCAGATCTACGTGATGACCAACGGCGGCGGCGTGGCCGGGCGCAACCTCGTCCTCAACGTCTACGCCTACCAGCAGGCCTTCGCCGGGCAGGAGTACGGCCTCGGCTCGGCGATCGGAGTCGTGATGACGCTGTTGCTGCTGTCGGTGACCGGGCTCTACGTCCGGTCCCAGCGCCGGAGCGCGGCATGGCTGTGAAACGTCCCGGGCGGCTGATCGCCGAAGTCGTCACCGTCGTGATCGCCGGGATCGTGGCGTTCCCGCTGTACTGGATGCTGCTCTCGGCGGTGAAGCCGGCGGGCGAGATCCAGACGGCGAACCCGAAGCCGTGGACGTTCAGCCCGTCGTTCGACAGCTTCTCGCGCGTGCTGACGGTGTCGGGCTTCGGGCGGTACTTCGTCAACAGCCTGCTCGTGGCCCTGGTCGTCGTGGCGCTGTCGCTGCTGCTGTCATTCCTCTCGGCGGTGGCGCTGACGCGGTTCTCCTTCAAGGGCCGGACCGTGCTGCTGGTGATGACGCTCGTCGCCCAGATGGTGCCGGTGGAGGCGCTGACCATCCCGCTGTTCTTCCTGATGCGGTCCCTCGGCGGTGCCGTGCCGGCCCTGGGGTTGAACGAGCTCGGTTCGCTGGTGCTGGTGCACCTGGCGTTCAGCCTGCCGTTCGCGATCTGGATGCTGCGCGGGTTCGTCGCGGCGGTGCCGGTGGAACTCGAAGAAGCGGCGAAGCTCGACGGCGCGTCGCGGGCGCGGTTCACCTGGCAGATCCTGTTCCCGCTGGTGGCGCCCGGGCTCGTCGCGGTGAGCGTGCTCGCGTTCATCCACGCCTGGAACGACTTCCTGTTCGCCAAGACGTTCATCGTCTCCAAGACCGAGAACCAGACGCTGCCGCAGGCGATCCTGGTGTTCTTCAAACCGGAGGACACCGACTGGGGCGCGGTGATGGCGTCCTCGACGCTGATGACGATCCCGGTGCTCGTGTTCTTCGTCCTCGTCCAACGACGGCTGGTGTCCGGCATGGCCGGCGCCGTGAAGGGCTGACATGGCTTTCGACACCCTGCTCCCCCGCCCGGTCTCCGTGACGCCCGCTTCCGGCACGTGCCCGTGGCCGTCCACAGTGGACGTCAGGCCTGCTTCGCTGCCACCAGAGGGCTACCGGCTCACGATTTCCTCGTCCGGTGTGGTGCTGGAGGTGGCCGATCCTGCCGGTGAGGTGTACGGGCGGGAGACGTTGCGGCAGCTGGCGGGACCGGCCGCGTTCCGGGTCGCCGGGTTCACGCCGTCGTCGTTGCCGTGCGGAGTGGTCGAGGACCACCCGCGGTTCGGCTGGCGCGGCTGCCTGCTGGACGTCGCCCGGCACTTCCGGACCAAGGCCGAGGTGCTGCGGTTCGTCGACCTGCTGGCCGCGCACAAGCTGAACGTGCTCAACCTGCACCTCACCGACGACCAGGGCTGGCGCTTCGAGGTCCCGGCGTTTCCCCTGTTGACGTCCGTGGGCGGCTGGCGGCCGTCGTCGATGGTGGGCAGCGGCGGCGCGCAGGACGGCCGCCCGCACGGCGGGTTCTACACGAGTGACGACCTGCGGGAGATCGTCGCCTACGCGGCTTCGCGGGCGATCACGGTGGTGCCGGAGATCGACATCCCGGGGCACGCCCGAGCGGCGCTGGCGGCTTACCCTTCGCTGGGGACGTCGTCGTCCTACGAGGTCTGGGATTCCTGGGGCATCAGCACTTCGTTGCTCTCACCCACCGAGTCCACTTCGGACTTCTTCCGGCAGGTGTTCGACCACCTGCTGGAGATTTTCCCGTCCCCGGTGATCGCACTGGGCGGGGACGAGACCCCCGGCGCGACCGACGAGCACCGCGCGTTCGTCCGGCAGCTGGCCGGGCACCTGGTGGCCCGCGGCCGCACCCCGATGGGCTGGGACGAGGTCCTCGACGTCGACGGCCTCCCCCCGATGGTCGTCGCCGCCTGGCAGAACGAGGAAGCGGGCCGGCGGGCGGCCGCGGCCGGGCACGACGTGGTGATGTGCCCCGAGCAGCACGTGTACCTGGACCACCGGCAGTCTTCGCACCCGGACGAGCCGATCCCGGTCGGCTGGATCCACACGCTGGAGGACGTGTACGCGTACGAGCCGGCGTTGAGCGGCCCGCGGCTGCGCGGCGTGCAGGCGCAGGTGTGGAGTGAGCACCTGGACAGCGTCCGCCGGGTGGACTACATGGCGTTCCCGCGGTTGTCGGCGTTCGCGGAGGTCGCGTGGAGCCCGGGGCCACGGGACTACGCGGAGTTCCTGCCCCGGTTGCGGGAGCACCACCTGCCGCGGCTGGACGCGCTGGGGGTGGAGTACCGGCCGCTGGACGGGCCGCGGCCGTGGCAGACACGGCCGGGGGTGCCGGGCCGGCCGCGCTGATCAGGGCAGCAGCGTCACCGTGACCGAGTGCGTCGGGCCGACATTGCCCGCCGCGTCGATCGAGCGGTACTCGATCCGGTGCTCGCCGTACCCGGGCTTCCGCTCCGAGAACGGTGACACCGTCAACCCGCCCGAGCCCAGATTGCCGTACGCCAGGCCGTCGATCTCCGTGCCGCGCGGGGTGAACAGGTACGGCGAGTTCGGGTCCGTCGGCCAGCCGTAGTACTTGTGCCAGCCGTCGCCGTCCACGCGGAACTCCGGGAGTCCGTCCGGCGACTTCAAGCTCATCGTGAACGACCCGTGGTACACCCCGCCCGGCGGCAGCTCCACCGTCGTCTCCGGGCCGGTCGCGTCCACCGTCCAGCTCAGCCTCGTGCCACCCGTCGTCGCCGTCAGGGTGTGCGTGCCGCGGGAGAGGTCGAGCGGGAAGTCGGCGCCCGTTCCGGCGAAGCGGCCGTCCAGCGTCCAGCACACCTCCGGGATCGAGCCCGTCGGCTCGCCGGTTTCGACGTAGACGACGTCGTGGCCGCCGACCGGGCTCGACACCGGGGTCGACGCCACCACCGCCGGTCCGGGCGCGGGCGAGGTGATCACCGCCGGGTCGACCGTCCAGGTGCGGGTGGCCGTCGGGCGGACCGCCGGGTCGCGGACGAACGGCGTCGGGTCGGTCACCGTCGCCGTCAGCGTGTGGCGACCGGGCCGTACGTGCGCGCGCCGCAGGTCGAGTGCGTCGCGGCCGGGCAGCGCGACGCCGTCGAGCGTCCAGCGGACGTCGAGCCGGTGGTCGACCGGGTGCATCGCGCGCAGCCACACGACCCGGTCCGCGCCGATCGTCCCGGCCGGCGTGCCGCCGGTGATCAGCGGGACCTTCGCCGAGATCCGCTGCGTCATCCGCTCGCGGCCGACCTGGTCGAACGCGTAGCCGAGCGTCTTCATCATCGAGTGCGCGCTCGGCCGCCAGACGCCGGTCTGGGTGTAGAGACCGCCTTCGAAGCGGCCGATCCGGCCACCGGACTCGCTGGGTTCGCCGAGCCAGCGCCACCACTTGGCGTGCTGGGCGCGCAGCTGCGGCTCGGTCAGCAGGGTGTGGTGGATCGACTCGGGCTCGCCGCCTTCGTACGCACCACCCGGAACTCCGCGCGCGTAGTAGTCGTACTCGTCGTCGAGGCCGCCGAGCGAATGGCCGAGTTCGTGCGGCGAGATCAGCGCGGAGAGGGCGTTGCCGCCGGACGCCGTCGCGTAGGTGCCGCCCGCGCCGCCGTACGTCGAACTGTTGCCGAGCGCGAGGATCTGGCGGTTCGCGGGGTTCGTGCCGGGCACGAGGTCGGCGTACCGCTGCGCGGCCGCGTCGTCGACGGTCAGCAGCCGCTGCACGCTCTGCGGGTTGCAGCCGCCCCAGAACCCCATGTCCAGCGGGGTGTTCCGGCGTGGCGAGCCGAGCGCCGGGTCACAGTCCACACCGGACTCCGGCGACGCGATGGAGACGGCGAAGACGTTGAAGTAGCTGCGGTAGGACTTGAACGGCTCGAGCGACCACAGGGTGCGGACGTGCCGCTCGACGTCGGCGGAGAACTTCGGCTGCTCGGCGGCGGTGTAGCCGTCCCCGAGGACGACGAGGTTGAACCGCTGCGAGACCGGCCCGGTCACCTGCACCTCGGTGACGCTCGCGGCCGGCTCCGCGGCCGCGGCCGGAGTGGCGACCCCCGAAGCGATCACGAGCGCTGCGACGAACCCGGCCCACTTCCGCATGGCGGCACTCCCCTGGTCGGTGTGCTTCCCGGTGTACCGCACCGGTGGAGGCGCCGGAACCCGCCGGAAGTCGGGGGCCACGACGTCGGCCGGTATAGGACGTTATACGCGAGTCAGCCGGTACCAGACCTCGGGCCGGCCGACCTGGCCGTAGCGCGGCTCGCGGTGGGCCAGGCCGTTGTCCGCCAGGTACTCCAGGTACCGCCGGGCCGTGACGCGGGAGGCGCCGATCGCGCTCGCCGCCGCGCCCGCCGAAAGCCCTTCCGCCGCGCCGGAAAGCGCGTCGGTGATCGCCTCCAGCGTCTGGACGCTCATGCCCTTCGGCAGCGGCGGCTGCTCGGTCGCGCGCAGGGCGCCGAGGGCCCGGTCGATCTCCGCCTGGCCGGTGACCTCGCCGGAGGCGTCGCGGAATTCCGCGTAGCGCTCCAGCTTTTCGCGCAGCGTGGCGAAGGTGAACGGCTTGAGCAGGTACTGCACCACGCCGACCGACACCGCCGCCTTGACCAGGCCGAGGTCGCGGGCCGACGTCACGGCGATGACGTCGATCGGCAGCCCGGCCGCGCGCAGCGAGCGGCACACCGCCAGCCCGTGCGTGTCCGGCAGGTAGAAGTCCAGCAGCACCAGGTCGACCGGCTCGCGCTCGCAGAACCGCAGCGCCTCGCCGCCGGAGTGGACCACGCCGGCGACCGCGAACCCGGAGAGCCGCTCGACGTAGACGCGGTGCGCCTCCGCGGCCACCGGCTCGTCCTCGACCACCAGGACCCGGATCACCGGGCCCTCTCCTGCCGCGGCAGCCGGACGGTGAACACCGCGCCGCCGTCCCGTCCGATCTCGACGGTGCCGCCGTAGCGGCGCACCGCCTGCCCGACGAGCGCGAGGCCGAGTCCGTGCCCGTCCTCGGCCTTCGTCGACCAGCCGCGGCGGAAGACGTCGGCGTCGTCGGGTACGCCCGGTCCGGTGTCGGCGACGCGCAGCAGCAGCCCGCCGTCGTCCGAGCGGGCGGTGACGACCACTTTCGGGTGACCGGTGCCGCGCACGGCCGCGTCGAGGCCGTTGTCGATCAGGTTGCCGAGGATGGTCACCAGGTCGCGGGCTTCGATGCCGAGCGAGACGTCGTCGATGACGGTGTCCGGGGTGACCGTCAGCTCGACCCCGCGTTCGCTGGCTTCGGCGGCCTTGCCCAGCAGCAGCGCGGCGAGCACCGGCTCGGCGACGGCGCCGACGACCCGGTCGGTCAGCTCCTGGGCGAGCGCGAGTTCCGCGGTGGCGAACTCGACCGCCTGCTCGGGTTGGCCGATCTCCACCAGGGAAACGACCGTGTGCAGCCGGTTCGCCGCTTCGTGCGCCTGCGACCGCAGTGCCTCGGCGAGCCCGCGGGCGGTGGTCAGCTCCCCGGTCAGAGACTGCAGTTCCGTGTGGTCGCGCAGGACGACGACGGTGCCCTGCGCGCGGCCGCCCGAGCGGACGGCGGTGGTGCTCACCAGCAGCACGCGCGAGTCGGTCAGGTGCAGTTCTTCCGCCCGGTTCTCCGCCGACGTGAACGCCTCGGCCAGCCCGTCCGGCAGGCCCAGCGTCGCCAGGTCGCGGCCGACCGGGTCGCCGTCGAGGCCGAGGAGCGCGCGGGCGCCGTCGTTGCAGAGGCCGATCCGCCCGTCCCGGCCCACGAGCAGCACGCCTTCGCGGACCGAGTGCAGCACGGCCTCGTGGTATTCGAAAAGGTTGCTCAGCTCGTCCGGCGCGACGCCCCGGGTCTGGCGCCGCAGCCGGGCGCTGATCAGCCAGCCGCCCAGCGCCCCGACCAGCAGGACCGCGCCCGCCACGCCTAGCAGCGGCCACAGCCGTTCGCGCAGCTCGGCCGAAATCGCCGCGACGGTGATCCCGACCGCGACCAGCGCGGTGACCCGGTGGGCGGCGTCGAACACCGGGACGACCGTACGCACCGACGGGCCGAGCGAACCGGTGTAGGTCTCGGTGAGCTCGCCGCCCCGCTGCGCCTTGTCGATCGTGCCGATGTAGTGCTGCCCGATCAGGGCCGGGTTCGGGTGCGTGTAGCGGATCCCGGCCGGGCTCATGATCGTGATGAAGTCGACGCCGGTGTCGGCCTGCACCCGCAGCGCGAACGGCTGCAGCGTCCCGCTCGGGTTCGGCGTGCCCACCGCGGCGGCCACGGTCGGCGCGTCGGCGACCGTCGCGGCGACCGCGCGGACCTGGTCCTGGGCGTTCTGCTCGACCGCTCGCCGCGCGTCGAGCCAGGCGAGCGTGACACCGACGCCGGCCAGCACGCAGAGCACCACCAGCTGCAGCACGAGCAGCTGGCGCGCCAGGCTCCAATGGGACCGCACCGTCGGGGGCACCTCCTCATACCAGCACACCGCGTCCGCCGGTGTCCGAACGGGACGGTCGATCATCACACGAACTCAATGAACACAAGTGAGCCGGATCACCGAACCCGGCCTACAGTGTGCCGCAACCCGAACACCCCTAGCTGGAGGCAACGGTGCCTACACCGACCCCCGACGCGGCACCCCGGCGCCGCGACAAGACCCACTACCTGTACCTGGCCGTGATCGTCGCGGTCCTGCTCGGGATCGTGGTGGGCTTTCTCTTCCCCGGCTTCGCCAAGGGCCTGAAGCCGCTGGGCGACGGCTTCGTCAACCTGATCAAGATGATGATCTCCCCCATCATCTTCTGCACCATCGTCATCGGCGTCGGCTCGGTCGCCAAGGCGGCGAAGGTCGGCAAGGTCGGCATCATGGCGCTGGTCTACTTCATCGTCATGTCGACTTTCGCCCTCGCGATCGGCCTGGTCGTCGGCAACATCCTCCACCCCGGCACCGGGCTGCACCTCAGCCCGGCCGACGTGAAGAGCGTCCAGAAGTCCGCCACCGGCTCCCAGGGCCCGGTCGACTTCCTGCTCGGCATCATCCCGAAGACGTTCGTCTCCGCCTTCACCGAAGGCCAGGTGCTGCAGACGCTGCTGGTGGCGCTGCTCGTCGGGTTCGCGCTGCAGAAGCTGGGCCCGAAGGGCGCGCCGATCCTGCGCGGCGTCGAACACCTGCAGCGCCTGGTCTTCCGGGTACTGGCGATGATCATGTGGGCGGCCCCGATCGGCGCGTTCGGCGCGATCGCCGCGGTGGTCGGCGCGACCGGCTGGGCGGCGCTGAAGAGCCTCGCGGTGATCATGATCGGCTTCTACGTGACCTGCCTGCTGTTCGTGTTCGTCGTCCTCGGCCTCGTGCTGTGGCTCGGCGCGCGGGTGAACATCTGGCACCTGCTGCGCTACCTCGGCCGCGAGTTCCTGCTGATCCTGTCGACGTCGTCGTCGGAATCGGCGCTGCCGCGGCTGATCGCGAAGATGGAGCACCTCGGCGTCGGCAAGTCGGTCGTCGGCATCACCGTGCCCACCGGGTACTCGTTCAACCTGGACGGCACCGCGATCTACCTGACCATGGCCACGCTGTTCATCGCCGCGGCGCAGGACGAGCCGCTGTCGATCGGCGCGCAGATCGGCCTGCTGGTGTTCATGATCATCGCGTCCAAGGGCGCGGCCGGCGTCAGCGGTTCCGGCATCGCGACCCTCGCCAGCGGCTTGCAGTCGCACCGGCCGGAACTGGTCAACGGCGTCGGGTTCATCCTCGGCATCGACCGGTTCATGTCGGAGGCCCGCGCGCTGACCAACTTCGCCGGCAACGCCGTCGCGACCGTCCTCATCGGAAACTGGACGAAGGAGTTCGACCGCGCGCAGGCGGAACGCGTGTTCGCCGGCAACGCGCCGTTCGACGAAGCCACTCTCCTCGACGAGGAACGGTCGGCGCCGGACGAAGACGGTCCGGCGAAAGCCTGACCACACCGGACGTTCGTGCTCACGCCCCCGCTGAGCACGAACACCGCGGGCCGCGGTGCGAGCTCCCCCGACCTCGCACCGCGGCCCGTTCCACGTCTTCAGCCCAGAGGGCACTTTCACGTGAAAGTGCCCTCGCGGCGTTCAGCTCGCGGCCCGGCCGTCGTAGGCCGCGCGGGCGGCGGCGATGTCGTCGCGGTGCTGCTCCGCCCAGCCGAGCAGGCCGTTCAGCGACTGGTACAGCTCCTTCGCCATCGACGTGGCTTCGTACTCCACGCGCGGCGGGACGGTCGGGTAGATCGTGCGGACCAGCAGACCGTCACGCTCGAGGTTGCGCAGGGTCAGCGTCAGCATCCGGCGGCTGATCCCCTCGACCGAGCGCTCCAGCTCGGTGAACCGCACCGGACCGCGGATCGCCTCCAGGAGGATGCCGATCGCCCACTTGCCGCTGATCCGGTTGATGACCTCCAGCACCGTGCAGACGTCGAGTTTCTCCGGGTCGATCTCGGTGACCTGGACAGGTACACCGATGTTCCCCTGGGACATGGAAGTGCCTCCTTCCGGGCGCACCCATGGTCACACATGATGGGCACTGTTACAAGAAGTGCCCTGGCAACGACCAGGGGAATCTCGACTGGAGGGGCCTGACATGGCCGAGAACCACCCCACCCGCTCGCGCGGCCCGGCGTTGGCGGTGCTGTGCGCCGCGTCGCTGATGGTCGTGCTCGACAGCAGCATCGTCGCGGTGGCGCTGCCCGCGATCCAGGCCGACCTCGGCTTCACGCCCGCCGGGCTCTCCTGGGTCTTCACCGCCTACCTGGTCGCGTTCGGCGGCCTGCTGCTGCTCTCCGGGCGGCTCGGTGACCTGCTCGGCCGCCGCCGCGTCTTCCTCGGCGGGCTGGGCCTGTTCACGCTCTCCTCGCTGGTCGCCGGCCTGGCCGCGGACGCCGGCGTCCTGGTCGTGGCGCGGTTCACCCAGGGCGTCGGCGGCGCGCTGGCGTCGGCCGTGGTGCTCGGGATGATCGTCACGATGTACCCCGAGCCCCGGGCGCGCGCGAAGGCGATCGGCGTCTACAGCTTCACCCAGGCGGCGGGCGCGTCGATCGGGCTCATCGCCGGCGGGGCGCTCACGCAGGCGCTCAGCTGGCACTGGACGTTCTACGTCAACCTGCCGATCGGCGTGGCCGCGCTGCTGCTGGCCGTCCGGGTGGTCGCACCGGACCACGGCACGGGCCTGCGGGCCGGCTTGGACGTGCTCGGCGCGGTCCTGGTGACCGCCGCGGTGATGCTCGGCGTGTACGGCATTTCGGCGTCGTCCTGGGGCGCGGTGGCCGCGGCCGTCGTCCTGCTCGCAGCGTTCGCGGTGCGCCAGGCGAAGGCGCGCACGCCGTTGCTGCCGCTGCGGTTGTTCCGCATCCGCGCGGTGGCCGGCGCGAACGTGGTGATGGTGCTGATGGTCGCCGGGATGCTGGGCTTCCAGTTCGTCACGGCGTTGTACCTGCAGCAGGTGCTGGGCCTGGACGCGCTGCGCACCGGCGTCGCGTTCCTGCCGGTGCCGCTGGTGATCGCGGTGGCGTCCCTCGGCTTCGCGGACAGGCTCGCGGCCCGCTTCGGCCCGCGCGCGGTGCTGCTGTCGGGGCTCGGCCTGGTGATCGTCGGCCTGCTGCTGCTCACGCAGGTGTCGGACGCCTACTTCACCGGCGTCCTGCCCCCGCTGCTGCTGATGGGTCTCGGTGCCGGCGCAGCCATCCCGGCGCTGATGGGCCTGGCGATGGCGGACGTCCCAGCAGCCGACGCCGGGGTGGCGTCGGGCCTGATCAACACGACCCAGCAGGTCGGCGCGGCGATCGGCACGGCGGTCCTGGCCGCGGTGGCCGCCGTCCGGACGGCGAGCCTGGACACGCTGGACCACCGCGAAGCCCTGGCGTCCGGTTACCGGCTGGCCTACGGCGTGAGCGCGGGCTTCCTGATCGCGGCCGTCGCGCTCGGCGGCCTGGTCCTGACCCGCCGCCGCACCCACCCCGCTCCCACTCCCGTCCCGGAGGTCTGCACCGCGGATCCCGCGTGATCAAGACCGTCACCCGCGTGATCAGAGCCGTGACTCGCGTGATTGGAGGCGTAACTCGCGAGTTCCGGCCTCAATCACGCCAGTTCCGGCCCCAATCACGCCGGTTACGGCCCCAATCACGCCGGTTACGGCTCCAATCACGTGGATCGGGGGGCGGGTCAGGCGAGGTAGGCCGAAAGCCCACGGTGGCCCCGCCGCATCATCAGCGCGTGGTTCGCGCGGAAGAGCGGCCGGGCCACCGTGTCGAAGCGCCGCAGCAACTCCTTCCGGGCCTGGACGTCCTGGGTGATCTCCAGCAGCGTGCCTGTGCCCGCCGCGCGGACCGCTCCCGCCAGTGTCCCGTCGAGGTCGCCGCTGAGCCTGACCCGCATCAGGCCCGTGCGCTCGTCCTGGTGGTCCCGGTGCATCCGGACGACGATCCGGAACGGCAGCCGGGACCGGCAAACCAGCTCGGCGGTGTCGTCGTCCACGCGGCGCACCGCACGGACGTCCGACCACCACCGCGGGTAGCCCGCGAGGTCGGTGACCACGTCGAACACCCGCTCGGGCGCGCTCGTCGGCAGCAGCCAGCTGCTGCGGAACCGGTAGCGCGCGCCCGTCACGTCACACCTGGGCCGAGACCAGCTTCCGGCCGTCCACCGTGACGATGTCGACCGACTTCACGTCGTCCGGCGCCACCAAAGCGGAACCGTCGAGCGAGAAGCCCGAACTCTCCCACTTCTCGGACACCTTCCAGCTGCCCGCGGTGACCGCCTGGCCTTCCTTCGTGACGACCTGCAGCAGGCACTGTTCCCCGGCCTTGACGCCCTTCACGGCGACGTTGACCCGGACCCAGCCCTGGAACGGGCTCACCGACGCCGCCAGCTGAACGCCGGTGGTCGGATCGCGCCCTTCGGCGCTCTTCGTGCCGGGAACGTCCGTCGCCGGCGCCGGGATCGCGAGGGAACCGCCGTCCGAGCCCGTCTGACGTCCGACCAGGATGCCGCCGCCGAGCGCGGCCACCACGAGCACCGCCGCCGCGACCAGGGCCAGGCCCCGGCGGCCGCTCGAGCGGGCCGGCGCCACGCGTTCTTCTTCCTCGCGCACCCGGCGCAGGGTCTTCTGCAGCAGCAGGTCCCCGCCTTCGGGTGGCCCGTCGAGGAACGCTTCGGGCGGTACTTCGTCGAGCGAGTCGCGCAGGGCCACGAGCTCGTTGAGGTCGAACCGGCACTGGGCGCAGCCCTGCAGGTGCCGCCGTTCGAAGTCGGCCGCCTCCGCCGGATCGAGCGCGCCGAGGGCGTACGCGCCGAGCTGCGTGTGACTCTCGTCCACCGAGTTCATCGCGCCACCTCCGTTCCGCTCGAAATCATCGCTGCTCTCAGTGCTCTTAATGCGTAGTACGACCTTGATTTCACGGTACCCGGTGCGACGCCCAGTGTTCTCGCCGCTTCGGCCACCGTCCGTCCCCGGTAGTAGATCTCCACCAGGACCTCTCGATGCTCGTTGGACAGTCCGTCCATCGCCCCGAGCACGGTCATCGAGTCGACCACGCCCTGGGCGTGGTCGCGCTCGACGGCCGGGGTCGGCGCGCCTTCGGCCGGCTCGGCCACCTCCTGCGGCCGGGCCGCCCGGGCCCGGGCCCGGTCGGTGACCAGGTTGCGCGCGACGGTCAGCAACCAGCCGCGCACCGAGCCCTTCCCGTCGTTCTGCAAGTCGTCCGCGTGTTTCCACGCCCGGACGAGCGTCTCCTGGACCACGTCCTCGGCTGCCGCCCGATCCCCGGTCAGCCTCGTCGCGTAGGCCAGCAGGCTTCGCCCGTGTTCGGCGTAGAGCTGCCGAATCAGGTCTTCGCCTTTGGCCTTCTTAGGCCGCCTGCCTCCTATGGCCACCCTCGTCCTCCCGACGGTGTTCTGAGTCGTCGAGGACAGTAGTGCAACCCTCAGCTCCACCGGCGGTGCGTGCGTCGAGCGCAGCGCGACCATGGTGTTCATCGGCTGCCCGTCCTTCCTCGTTTGCCCGGAAAACCGTCGTCCGTCAGGATCCGGCGCCGCCGGCGTTGCCCTTCGCCGTGATCTTGCTGCCGTCGGGGGCGACGGCGAACCAGGTGCCGTTGGCCCCCTGGCCGTTCATGTCGCCCGCCGCCTTGTCGCCCGCGTACTCGTACAGCGGCCAGCCGTTGAGCGTGATCTGCTTGCTGCCGTCCTTGCGGGTCGTCGTGCCGACCTGGGTGTCCTGGATGCCCTTGAGCATCGGCGTGGCCACCCCGGCGAGCATCGGCGGCCACGACGTCGCGCACCCGCCGTCGCAATTGGACGTCGGCGGCTGGGAGAGGTCCTTGTCGAACCGGTAGAGCGTCTTGCCGTCGGCGTCGGTGACCACCGCGCCGACCCCGTTGACCGTGGCGACCTGGAGCATCTTGTGCCCGGGCTCGCCGTGGGCCGGTCCTTGCGCGCCGCCGGCCATGTCACCGCAGGCGGACAAGGATGCGACGGCGGCGAGCGCCACGGCACTGGCGACGACCGGCCGGATACGGTTCATGACGTTCTCTCCTCGGTGAGGGCGGCACCGCCGTCCGGCGGACCTCGACACCTGGGAACACGGACGGTCGCGGGAAACGGTTCAGCCCGGTTTCGCGCGATTCGACGCCGGTGCGCGAGCGGATTGGTGGGTCCCGGTGATCGGCACGATCTTGTCGCCGTGCGGGCGCCGCCGCGGCGGTGCTGCTGTCCGCCGGCTGTGCCGACAACGGTGCGGTTCCCTGCCCGCCCACACGACGAGCTACCACCACCCGGACCTGATCCCGGAGACGCCGTTCTTCTACCGCGAGCGGCCGTTCACCGGCCCGGTCTCGACGGACCTGCGCGCGGTGACCGACCCGGATGTGACGACGTGCGCGCTCGCGCTGCTGCCCGGTGAGCAGCGGTCGGCCTTCCGGATCGGGACGCTCCACTACGGCCCGCTCTTCCCGGTGGTCCACCGGACCACCGGGAAGGAGCGGTAGCCGTCACTCGCCCGCGAGCACCGTCCGCAGGAACTGGCCCGTGTAGCTCTCCTCGACCTCGGTGAGGTACTCCGGCGTGCCTTCGGCGACCACCGTGCCGCCACCCGAGCCGCCCTCGGGGCCCATGTCGATGACCCAGTCGGAGGTCTTGATGACGTCGAGGTTGTGCTCGATCACGATCACCGAGTTGCCCTTGTCGACCAGGCCGTTGATCACGCCGATCAGCTTGCTGATGTCCTCGAAGTGCAGGCCGGTCGTCGGCTCGTCGAGGATGTACACCGTCTTGCCGGTCGAGCGCTTCTGCAGCTCGCTGGCCAGCTTGACGCGCTGCGCCTCACCGCCGGACAGCGTCGGCGCGGGCTGGCCGAGCCGGACGTAGCCGAGGCCGACGTCCACCAGCGTCTGCAGGTGGCGGTGGATGGCCTTGATCGGCTCGAAGAACTCCGCGGCCTCCTCGATGGGCATGTCGAGCACATCCGAGACCGTCTTGCCCTTGTAGTGCACCTCGAGGGTTTCCCGGTTGTACCGGGCGCCCTTGCAGACCTCGCACGGGACGTAGACGTCCGGCAGGAAGTTCATCTCGATCTTGATCGTGCCGTCGCCGGCGCACGCCTCGCAGCGGCCGCCCTTGACGTTGAACGAGAACCGGCCCTGCTGGTAGCCGCGCACCTTCGCCTCGGTGGTCGCGGCGAACAGCTTCCGGACGTGGTCCCAGACACCGGTGTAGGTGGCCGGGTTGGACCGCGGGGTCCGGCCGATCGGCGACTGGTCGACGCGCACCAGCTTGTCGACGTTGTTCAGGCCGTTCACGCGGGTGTGGCGGCCCGGCACCTGGCGGGCGCCGTTGAGCTTGTTCGCCAGCACCGTCGCGAGGATGTCGTTCACCAGCGTCGACTTGCCCGAGCCGGAGACGCCGGTGACCGAGACCAGGCAGCCGAGCGGGAACGACACGTCCAGCCCGCGCAGGTTGTGCTCGCGCGCACCGACGACGGTCAGCTGCCGCTTCTTGTCGACCGGCCGCCGGATCGCCGGCACCTCGATCTTCCGCCGCCCGGACAGGTACTGCCCGGTCAGCGACTCCTTGCTCTTCAGCAGCTTCTTGTACGGTCCACTGTGGACGATGTGGCCGCCGTGCTCGCCCGCGCCCGGGCCGATGTCGACCACCCAGTCGCTGGAGCGGATCGTGTCCTCGTCGTGCTCGACGACGATCAGCGTGTTGCCGAGGTTCCGCAGCCGGGTCAGCGTCTCGATCAGGCGGTGGTTGTCGCGCTGGTGCAGGCCGATCGACGGCTCGTCGAGCACGTACAGCACGCCGACCAGGCCCGAGCCGATCTGCGTGGCGAGCCGGATGCGCTGCGCTTCACCACCCGAAAGAGTGGCGGACGCGCGGTCGAGCGAAAGGTACGTCAGGCCGACGTCGAGCAGGAAGCGCAGGCGGGCCTGGATCTCCTTGAGCACCGCGCCGGCGATCATCGCCTCGCGCTGCCCCAGCTCCAGCTCGTCGAGGAACTGCGACGCCTCGGCGATGGACAGCGCGCAGACCTCGGCGATGGACATGTCGCCGCGGGTCTTGTGCTGCAGCGTGACGGCGAGGATCTCCGGCTTGAGCCGGGTGCCCTGGCAGGCCGGGCACGGCACCTCGCGCATGTAGCCCTCGTACCGCTCGCGCATGTACTCGGACTCGGTCTGCTCCTGGCGCCGCTCGAGGAACGGGATGACGCCCTCGAAGTTCGCGTAGTAGGAGCGCTGGCGGCCGTAGCGGTTCTTGTAGCGGACGTGGACCTGCTCGTCGACGCCGTGCAGCACCGCCTTCTGGGCCCGCGCGGGCAGCCGCCGCCACGGCACGTCCATCCGGAAGCCGATGGTCTCCGAGAGCGACTCCAGCAGCCGGACGAAGTAGTCCGCGCTCTGGCCGCCCGACCACGGCGCGATCGCGCCTTCGGCCAGCGACAGCTCGTCGTCCGGGACCACCAGCTCCGGGTCGACCTCCTTGCGGATGCCGATGCCGGTGCACTCGGGGCAGGCGCCGTACGGCGAGTTGAAGGAGAACGAGCGCGGCTCGAGGTCCTCGATGGCCAGCGGGTGGCCGTTGGGACAGGCCAGGTTCTCGGAGAACCCGCGGATGCGGTGCGCGTCACCCTCGGGGAGGTCGACGAACTCCAGCTCGATCAGGCCGTCGGCCAGCCGCAGCGCCGTCTCGACCGAGTCGGTGAGCCGCTGGCGCGAGGCCGCCTTCACGGTCAGGCGGTCGATGACCACGCCGATCTGGTGCTTTTCCTGCTTCTTCAGCTTCGGCGGGTCGGTGAGCGCGTGCATGGTGCCGTCGACGACCACACGCGCGTAGCCCTGCTGCTGCAGGTTCTCGAACAGGTCGACGTACTCGCCCTTGCGGCCGCGGACCACCGGCGCGAGCACCTGGAACCGGGTGCCCTCTTCCATGGCGAGCACCTGGTCGACGATCTGCTGCGGGGTCTGCTTGCTGATCGGCTCGCCGCACTTGGGGCAGTGCGCCTTGCCGGCGCGGGCGTAGAGCAGGCGCAGGTAGTCGTAGACCTCGGTGATCGTGCCCACGGTCGAGCGCGGGTTGCGCGAGGTCGACTTCTGGTCGATCGACACCGCGGGCGAGAGGCCCTCGATGAAGTCGACGTCCGGCTTGTCCATCTGCCCGAGGAACTGGCGGGCGTACGCCGAGAGCGACTCGACGTAGCGGCGCTGCCCTTCGGCGAAGATGGTGTCGAAGGCGAGGCTCGACTTCCCCGACCCGGACAGGCCGGTGAACACGATCAGGCTGTCGCGGGGCAGGTCGAGATCCACGCCGCGGAGGTTGTGCTCGCGGGCACCGCGAACAACGAGGCGATCAGCCACGCCAGGGTCCTCTCAATGTCTTCTTCAGTGCGGTCGCCGACCCGGTCTGTGTCGCCTGGAACGGCTGCACGGGTGGCCGCGATCCATGCTACGAGCCACCACCGACAAAAACGGGTTCCGCGTCCTTGACCTGCGGTTCTTCGGGCTTTCGACGTCTGGTGAGCCACCGGTGGGCCGGGCGTTCGACCCCCGCGGTGACCGCCCAGCCGGCCAGCACGGCGGCGCCGACGACCGCGGGGAGCCGCAGCCAGCCGGGGAGGCCGAGGTCGAGCAGGGCACGGGCCAGGATGTAACCCAGTTCCTGGTGCACCAGATAAAGACCATACGAGATGCCCGCGAGCCAGGTGACGGCCGGGGCGATCCGCGCCAGTCCCGGGAACCGCCAGTCCGGGCCACGGGCGGCCACGCAGACCAGCAGGAGCAGCGCGGCGAACCCGATCGTGGACGGCCAGCGCAGCGCGTCCTGCGGCAGGGCGACGTGGAACGGGAAGACCTGCAGGTCCTGCGCGGTGACGGCGGCCACCACGAAGAGCGCGATGTGCCAGGTCTTCAGCCGCCGCTGCGCCCACAGCCAGATCGCGACGCCGATGGCGAAGACGTGCAGCCGGTGCAGGCCCAGGCCGTAGTAGAACGTCTCCACGACCCGACCGGTGGTCCCCGGCGGGAAGACGACGAAACGCAGCGCGAGCGGCACGAGGATCAGCGCCCAGAGCAGGCCGACCGTCAGCCGGTGGGTGCGCCACGACCGCGGCCACAGCAGGGCGGCGCCGGTGAAGGCCATCAGCTGCACCGGCAGCGTCCAGTAGGAGCCGTCGAGGTAGTAGAAGGCGTCCCAGCGGATGCCCCACTCCTGCACCATGCCGAGGTTGGTGACCAGATCCAGCCAGGTCGGGATGTACCACGGCGACGGGTCCGTCGGCGGGCCCTGCGGCACGCCGAAGAGGAAGCCGGTGACACCCGGCGGGTGGGGCAGGCCGCTGAAGGAGATGGCGGCCCACCGCGTCACGACGTAGGTCACCAGGACGGCGACCAGGTAGGCGGGCACCAGGCGCGCGACGCGGTTCCACAGCCACCGGCGGGGATTGCCCTTGCGCAGGCTGGCGCACACGAAGTAGGCGGAGATCACCAGCAGGATCGCGGCACCGAACTGCGCTGTCACCCGGATGGGGTACCCCGTGAGCTCGGGGTGCAGGAGCGCACCCTGGTGGGTGACGTGCCCGAGGACGACCGCCAGGACGGCGACGACCCGGAGGAGGTCCCAGCTGATCCGGCGCGGCGTCGGGGAGGTGGGCACGGTCGTCCTGAGGTCGGGGCTGGCGGGGGTTGGGGCCGAGCCTACGTGGCGCGGCGGCCGCGCGCTTGTGCGGGTGGAACCGCTTGGAGCGAAACGACTACCGTGTGCACGGTGAACATCGTGGACACCTACACGGGGCACGTCGACCCGGGCGGCGACGCCGCCCGGCGCACCCTGGACGCGCTCACCATCACCAAGCTGTCCGTCGGCCCGATGGACAACAACGCCTACCTCCTGGTGTGCCGCGCGTCGAACGAGGCACTGCTGATCGACGCGGCCAACGACCCGGACCGCATTTCGGACCTCATCGGCCACGGCCCGGACCGGCCGGCGTTGAAGACGGTCGTGACGACCCACCAGCACCAGGACCACTGGCAGGCCCTGGGCGCGGTGGCGGGCGCGAACGGAGCCAACACGGCGGCCCACCCGCTGGACGCCCCGCCGCTGCCCGTGCCGCCGGACTTCCTGGTCGAACACGGCGACACGTTGACGGTGGGCGAGATCACGCTGTCGGTGATCCACCTGCGCGGGCACACGCCGGGATCGATCGCGCTGCTGTACCGGGACCCGGCGGGCCACCCGCACCTTTTCACCGGGGACTCGCTGTTCCCGGGCGGGGTCGGGAAGACGTCGTCACCGGAGAACTTCGCGTCGCTGCTGGACGACGTCGAGACGCGGCTCTTCGGGGAGCTGCCGGACGAGACGTGGTTCTACCCGGGCCACGGGGACGACTCAACGCTGGGTGCGGAGCGCCCGAAGCTGACGGAGTGGCGCGAGCGCGGCTGGTGAGCCGAAGGCACGACGGGGAGGGTCGGTGGGTCTCGGCAAGCACGCCAAGCGGGTGCTCCAGCAGCGGGCTTCCGCGCTCCTGAAGGAGAACGTCCCGCGGCTGGACGCCGACCGGCGGCGGATCCTCACCGCCCTGCTCGTCGAGACCGCGGGTCGCTGGCGCCTGTTCGTGCGGGCCGGTGGCCCGGACGCGCGAGCCGACGCCTTCCTCCTCGGGCCCGAAGGCCTCTTCGCCGTCACCATCGCCGCGCGGCCGCCGCAGCCGCCCGGGCTGCACGCGCTCGTGCGGCACGCCGAGGAAAGCTGGGCCGGCGTCCGGGACGGCCGTGGGCGCGAGCTCACCGGCAGTGCCGTCCACTTCGTGCTGCTCACCCCCGGCCCCCGGAGCACGCTCCGGGACGCCGGGCCGTTCCGGGTCCTCGCGGAGCCCGAGCTGCCGACGCTGTTCAAGCGCACCGCACCCCACCTCGACCGCCGCCAGGTCGAAACCATCGGCGCGCAGGCCGGGCGGGTCCTCGACGGCTACGTCCCGCTGCGCGTCGAAGCAACCGCGCACGACGAGACGGCGGAGGGCTTCCTGGACGCCGGGAGCCTCGTCTCGGCCGAGGTCGCCGCCGCGCAGTTGCGGCCCTTCGACTCGTGGCTGACCTTCCTGCACCCGCACCAGCGGGCAATCGTCACGCGTGATTACCGGGGGCCGGCGCGGATCAGCGGGCCGGCCGGGACCGGGAAGACCGTCGTCGCGCTCCACCGGCTGCGGCACGTCGGACGGCGGACCGCCGGGCCCCTGCTGTTCACCACCTTCGTGCGCACCCTCCCGCCCGTGCACGAGGCCGCTTTCCGCCGCCTGGCCCCGGAATTCGGCGATCGGGCCGAGTTCGTCCACCTGCACGCCTGGGTGCGCCGGTTCCTGACCGCGCGGGGACGGCCCGTCGAGGTCGACCCGCGCGGGGTGCGGACCGCGTTCGGCCGCGCGTGGTCGCGCCACCGCGCCGTGCTGGAGCCGATCGAGCGGCACGACGAGTACTGGCGGACCGAACTCGACCGCGTCATCAAGGGCCGCGGCTTCACCACGCTCGAGGAGTACCGCCGTCCCGCGGTGCGGCGGGGGCGCGAACTGCGGCTGGGCCACGACCAGAAGGCCGCAGTGTGGCAGTTCTACGAGACGTACCAGTACATGCTCGCCGAGCGCGGCCTGCACGACTACAACGACGTCATCGACCTGGCACTGGCCGAGCTCCGCCGTCAGCCGCTGGAGACCCGCTACGCCGCGGTGGTCGTCGACGAGGTGCAGGACATCACGCTCAACGGCCTCCGGCTGATCAAGGAGCTGGCCGGCACCGGCCCGAACCAGCTCCTCCTGGTCGGCGACGGCCAGCAGCAGGTCTACCCGGGCGGCTGGCGGCTCTCCGACGCGGGCATCCCGGTCCTCGGCCGCGGCGAGGTGCTGCGGGTCAACTACCGCAACCGCACGGAGGTGCTGGCCTTCGCCCAGCGGTTCGACGCCCGCAACGAAGTCGACGACCTCGACGGCGCGCCCGCGATCGCGCTGAAGAACGCCGAAGCGGGCAACACCGGCGGGACGGCCGTGTCCTGGCGGGGCACCGAAGCGGAACTCGCGGCGGAACTGCTCCGGCGGATCGGCGAACTGACGGCTCCGCTCGGCCAGACCGCGCTGATCCTCTTCCAGCGCCAGGACGTGGTGCGCTGCCGCCGGATCCTGCGGGAGGCCGGCGTTCCCGTGCTGTCACTGGACGACTATTCCGGTGCGCCCGACGACCACCTCAAGGTCGGTACCGTGCACCGGGCGAAGGGCCTCGACTTCCAGGCCGTCCTGGTCGTCGAATTCCCCGCCCGGCCGGGGGAAAGCGGCGCGGCGGCGGACGAGGCCACCGAACTGCGGGACCGGCAGCGCCTGGTCGCGGCGACGCGAGCCCGCGACTTCCTCTGGTGGGGTGTCGTCGAGGAGCGCGCGGACACGTTCGGAGCAGCGGAGTAACGATAAGGGGACACTCGGCAACTTCCCGGACGAACCGGGCGTGTCCCCCGCACACCCAGCGCTGGGACGCCCACCGGTTCCACTCCGCCAGGAGGCCACCATGTCCAGAACAACGAAGTGGCGTGCGCTCGCCGCCGTCACCCTGCTGATCGCCGGGAGCGGGCTCCTCGCCGCCGCGGGGCCCGCCCAGGCCGCCGATCCCGCGACCCCCACCCTGACCGCCATCCGGACCGGGAACAACACCGGGTTCGACCGGGTCGTGCTCGACCTCGGCAGCGGGCCCGCGCCCGCCGTGTCCTACCAGCTCCTCGACGAGCTGACCGCCGACGCCAGCGGGGAAATCGTGTGGCTGACCGGGCAGTACTTCATCAACGTCGCCGTCACGCCCGCGACCGCGCACGACGCGAGCGGGAACCCGACCTACCCCGGGCCGCAGAAGTTCCGGACGCGGAACCTCGCCAACGTCATGGCCATCGCCCTCACCGGGGACTGGGAGGGGCAGCTGTCGGTCGGGCTCGGGGTGCGGTCACGGACCGCGGTGAACGTCTTCACGCTCACCGCGCCCACCCGCGTCGTCATCGACATCGCCCACTGAAGATCGCCCGCTGAAGATCGCCCACTGAGCACCACTCGCCGCAAGGCGGGCGGGGGAGTCACCCGCGCTCGTACGGGATCTTCTCCCCCGCCTCGACCGCGAACGGCAGGTGGTTGCCCGCCGGCGGCAGCGGGCACGTCGCGAAGTCGGTGAACGCGCACGGCAGGTTCACGGCGCGGTTGAAGTCCAGTGTCACCGAGCCGTCCGCGGCCGGTGCGCCGACCGGCAGCGACCGGTTGGCCGCGTAGGTCGTCACGCCGCTGGTCCCGTCGGTGAAGAGGATGCTGAGCCCGCCGTCCTTGCCGTTGAACGCCGTCAGCGTGTGCGCCGCTCCTCCGTGGGAGAAGTGGACCAGGCCCGGCGCCGTGTAGACGTGGCTCAGGCCTTCCACGACCGCGCCCACCGTGGTCGGCTGCGGCTCGGCGAAGGCCTCGAACCGCCCGGACAGCACCCAGGACGGCGAAGGCTCGTACGCCGGTACCCCGCGGAACTCGCGCAGCACCTCGGCCTTCGGGTCGTGGACCCGGATCAGGTACCCCGACCGGCGGGCCACCTCGATCTCGACGTCGCCGGCCAGCACCCGCGTGCCGGCGCCGCTGTTGACCAGCTCGAACCGCCGGACCTCGGTGATCGGTTCCCCGTCGTGCACCAGGGAAGCGCCGGCCGGGTCGACGTACGCCGCTTCGGCGTCCTGCCACCAGCGGCCCGGGATGCCGGGGTACTCCCGCGGCGAGTCCGTCAGCCAGTCCAGCGAAACCAGCGCCAGCCAGCCGTGCGGCTCGGCCAGGTCGGTCTCGCGCCGGGCCTTCCAGTCTTGCCACTCCTGCGTGAACGTGCTCATCGCGGGCCCCTTTTCCGTCGGCTTCGACGATGCCAACCCGGTGCCCGCGCCGCTATTCCCCGTCCCAGGATCCGGACGGTTCAGTCCCCGAAGGACCACTGCAGCCCGTAGCTCAGCCCCTGGTGCAGGTCGTGGAACTCGAGCGCGACCTCGCCGACCCGGTTGACGGTCAGCGCCTCGCCCGAGTCGGCGCCGTCGTCGATCACCCGGCCGGGGACGCCGTTGAGGCGCCACACCCGCGCCGGCGGGGCCGCCCGGTCGAACCGGACCCGCACGGACAACGCCTCGCAGCGGCGCAACGGCGTCATCACGTAGTACGGCCGCAGTTGCGCGCGCGGCGGGGTGAACCGGATGCCGTACTCGTGGCGCTGGCCGAGCCGCAGCGGGCTCGGCAGCCGCAGGACGAACTGCGCGTGGCTCGCCGAAACCGGGCGCACTTCGACGATTTCGCCGCCGAACAGCGCGTCCGCGGTGATGCCCGGCAGCGGGTCGGTGCCCGGCGCGACCGGCGCGCTGAACGGCAGGACCAGCTCGTCGAGCTCGTCGGCTTCGGCGACGATCCGGCGCTCCTCCCGCAGTTCCGGCTGGTCGCGGTCGAGGTGCAGGATCGCTTTCATCGACTCGACGTACCAGCCGGCCAGCGGGTGCAGGTCGCCGCGGAGCGCGGGGGCGCCGAGGAGCTCGTCGAGGCGGCGGAACGCCAGGTCGATCCGGCGGCGGGCGGTGCGCGGATCGCGGTCGAGGACGCTGGCCAGCCACGAGATCCGCCGGTCGAGGAACTCCCCCGCGGCCTCCTCGTGCAGGCCGAGCGCCGTCAACGCGGCCAGTTTCAGGTCCGGCGGCAGCCGCGCGCACAGCTCGGTCAGCCGCAGCACGAGCTTCTGGCGCGCGGCGGCGGGCTGGTCGGCTTCGGTGATCGCGCACGCCGCCCGCAGGCACGGGCCGATGCGCTGGTGCAGGTCGGCCGCGTCGAGGCCGCGGCCGCGGCGCAGTTCGTTCAGCTCGCGCACGAACGGCAGGTTCTCCTCGTCCGTCGTTCCCACCCCTTCGTTCCCGGTGGCAGGCATCCCGCGATGCCGGGGACCGCCCGGCCGGCCGGCCCCCCACGAGCCGGCCGGCCGGATTCCACTGCGGGTCAGCAGGCCCCGGCGATCAGGGCCCAGATCGAGTGGCTCTCCATCAGACACACCTCCTCATCGCGTCCCGTGCGGAGGCGGAAGGCAGTGCGGCGCCCCGCTGGAAAGGAAAGCCGGCCGGGAGGCATCGGTTTCTTCCCGGCCGTCCCCAGCTTCGCGGTGCGGCGCGGGCGGTCAGATGTCCGCTGTCACGCGCCTTGTGTGCCGTTTGGCTCAGAACGCGCGAAGGCGCGCAGGACGCGCAGCTCCCGGATGAGGAACCGGCGACGGCCGGTCTCGACGATCCCGCGCTCGCGCAGCACGCGCAGCGCCCGGGCAACGGTACGGCGGGCCGCGCCGATCTGCGCGGCGATGTCCTCCTGTGACAGCGCGTCGATGACGACGCCGTCGGGCTCCGGCCGGCCGCGCTCCTCGGCCAGCCGGACCAGCACCACGGCGACGCGGCGGCTGACGTCGAAGGCGGCGACGTCGACCCGGGCGGACTCGGCGTTGCGGAGCCTGGCCGCGACCGTCTTGATCGTCGCGACGGCGATCGCGGGCCGGGTGTGCAGCACGTCGACGAAGTCGGCGCCGGTGAGCTGGAAGACGGTGCAGGGTTCGATCGCGCGCACCGACGCCGACCGCGGCCGCCCGGTGACCGCGGCGAGGTCGCCCAGCACTTCGCCGGGGCCGCGGAGCCCGAAGAGCACCTCGCGGCCGTCGTCGACGACGGCGGACACCCGCACCCAGCCGGTGACGAGCACGTGGACGTGGTCGGAGGGATCGCCCTCCATGAGCACGAGCGAGTTCGCCCGGAACCGGCGGCGCGTGCCGCGGCCGAGCAGGTAGTCGCGGTCGGCGTCGGCGAGGTAGGCCAGGAGCGCCCCGTCCGCAGTGTCGTCCATGGTTCCCCTCCGGAGGTTCACCGTAACCCGGTGTGGCCGCCTTCGGCGAGCACGGCGCCCGGTAGGGTCGCCGCGTGGACGTGGAGATCTACACCGACGGAGCGTGCAGCGGAAACCCCGGACCGGGCGGCTGGGGCGCGGTGCTGCGCTACGGCAAGCACGAGCGCGAGCTGTACGGCGGCGAGGCCACGCCGACGACGAACAACCGCATGGAGCTGACGGCACCGATCCGCGCCCTGGAGACCC
This sequence comes from Amycolatopsis sp. lyj-23, assembly GCF_046549135.1. NCBI lineage: Bacteria > Bacillati > Actinomycetota > Actinomycetes > Pseudonocardiales > Pseudonocardiaceae > Amycolatopsis > Amycolatopsis sp. lyj-23. The sequence continues at coordinate 92,914 of NZ_JAJPWN010000025.1, read as the reverse complement.
TGACCCGGCCGTCCCAGGTTCGCGTTTACACGGACAGCACGTACGTCCGCAACGGCATCACGCAGTGGCTCCCCCGCTGGAAGAACAACGGCTGGCAGACGGCGGCCCGCGAACCGGTGAAGAACGCGGACCTCTGGCAACGCCTCGACGCCGCGATCGGCAGCCACCGCGTCGAGTGGCTGTGGGTGAAGGGGCACGCGGGCCACCCGGAAAACGAGCGAGCCGACCGGCTCGCGGTCCGCGGGGCGCAGGAGGCCAGGGAGAGCGGGAAGCCGGTCAACGCGGGTTAGTCCGGAGTGGACGGTCGCGGGAGCCACCCCCGCGGCGCCCGGGCGGCGGCAGGTCGCCCGTGGCACAATTCCCCGATGCCTCCCGCCGCCTGTCCGTGTGGTCTCGCCGGGTCCTACGCCGCCTGTTGCGGCCGGTTCCACGACGGGGGGCTCGCCGCTCCCACCGCCGAACTGCTCATGCGGTCGCGGTTCAGCGCCTTCGCCGTCGGTGACACCGCGTACCTCCTGCGGACCTGGCACCCCGGCACCCGGCCGCGGCAGCTGCGGCTCGATCCCGGGCAGGAGTGGACGCGGCTGGAGATCCTCGGCCGCAGCGGTGGGGGCCTGCTGCACAACGAAGGCACCGTCGAGTTCCGCGCCCACTACCGCCACCGGGGCCGGGACGGCTTCCTCGAGGAGAACAGCCGCTTCCGGCGTGACGACGGCCACTGGGTCTACCTCGACGCCGAGGCCTAAACCCGCCCCGATCGTGCTAAACAGTGCGGCGATGGGGAAACTGACGCGCCGCGCCCGCGCCAAGGCGGACTACCTCGGCTTCATCGGGGCCCGGGAGTGGCCGCTCGCCGCGTCCGGGCTGGGGGTCGTGCTCGGGGCCGTCACCATCCTGCCCAGCGCCGTCGGCGTCGTCCTGTCCGTCGTCGCGCTCGGTCTCGGGGTCGCCACCTTCACCCGGGACGTGCGGCTGCTGCGCCGCCGGTGGGCCGGGTTCGAGTTCACCACCATCGCCGCGCCCTTCCCGACCGCGGAACTGCCGCCGCCCGCCGCTTATCCGGAAGCGAGCTACCTCGCCGTACCCGCTCGCGGGACCGCGCTGGTCAGCGCGGCGATCGACCGTGACCTGTGGCAGGAGCGGCACACCATCGACGTCGCCGAGGAGCCCTACCGGCTGCCGCCGTCGCTCAAGGCCACCGCGCCGCACGTGCTGCCGCTGCGGGCGCGCGGCCGGCTGCTGTTCAACGGCCCCATCGTCGGCATGCGCGGCGACCCGCTGCCCGCCGCCGGAGCCCGGCCCGCGCCGATCCGGCTGCACCGGGCGCGGTTCTTCGACGCCGTCTGCTCGAACGAGCTCGCCGCGCTGCGCATCACGCGCGTGGACACCGGCGAAGAGTACGACCTGCGCAAGGCCGAGCTCACCGACACCGCCGGCGCGCTGCGGGAGCTGAGCGGCAGCGCGCTGGCCGACCTCGTCGGCGTCTCCACGGTCGCCTTCACCACCGACGGCAAGCTGGTCACCGTCCGCCAGTCGCCGCTCAACTCCGTCAGCGGGCTGCTGCTCGCCCCCTCGGGCAGCGGCTCGCTCGAGCCGCGCGACCTCCGCACGCCCGACGGCGGCACGCGCCGGTTCCTCCACACCGCGGTCCGCGCCGGGATGGAACGCGAACTGTGCGAGGAGAGCGGCCTGACCCCCGCCGACGTCCGCGTCACGAAGGTGGTCGGCTTCGCGCGCTGGATGGAACGCGGGGCCAAGCCGGAGTTCTTCGGGCTGACCGAACTGGCCGTCGACAGCGCCGAAGTCGCCCGGCGCCGTCCGGTCAGCGGCGAACGGCTCTACAGCGCCGGCCTGACGCTCTTCGACGTCGACCTCCCCGCCATCGGCGCCGCACTGACCGGCGGCGTCCCGCTCAGCGGGGCACTGCCGGCCCGGCTCTGGGAGGACGGTTCCTGCCGCTCCTGCTGGCCCTGCGCGCCGCCGCGGCGTGGCAGGCCGCCCGGGTCTGACGAAACACCCCTGTTCCCGGCGTGAGCGGGCCGCTACGATCGTCGCAATTGTTAGGAAAGTTCCCTAACGATGGTCCGCTGTCCCCCGCCGCCGTGGGTGCCTAGGAGGCGCGCTAGTGAGCTATCGGCAGAGAAGAACCCGGACTCTCCTCGCGGCGGCGGTGCTGGCCGTCGCCGCGACCGGGGCGACCGTCCCGGCCGCGACCGGGCAGGAACAGGCGCGAGCGGCCGTCGCGGCCGCGGCACCGGCCACCGCCGTCCCCGGCTTCCTGATCCAGACGTCCGCCCAAGTCAGTGACGATTCCGCGGTCTCCAAGCCCGGTTACAACACCGCGGGCTGGTACCCGGTCGGGCCGCGCTCGACCGTGTACGCCGGCCTGCTGGCCAACGGCAAGTACGCCGACCCGTTCTACTCCACCAACATGAAGAACGTGCCGACCGCCGACTTCGCGGTCCCGTGGTGGTACCGCACCGACCTCACGGTCACCGACACCACCCAGCGCACCTACCTCGACTTCAGCGGCGTGCTGTCCAAGGCCGACGTCTGGGTCAACGGGACGCGCGTCGCCGACAAGACCCAGGTCACCGGCGCCTACACCCGCCACGACCTCGACATCACCGCGCAGGTGAAGGCGGGCACGAACAGCGTCGCGTTCAAGGTCTACCCGAACGATCCGAACAAGGACCTGTCGATGGGCTGGATCGACTGGGCGCAGACCCCGCCGGACCAGAACATGGGCATCGTGCGGGACGTCCTCGTCCGGCGCAGCGGCCCGGTGGCGCTGCGCGGCGGCCACGTCGTCACGAAGCTGACCGGGTTGACCCACGCCGACCTGACGGTGAAGGCCGACGTCCGCAACGACTCGGCGGCCGCGGTGAGCACGACGGTGTCCGGCACGGTCGCGGGCCGCGCGATCAGCCAGACGGTGAGCCTGGCGGCCAAGGAGAAGAAGACCGTCACCTTCGGCGCGGTCGGGATCGACAACCCGCAGGTCTGGTGGCCGGCCGGGATGGGCGGCCAGCCGCTCTACGACCTCGACCTGACCGCGAGCGTCGGCGGGACGGCATCGGACACCGCCCACTCGAGCTTCGGCGTGCGCACGGTGACGGCGAACAAGAACTCCGGCGGCGGCCGGGCGTACACGATCAACGGACGCCCGCTGCTGATCAAGGGCGGCGGCTACTCGCCGGACCTGTTCCTGCGCTGGAACGCCCAATACGCGGCCGACAAGCTCGCCTACGTCAAGGACCTCGGGCTCAACACCGTGCGCCTGGAGGGCCACATCGAGCCGGACGAGTTCTTCGACCTCGCCGACCGGATGGGCGTGCTTACGCTGCCCGGCTGGGAGTGCTGCGACAAGTGGGAGGGCCAGGTCAACGGCGACGAGAAGGGCGATCCCTGGACCGCCGCCGACTACCCGGTCGCGAAGGCGTCGATGACCGCGGAGGCCGAGCGCCTGCGCGACCACCCGAGCGTCATCTCGTTCCTCATCGGCAGCGACTTCGCCCCCGACGCGACGATCGAGAAGAACTACCTCGACGCGTTGAGCGCCGCCGACTGGCCCACGCCGGTGGTGCCGGCCGCGTCGGCGAAGTCGTCGCCGCAGCTCGGGTCGTCGGGCATGAAGATGAACGGCCCGTACGACTACGTCCCGCCGAACTACTGGTACGACAAGGCGCACAGCGACCTCGGCGGCGCGTGGGGCTTCAACTCCGAAACCAGCGCCGGGCCGGACATCCCGACGATGGACACGCTGAAGCGGATGATGTCCTCGAGCGAGCTCGACACGCTCTGGAAGAGCCCGTCGACCGCGCAGTACCACCGGTCCTCGTCCTCGACGTTCGCCAACCTCAAGCTCTTCGGCGACGCGCTCACCGGCCGCTACGGCAAGCCGGCGAGCCTGGACGACTTCGTCCGGAAGGCGCAGCTGGCGCAGTACGAGAACGTCCGCGCCGAGTTCGAGTCGCACTCGCGCAACTTCAGCGACAGCTCGAACCCGGCCACCGGGATCATCTACTGGATGCTCAACAGCGGCTGGACGTCGCTGCACTGGCAGCTGTTCGACGCCTACCTCGACCAGAACGGCTCCTACTTCGGGGCCAAGAAGGCGAACGAGCCGCTGCACATCCAGTACTCGTACGACACGAAGTCGGTCGTGGTGGTCAACCACAACCACGACGCGGCGTCGGGCCTCACCGCCCGCGTGCAGCTGTTCAACCTGGACGGCACGGCGAAGTACGACCAGTCCAAGGCGGTTTCGGTGGGCGGTGACGGCGCGAAGACCACCGCGCTGACCATCGGCTCGGTGAGCGGGCTGTCGACGACGTACCTGGCGAAGCTGGTGCTCACCGACGGCTCGGGCAAGGAGGTCAGCCGGAACGTGTACTGGCTGTCCACCAAGGCCGACACCCTCGACTGGGCCAACAGCGACTGGTACTACACGCCGACGACGTCGTACGCGGACCTCTCGGGGCTGAATTCGCTGGCTCCGGTCACGGTCGGCGCGAGCGCGTCCTCGACGGCGAACGCCGACGGCACCACGACGACCGAGGTGACGCTGAAGAACGACTCGTCCGGCAAGGTGCCGGCGTTCTTCGTCGACGCGCACGTCCTCGGCGCGGCGGGCGCACCGGTGCTGCCGGTGCGGTGGACCGACAACCAGGTCAGCCTCTGGCCGGGCGAGTCGGCGACGCTGACGGCGACGTACCGGACCGCGGACCTCAAGGGCGCCAAGCCGTCCGTGCGGGTCGCGGGCTGGAACACCGGGACGAAGACGGTCCCGGCGGACGGCTCGGTGAACCCGGGAACCCCGGCGGACTACCAGGCCGAGGACGCGACGATCACGAACGGCGTGGCGGAGTCGAACCACCTGGGCTACACCGGAACCGGGTTCGTCAACTACGACAACGCGACCGGCAGCGCGGTGGAGTTCTCCGTGCCCGCCGCCGCGGCCGGACCGGCGAACGTCGTGCTGCGGTTCGCCAACGGCACCACGACGAACCGTCCGATGGACATCACGGTCAACGGCACGAAAGTCGTGTCGGGCGCGGCGTTCGGCGGCACCGGGAGCTGGGACACCTGGCAGACGGTCACGATCCCGGTGACCCTGACCGCCGGGACGAACAAGATCAAGGCGACCGCGACGACCGCCAACGGCGGCCCGAACGTCGACAAGATCACCGTCTAGCACCGGACCAGGGGGGCACTTTCACGTGGAAGTGCCCCCCTGGTTCATGCCCAGAGGAGGCGCTGCTCGCGGTCCGGGTCCGAGACGGTGGTGGAGACGTCGTCGAAGATCCGCGTGACGCGGTCCTCGGTCGTGTAGCGCGGCCAGCCGGGTTCGCCGGTGGTGATGAAACGGACCCAGGCGCCGAACATCTCCGTCGCCAGCGCCTGCATCCGCTCGGCCGGGAAGGTCCGGCCGGCGAAGAGGAACCGCCAGTTGCGGTTGCGGATGTCGTCGAAGACCAGTGGCAGGTCGAGGCCGTGCACCGCCCCGATGCCCTTGCCGCGCGGGGCGATCCGCCAGTCAAGGCGGTACATCCACGCGTCCGGCTGCTTCTCGGCGAAGCGGATCGCGGGGATCCACCAGTCTCCCGCGGTCAGCGCGCGGTTGCGGATCTGGTCCGCCGGCCAGTCGAGCAAGTCGTCATACGCGTTGACGGCCTTCTCGATCTCGTCGGCGGTCAGCATCGTCGAGCCGACGCCCAGCAGCTTCGCCCCGCCGGACTGCAGCCAGCTGAACAGGTCCTCCTCGTCGGCGGTCGTCCCGATGAGCAGCGGCACTTCGCGGACGCCCTCGAGCGGCCGCCGGGGCAGCAGCTCGTCGCCGACGACCACGCGGTAGGTGACCTTGGTGCCCGAGCGGGCCGAGACCCGTTGCTGCGCCTCGAGAATCCGCGTCACCGAGAGCGTCGCGAGGTCGTCCGGCGAACCGCCGAGTTCGGCCAGCACCGCTTCGGCCAAGGCCGCGCCTTCGGCCGGGGTGTGGACCACCGAGCCGACCCCGGTACCGCTCTGCACGATCGCCTGGTGGACGAGGCCCTGCGTGGCGGGCACGGCCAGCAGCGTCCCCACCGTGCGGCCGCCGTTGGACTGCCCGCCCAGTGTCACGCGGCCCGGATCACCTCCGAACGCGGCGATGTTGTCGCGCACCCACTCGAGCGCCGCGACCTGGTCACGCAGCGAGAGGTTCACGTCGGCGACCTCCGGCAGGTAGAGCATGCCGAGCACGCCGAGCCGGTAGGCGACGGTCACCACGATCACGCCCCGCCGCGCGTACGCGGACGCGTCGAACTGGTGGGGCGCCCCCTGCACACCGCCCCCGCCGTGGATCCAGACGAGCACGGGGTACGAGCCGGCCGCCGCGGGCGCGTAGACGTTCAGGTAGAGGCAGTCCTCGTCACCGGTGAAGCCCCGGCCGGTCAGCTCGGGCTGCGGCGCGCGGGGCGCCCAGTTCGTGGCGTCGCGCTCGCCGGACCACGGCTTCGCGGGCCGGGGCGCGCGGAACCGCAGCTCCCCCACCGGCGGCTCGGCGTAGGGCACGCCGAGGAAGGTCCGGACCCCGTCCCGTTCGGACCCGCGCAGCGCACCGGCCGCGATCTCCACCGTCGTCACGATCCCCAGCGTAGGGACTTGCCCTGGAGTGCGCTCCAGCGTGTTGACTGGGGCACACACACCGGAGGGGAACTTGACCGCAGCCGAGAACAAGCAGCTCCTGAAGACCGCTTTCGACGCCTGGGCGACCGGCGACATCCGGCCGCTGATCGGCGCGATGGCCGACGACGTCGTCTGGACCGTCAGCGGGCACAAAAGCTGGTCGGGCCGCTTCCGCGGCAAGGACTCGGTCCGCCGCGACCTGCTCGGCCCCCTGGGCGAGCAGTTCGACGGCACCTACACCAGTACCGCGAGCCGCTTCGTCGCCGAGGACGACGTCGTCGTGGTCGAGACGCAGGGCAGCGTCGCCACCAAGGCCGGGGCGCGCTACGACAACGAGTACTGCTTCGTGTTCCGACTCGAAGGCGGCCGGATCCGGGAGATCACGGAGTACATGGACACCCAGCTGGTCGCCGAAGTGCTCCCCGAGCTGGCCAGGTGACACCCGCCGCGGCGGACGGGTAATGATGAGCGCGTGCACGTAGCTGCAGAGATAGTGGCGCTGGTCGTGACCGTCCTCGTCGTCAGCGCGGTGGCGCGGCGGCTGGACTGGTCCGCCCCGCTGTGCCTGATCGTGGTCGGCGTCGCCGGCTCGTACGTCCCCGGCGTGCCCGAGGTCCACCTCGACCCCGAGGTCGTGCTGCTCGGCCTGCTGCCGCCGCTGCTGTACTCGGCGGCCATCCAGACGTCTTTGGTCGACTTCCGGAAGAACCGCGGGGCGATCGGGCTGATGTCGGTCGGGCTCGTCGTGTTCACCGCGCTCGGCGTCGGCCTGGTCGCCTGGGCGGTGATCCCGGGCCTCCCGCTGGCCGGCGGCATCGCGCTCGGCGCGGTCGTCGCGCCGCCGGACGCGGTCGCCGCCAGCGTCGTCGCCCGGCGGGTCGGCATGCCGCGCAAGCTGATCCGGCTGCTGGAGGGCGAGAGCCTCTTCAACGACGCCGCCGCGCTGGTCGCCCTCCGCACGGCCATCGCCGCGCTGGCCGGTTCGGTCAGCCTCTGGCAGGTCGGCGCGGACTTCTTCCGCGCGGCCATCGGCGGGGCCGTCGTCGGCCTGCTCGTCGGCTTCGTGGCCGCGTTCATCCGCGCCCGGATGGACGAGCCGGTGCTCGACACCGCGCTGTCGTTCGCCGTGCCGTTCATCGCCTACATCCCGGCCGAGGCGATCCACGGTTCCGGCGTGCTCGCGGTCGTCATCGCCGGGCTGATCCTCGGGCACAAGGCCCCGCAGATCCTCTCCGGCTCCACCCGGCTGGCGTCCCGGCTGAACTGGCAGACCATCCAGTTCCTGCTGGAGAACCTGGTCTTCCTGCTGATCGGCCTGCAGCTGCGGCGGATCCTCGCCGAAGTCGGCGACAGCGGGCTGTCCCTGGTCACGCTCACCTGGATCTGCGTCGCCGTGCTCGGCGCGACCATCCTCACCCGCGTGCTGTACCTGATCGGCATCGGCACGGTGAAACGCGTCGAGCGGCGGCTCCTGCCCGGGAGGGTCAAGGCCAAGATCTGGCCGTGGCGCTACTCCGCCGTCATCGCGTGGGCGGGCATGCGCGGGGTGGTGACGCTGGCGGCCGCGTTCGTGCTGCCCGCGGACACCCCGCAGCGGGCCGTGCTGGTGCTGGCGGCGTTCGTCGTGGTGGCCGGCACGCTGGCCGTGCAGGGCATGACGCTGCCGCCGCTGATCCGGAAGCTGCGCCTGCCGCGGCCGGACCCGGCGGAGGACGCGCTGCAGGAGGCGGCCGTCCTGCACGACATGACCCGGGCGGCGCTGGTCAAGCTGGAGGAGATCCGGACGGACGACGACCCGCCGGAGATCATCCAGCGCCTGCGCGACCGCCTGCAGCACCGCACCGACTCGGCGTGGGAGCAGCTCGGCCGGCAGAGCGCGCTGGCCGAGACCCCCAGCGACGCCTACCGCCGGCTGCGGCTGGCGCTGCTGGAGGTCGAGCGCGACCAGTTCCTCAAGGCCCGCGCCAGCGGCAGCGCCGACGACGACGTCCTGCGCCGGGTCCTGGAGCGGCTCGACATCGAGGAGTCGATGCTCGACCGCGACGAGGAAGAACCCGACGTGGAGGGCCGTGAGCTGCGCACCCCGGCCGCGACCGCGGGGTCGTGCAAGCACCTGGCCCACGAGTGGGTCGACAAGGACCCCAGCTCGGCCGACAGCTGCGCCGCCTGCCTCGCCGAGGGGACGACCTGGGTGCACCTGCGGATGTGCCTGAAGTGCGGCAACGTCGCCTGCTGCGACTCCTCGCCGCGCCGCCACGCGACCCAGCACTTCCACGAATCCCGCCATCCGGTCATGCGCAGCTTCGAGCCGGGCGAGACGTGGCGCTGGTGTTTCGTGGACAAGCAACTCGGCTAATGTCGGGGCTATGAGCACGCCCGAGCAGGAGATCGAATACCGCCAGCACCGCTTCAGCCCGCCCCCGGGCTCGACGGAGATCTTCCTGGTCCGGCACGGCGAATCCGCCCCGGCCCGCGGCGACGACCCGTTCGAGCTCGTCGACGGCCAGGCCGACCCCGACCTCGCGCCGGAAGGCCGTGACCACGCCCGGCGCGTCGGTGAGCGGCTCGCCGGGGAGCGGATCGACGCGATCTACGTGACGACCTTGCGCCGCACGGTCCAGACCGCCGCCCCGCTGGCGGAGAAGCTCGGGCTGACCCCGGCCGTGGAGCCGGACCTGCGCGAGATCCACCTCGGCGACTGGGAGAACGGCCTGTTCCGGAAGTACACCGCCGACGGCCACCCGATCGTCGACCGGCTGTGGGCCGAGCAGCGCTGGGACGTGATCCCGAGCGCGGAGTCCGACGAGGCGTTCGGGGCCCGGCTGCGCGGCGCGCTCACCCGCATCGCGGCCGCGCACCCGGACCAGCGGGTCGCGGTGTTCACCCACGGCGGCGTGATCGGCGAGGTGTTCGCGCAGGCCAGCCGCTCGGTCGAGCGGTTCGCGTTCCTCGGCGCCGACAACGGGTCGATCTCGCACCTGGTGGTGCACGGCGACAACTGGATCGTGCGGCGCTTCAACGACACCGCCCACCTGGCTGCGCCGCTCGGCTGAGCTTCCCGGCCGCGACGAGCTGCACGGCCACCAGGATCGAGACGGCCTCCGCGGCGAGCAGCCCGATCAGCACGAGCACCTGCGTCATCCCGGCCTGGACCGGGCCCGCCCCGCCGAGCAGGACGCCGACGTAGGCGCCCGGGAGCGTCACCAGGCCGACCGTGCGGGTCTGGTCGAGCGCGGGGATCAGGGCGTGCCCGGCGGACGGGCGGCAGATCTCGAGCGCGGCCGGGCGCGGCAGGAACCCGAGCGCCAGTGCGGCCTCGTACTCGCCGTGGCGGGCCTCGAGTTCGTCGAGCGCGCGGCGGGCGGCCTGCGAAGTGGCCGTCATGGCGCCGCCGATGACGATGCCGGCGATCGGCACGACGGCGATCGGCTTCAGCGGGACCACGCCGGCGCCGAGGACGAGTCCCAGCACGGGCGCGACGCCGGCGCCGATGGCCAGTGCCGTCCACGGGAGGTTCTTGCGGGTGCCGACGCGCCGCGCCGACGTCACCGCGGCGATGCCGAACATCAGCAGCACGAAGACGCCGGTGAGCGGCGCCGAGCGCAGGACGGCGGTGATCACCAGCGACACGGCGGCGAGCTGGGCGACCGCGCGGACAGCGGCGACGAGGACGGCGCGTCCCGGGCCGAGGCCGCCGGCCTGGACGACGGCGGCCCCGGCGACGGCGAGCAGGACGAGAACCGCCACCAGGGCGGGTCCGAAGGTGATCGCGGCGTTCACGCCGCCGATCCTGCCGGTCAGACGGCGCAGCTGAAGAGGCGGTCCGGTTCGGTCTCGGTCTTTTCGGCGACGACGACGCCGTCGACGACGATCCGGCACCGCAGCGCGCCGGGTCCGGGGTTGCGGGCGGCGACGCTGTAGAACTCGCTGCGGCCGGCCGGGCCGACCCGGGTGAACCGCGCCGACCACGGTGTCGCGACCTCGGCCTGCTGGGTCAGCGCCGAGCCCGCGGCGGCGTAGGTGACGTTGCGGGCGCCGTGCTCGCCGAGCAGTTCGTAGACGACGCTGTGGCGGACGGCGCGGACCGCGGCCGGCGCGACCGGAGGATCTTCCTTGGCGACGGGACCCCGCGCGGACCGGGGCACGACGTAGGCGGTCACCGCGAAGGCCGCGGCGAGCACCCCGAGGACGACGACGAAGCTGCCGGCCGACCGAGCCCGCCCGGCGCAGTCACGCCGGTTCGCGGTGGAAACGCCCATGGAGAGGTCTTCTCTCGTCCGCGCACTTCCGTCGAGTGCGTCGACCTCTATCTCGCCGTGACCTCACGCGGTGTTACCAGCTCTTCGCCGGAAGTTCGATGTTCACCCGGACGGGTGGCTGCCCGGTTTTGTCGGACCCCCGGGGCATGATCGGGGGTGTGTACGAGGAGGCGGTCGCACCGGCGGCGGTGCGTGGCGTGGTGAAGTGCGTGTGGCGGTCGGCTTCGGAGGGTCCGAAGCGGATCGTCCCGGACGGCTGCGTGGACTTGGTGGTGGGCGACGGCGTGGCGTTCGTGGCGGGCCCGGACACGGCGGCGTGGTCGTCGGTGACCAGTTCGGGAGTGGTGCTGCGGGGAGTGCGGTTCCGCCCGGGTTCAGCGGCGGTGGTGCTGGGCGTGGCGGCGGACGAGCTGCGGGACAGGCGGGTGCCGGTGGCCGAGCTGTGGGGGTGGCCGACGGCCGAGCGGCTGCTGGAGGGCGAGGTGCCGCCGGTACGCGCGGTGGCGGAGCGGCTGGCGGATTCGCCGCCGCCGGACGCCGCGGTGGCGGCGTTGATCGCCCGGTTGGACGAAGGGGTGGCCCGGGTGGCCGATGTTTCTTTCGGGAGCGGCGGGAGCCGGCCGGCGGGGGCGGCGCCCGTCTTGCCCGCCGCGGTGAGCGAGCGGCGGCTGCGGCGGCGGTTCGTGCAGGCCGTCGGGTACGGGCCGGCCACCTACCTCCGGGTCAGCCGGTTCCAACGGGCCGTTGCGCTCGCCCCGCGCGTTGCCACCCTGGCCGCGCTGGCCGCCGCCGCGGGGTACGCCGATCAAGCCCACCTCAGCCGCGAGTGCCGGGCGCTGACCGGCCTCACGCCTCGGGGGTACTTCCGCTGAACTTCCACTGTGGACGTTGCCGTGCGTGATCGACTCCGTTCGGCGTAACCCCTGCGGACAACCGGAAGTGGCCGTTCACCCGAAAAGGTAAGCGGACGGTAAACGACTACCAGGAGCGCTATCCTCCCCCTCGACGAGTGATCAGGGAGGGCGTGTGGCCACCATCAGCGACGTCGCAGCCAGGGCCGGCGTCTCCACGGCGACCGTGTCGCGCGCGCTCAACGGGAAGTCCACTGTGGACCCCACGCTGGCCGCCCGGGTCCAGGAGGCCGCCACCGAACTCGGGTACCACCCGAACGGGCTGGCCCGGAATCTCCGCCGCCAGGAGACCGCGGTGCTCGCACTGATCATCTCGGACGTCGAGAACCCGTTCTTCACCGCCATCGCGCGGGGCGTCGAGGACCTCGCGCAGCGGTCCGGGTACTCGGTGGTGCTCTGCAACTCGGATGAAAACGAGGACAAGGAGCGGCGCTACATCGAGGTCGCGCTGCAGGAGCGCGTCGCGGGTGTGGTGCTGTCGCCGACCGGCCGGTCGACGAACGTCGAGGGCCTGCGCCGCCAGGGCACGCCGCTGGTGGCCGTGGACCGCCCGCTGCAGGCGGCGGAGGGCGACCAGGTGCTGGTCGACACCCGCCACGCGGCCGCCGAAGCGACGCGGCACCTGCTCGCCGGGGGCTACCGGCGCGTGGGCTGCCTGACCGGCCCCCCGGGTGTCCGCACGGCCGAAGACCGCCTGGCGGGGTACACCGACGTCGTCGGCGAAGACAACGTCCTGTTCCGGCGCGGGGAGTACCGCGCCGAGGGCGCGCGCCTGGCGGCGTTGGAGCTGCTGGACGAGCCGTCGCCGCCGGACGCGCTGCTGGTCGCGAACAGCACGATGGCGATCGGAGTCCTGGAAGCCCTGTCGGCCCGCGGCCTGCGCCCGGGCCGGGACGTGGGCATCGTTTCGTTCGACGACGCCCCGTGGACGACGTTGATCGACCCACCCCTGACGGTGGTGGCCCAGCCGGCGTACGAAGTCGGCCGGGTGGCGGCACAGCTGCTGCTGGCCCGCATTGCGGACAGCAGCCGAGACACCACGACGACGACGTTGGAAGCCCGGCTGATCGTCCGGAAGAGCTCCCGCCGCTGACGCCCAGGACGGGTCGGCTCGCGCGCTTGGGAAGTCGGCGTGCGTACCGGAGCGGTCGGATGGCGCCGGAAGGGTCGGCTCGCGTACCCAGAGGGTCGGCTCGCGTGCCTGGATGGTCGGCGTGCGTACCGGGGCGGTCGGAAGCGAGCGGCGTGCCCGGGGGCCGGCTCGTGCCGGGCCCCCCAGGCACGCCCCACCCCCTGTGTCCCCCACCGCCGGCGCCGCAACGCCGGGGGCCTGTGAGCACGGAGCGGAAATCGTTTACTCACCCGGAACGTAAGTGCCGCCTCCGACCCTGTCAAGCCGAGGACGAGCCGGAGGCCAACCGCAGAGCGGGCCGAGACCCACTGGACAAGCTCCCCCGACCCAGGGAAACTGACCGGAAGTTGCCTACTCAACGTGTTGGATGATGTGCCCTGAGTGTCGATCTCTGGTGAATTCACCCACAGACAGGGCAAGAAACCGCACGAACCCGCACACGCGCGCTGTTTCGGGTTAACCTGAGGCACATGTCTGTAGCGCTGGAGAACATCCTCGCCAAGGCGGGCCTGAAGGTCGACGCGAACGAGTTCCTCACTCTCGTCGAAGACGCGGCGCGCAGACTGTCGCCACCGAATCCGGATCCCTCGCACTACTTCTCGGCCGACCAGCGCGCCGCGCTCGCCGATGTCGGCCTGGACCTGTCACCGAGGCGTGAGGACGAACCGGACTTCCGAGCACGAACCGTCGCCGCCCACGCCGTGCTCGCCGAGGGCGCGCTCAGCGTCAACGAGGCCGCCAAGGCCCTCGGCGTCGACGACAGCCGGATCCGGCACCGCCTCAAAGAAGGGCGGCTGACCGGCTGGAAGGACGGCGGCTGGCGGCTCCCCGCCTGGCAGTTCGCCGGCTCGGGCGTGCTGCCCGGGCTCGAGGTCGTGCTGAAGGCCCTGCCCGACGACCAGCCCGCGCTCGTCGTCGCCGCCTTCATGAGCACTCCGCAGGCCGATCTCGTCATCAACGACCAACCCGCGACCCCGCGCCAATGGCTCCTCTCCGGTGGTGACCCGGACCACGTAGCCCGCCTCATCGCCACGCTCGGTACGCCACTCTAGGCTGGACCCTCCCGAGCAAGATCACCGACAAGGACGGACCACCCCCGACCCATGGCCCGGCTCCCGCTGCCGCCCGCCCGATCCGTCCTGGTCCGGCAGCTGAACCGCGCCGACGACGTGGTGACGGTCCAGCCCGCGACCAGGCTCGTACGGATCTTCACCGCGCACGGCAACCACCCCCAGCAGTGGAACTCGTTCCGCTACACCGGCCCGCTCCCGCACGGCCGCTTCGACCAGCAGTCGCCCGGCCGCGGCGGTGCACCGGTCACCGATCCCGCCAACGGCGTCCTCTACTTCGGCCTCACCGTGCGCACGTCGGTCGCCGAGGTCTTCCAGACCAGCTCGACGGTCGACCGCCGCACCCGCGGTCCCCGGCTGGTCGTCGTCCGCCCGACGCGCACCCTGCGCCTGCTCGACCTCACCGGCCTCTGGCCGACGCGGGTCGGTGCGTCGCAGGAGATCTCCAGCGGGCCCAAGAAGCTGACGCAGGCGTGGGCCCGCGCGATCCGCGGCGCGTTCAGCGACCTCGACGGCCTCTGGTACCGCTCGTCGATGGACTCCGGCGACCCCGCGATCTGCCTGTGGGACCCGCCGGCGGGCGCCGCACTGCCCATCGCGCCGGACGTGCTGCTGCCGCTGGACCACCCCGGCCTGGACGTCCCGCTCGGCCGCGTCTGCGAAGAGCTGAACTACACGCTGCTGAACTGAGCCGCGAGCAGCGGGACGACCGCCCGCAGGTCCGGCCCGTCGACGACGTGGGTCGCGACGGCGCGGGCGTCCGGAGCCGCGTTGAAGCCGATGCTCATCCCGACGGCGGCGAAGAGCGGCAGGTCGGACCGGCTGTCCCCGATCGCCGCACACCGCTGCGGCGCGAAGCCCTGCGAAAGCGCGAAGTCCCGCTTGCCGAACTCGTCGAGGTGCTCGGCGACCCGCCCGGTGTAGCGGCCGCCGAGAGCCTCCGGCACCGGCCCGCAGTACGCCGCGAACCCGAACCGGCCGGCGAGCAGGCGCCCGACCGGCGTCCACGCCAGCGTGGTGAGGATCGGGCGCAGGCCGTGGTCCCGGCACCACGCCACCGTCTCGGCGATGCCGTCGACCAGCGGCAGCGTCTCGAGCCGGGCAGCGACCTCGGCTTCGGTGTGCCCGGCCCAGCCGCGGGCGTCGATGACCGACGCTTCCCTGGTTGGTCATCCGCCCCGCCGCGTAAGCCGCTTCGGCCGCGACGAGCTCGGCCTCGTGGCCCAGCGCCGCGGCCACCCACGCGCACGAACTCGTGCCGGGAACCAGGGTGCCGTCGACGTCGAAGCACACGAGCCCCCGGGTCACAGGTGCCGCGACCACCACTCGAGGATCGCCTCGAAGCGCTGGATCCGGTGCCGCGGCCGCCCGGACCGGCTCAGCTCGTGCCCCTCGCCCGGGAACAGCAGCATCTCCGCCGGCGCGCCCGCCCGGCGCAACGCCACGAACATCCGCTCCGCCTGCTCCAGCGGGCAGCGCCAGTCCTGCTCCGAATGCACCACCGCGAACGGGATCTTGATCTGCGCCGCGTACGACAGCGGCGACCGGTCGCGCTGGACCTCCGGCGAAGAGCCGATGTACGCGTCCACGAAGAAGTAGCCGATGTCGGAGCTGCCGACCATCGAGTCCCACGCGTTGACCGCCCGCTCGCTCCACGCCGCCTTGAAGCGCTCGCCGTGGTGGGCCGCCAGCCAGCTCGTCATGAAACCGCCGTACGAGCCGCCCATGATGCCGACGCGGGAGGCGTCGAGGTCCGGTCGCTCCAAGGCCTTGTCGAGCAGGGCCAGGACGTCGTCGACGTCGACCGTGCCGAAGCCGTGGGTGATCGCGTGCCCGTGTGCCTGCCCGTAGCCCGCCGATCCGCGCGGGTTGCCGACCACCACCGCGTAGCCCGCCGACGCGTACACCTGCGCCTCGTCGAACAGCGCCCACTCCTGCTGGGTGAACGGGCCGCCGTGCACCACGCGCAGCACCGGGTGCGGGCCCTCGCCTTCGGGCAGCACCAGCCAGCCGTGCACCGGGTAGCCGTCCGGCGCGGTGGTCTCCAGCTCGAGCATCGGCCGGATACCCTTGTCCCGCAACGGCTTCGAATAGTCGGTGAGCACCTTCGGGCCGTCGTCGCCGAGCAGCACCACCTCGCCCGACGTCGACGGGGTGGCGATCACCGCCGCCAGCACCGGGCCGTCCAGCGTGAACGACCGCACCGCGGCCTGCTCCGCGTAGACCACCGCCAGATCCGCCAAGGGCGCCTCGACGGCGTCGGCGGCGACCGCGCGCAGCTCCACCGCGCCGCGGTTGCGGACGGCCACGAGGACGTCGTCCCCGCGCGGGGCCGGCGGGCCGGCCGCGGCTTCGCAGTCGACCGTCTCGGCGTCGGTGAGCCGGCGGGCCTTCACCGGGCCGGCGCCGAACTCCGGCGTCGCCGCGTGGAGCCCGGTCGGCGAAGCCTCGTGGTGGTCCTCGAAGGACTGTCCGAAGTAGAACAGCGTGCCGTCGGCACCGAACGCGGGCCGCTCGGAGTACCCCGCGCCGCGCACGACGACCTCCGGCTCGCCGCCCTCGGCCGGGATCGCGCAGATGTCGCGGTGGTCGCTTTCGGCCGCGCCCCACTCCGGCGGCGCGGTGAACACCACGCGCGTCCCGTCCGGTGTCCAGGCTGGGTGCGCCGCGTCGAACCCGCCGGCGGTCAGCGGCTCGAGTTCCCCGGGCTCGACCGTGTCGAGGACGAACAGCCGCTGCATGCGGTCGCGCAGGAACCCGACGTCGTCGATCCGGTAGTCCATCCGCGTGATCCGGCGCGGGGCCTCGGCGGCCGGCTCCGGCGTCTCGCCGTCGGCGTCCGGGGTGCCATAGCGACCCGCCTCGGGCACGCGGGCGGTGAACGCGATCCGCCGCGAATCCGGCGCCCACACCGGTTCCCCGGCCCCGAGGGCCAGCGACGTCAGCCGGCGGGCCTCGCCGCCGTCCGCGGGCATCACGTGCAGCTGCGGGCACCCGTCGGCGCCTTGGCCCTCACCCGCGCGGAGGAACGCCACCCAGCGCCCGTCCGGCGAGATCGCCGGTGCCGAGTCGCGAGGACCGTGGGTCCACGCCGCTTCCCCGCCGTCGAGCGAGACGCGCCGCACGGCACCGTGCGTCGCGTTCGTCGGCAGGTCCGGTTTCTTCAACGCCGTGAGCAGCAGGTTCCCGCGCAGGGCGGGACGGCCGGGGGCGACGAGGGCTTCGATGTCGGCAGGGCGCACGGCTCCGACGCTACCGGAAATCCTTAGCGAGGCGAACGATTTTACCGGACGTTAAGCGGTGACCTGCTTGCGCTCGTCGCGCCGGGCCTTCGCCAGGCTGGCCACCGTGGTCACGGTGAGCACGACGACGATCACGCCGAGCGAGATCCAGTTGTTGATGTCCAGCCAGTCCGGGACGACGTGGTACTCGTGCAGCGCGTGCAGGAACAGCTTCGCCCCGATGAAGGCGAGGATCACCGCGAGGCCGTAGGTGAGGTAGACCAGCTTCGTCACCAGGCCACCGAGCAGGAAGTACAGCTGCCGCAGGCCCATCAGCGCGAACGCGTTGGCCGTGAAGACCAGGAACGCCTCCTGCGTGATGCCGAAGATCGCCGGGATCGAGTCGACGGCGAACAGCAGGTCGGCCGACCCGATGGCCACGATCACCAGCAGCATCGGCGTGATCGTCCGCTTGCCGTTGATCTTCACCGTGTAGCGGTGGCCGTGGTAGTCGTCGGTCACCGGGGCGATCCGGCGGACCTGCCGGGTCACGGCGTTCTCGTGGTACTCCTCGTCCTCGCCCTTGCCGCGCAGCATGCTGATCGCCGTCCAGACCAGCACCGCGCCGAACAGGAAGAACACCCAGACGAACTGCTCGATGAGCGCGGCGCCGATGGCGATGAAGACACTGCGGAGGGCCAGGGCGAGCAGGATGCCGACCAGCAGCACGCGGTGCTGGTGGATGGCCGGCACCTTGAACGAGGTCATGATGATCATGAAGATGAACAGGTTGTCGACGCTCAGCGAGTACTCGGTGATGTACCCGGTGAAGAACTCGACGCCCGGGTCGTGCCCGGCGAAGATCCACACGCCGATGCCGAAGGCGATCGCGCACGAGATGTAGAAGACGACCCAGCGACCGGCTTCCCCCGTGGTCACTTCGTGCGGCTTGCGATCGACGATGACCAGGTCCAGCGCGATCAGCGCGAGCAGGCCACCGATCGTGGCGATCCACAGCCACAGGGGGACAGTCATGGAACTCGAACCTCCGGATAGTGCGCAGCAGCAACTAACCGGAGGTCTCTCCCGCCGATGAAACTACCGGCCGACGGTGCCGGGGGCGCAGGGCCACCGTGCTGACGACACCGCCGCGAAGGAATACTCCCCTCACAGCGCGTCCAGTTTGCCGGTTATCCCCACCGAACACCAGCCGGGATCGCGCACGTCACCGGGTTGGGTCTGTAATTCCGGTCACTTCGGTCCACCAGGTGGTCCGCGAAGTGTGATCACCGTGAGCCGGTGAGGACACTCTCAGGAAACTTCACATACGGTCACGTCGTGCCCCGACTCCCGCTCCCGCGCACCCGGCGCGCCCGCCTCACGGCGCTCGGTGCCGTCGTGGTGGTGCTCGCCGCCGCGACCGTCCTCTGGGCGACGCGCGACACGGCCCCGCCCGCCGTGCCGACCCAGGACGCGCTGCTCGACCTGCCCGCCGCGCCCGGCTCGGCGCAGCAGGTCAAGATCGACACGACCACCTACCTGCCGACGTCTCTGCCCGCGCCGGCCGTCCTGCTCGCGCACGGCTTCGGCGGGGACAAAACCAGCGTCGCCGACGACGCCCGCGAACTCGCCCGGAAGGGCTTCGTCGTCATGACGTGGTCCGCGCGCGGGTTCGGCAAGAGCACCGGCAAGATCGGGCTCAACGACCCGGACGGCGAAGTCGCCGACGCGAGCCGGCTGATCGACCGGTTGGTCGTGCAGCACCAGGTGACGCTCGACGCCAAGGGCGACCCGAAGGTCGCCGTCACCGGGGCCTCCTACGGCGGTGCGCTGTCGCTGCTGCTGGCCGGCACGGACAAGCGCGTCGACGCGATCGCGCCGGTGATCACCTACAACGACCTGGCCCAGGGCCTGGTCCCGAACGCGGCGACCCCCGCGGCGGCCGCTCCGGGCACGCCGTCCGCCGGCGCCTTCTCGGCCGACGGCGTCTTCAAGAGGAGCTGGGCCGGCATCTTCTTCTCGGCCGGCTCGGGCGCCGCGGCGAGTGGCTCGCCGTCCGCCGAAGCGCCCGAAGCCGGGCAGGAGACCGACACCGGGTCCACCGGCGCCGCCGGCAGCGCGGCGGCCGCCCTCCCCGCCGCACCGCCGGGCGCGGGCGGCCCGCGCGCCGGGGCCGCCGATCCGTGCGGCCGGTTCACCGCCGCGGTCTGCCGCGCCTACACCGAACTCGGCACCACCGGACAGGCGAGCCAGGCGAGCGTCGACCTGCTGCGCCGCGTCTCGCCCGCGTCCGTGACGAACAAGATCACCGTGCCGGCGCTACTCGTGCAGGGCGAGAGCGACACACTCTTCGGCCTCGACCAGTCCGACGCGAACGCCCGGCAGATCACCGCGGCGGGCGGCAAGGTCAAGACGATCTGGTACACCGGCGGCCACGACGGCGGCAAGCCCGGCCCGCAGCTGCGCGCCAAGATCGCCGACTTCCTGAAGACGGCGCTGGACGGCGGCGACCCGGGCACCGGGTTCAGCTACGACGTCCAGGGCACGTTGCGCGCCAACGGGACGCCGTCGGTCCGCACGGTCAACGCCGCCGCCTACCCCGGGCTGACCGGGCCCGCCACCGAACGGCGGCTGCTCGCGCTGAACGGGCCCGCGCAGCCGGTGGTGCGCCCGGCCGGGGCCAACCCGTCGGCGGTGAGCGGGATCCCCGGGCTCAACGGCATCGCGAGCAGCACGTCCCGGCTGGGCGCGTTGTTCAGCAACGACCCGCCCGGCCAGGCCGCGCAGTTCACCACCGCCGCCTTCGACGGCCAGGTCGTCGTCAGCGGCGCGTCCACCGTGCGGCTGCAGGTCGCCGCGGACCCGGCGCACCCGCAACCGGACGCGGTGCTGTTCGCGAAGCTCTACGACGTCGGGCAGGACGGGTCGCGCGTGCTGCCGGCCAACGCGGTCGCGCCGTTCCGGGTGAGCGGGCTGCCCGCCGACGGCTCCCCGGTCGACGTCACCGTGACGCTGCCCGGCATCGTCCGGCCGATCGAGGGCGGCCACTCGCTGCGGCTGGTCGTCGGCACCACCGACCAGGCGTTCGCCGCGCCGGTCGCGCCCGCGGTGTTCCGGATCGGGCTGGCCGGCGGCACCGCGCTGGCCGTGCCGATCGTGCCCGGGACGTCGGTCGGGTCCCCGGCGCCGGTCGGGCAGCTCGTCGGAATCGGCGTGACGCTGGCGATCGGGCTCGCCGCGGTGCTCTTCGCGGCCCTGCGCCGCCGCCGCGCCACCGACGCCGACCCCGAGCTCGCCGGCACCCCGCTGGTCATCGAAGGACTGCGCAAGCAGTACGCGGGCGGGTTCGTCGCGGTGAAGGACCTCTCCTTCCGCGTCGAACCCGGGCAGGTGCTCGGCCTGCTCGGGCCGAACGGTGCCGGCAAGACGACCACCCTGCGCATGCTGATGGGCCTGATCACGCCGACCGCGGGCAGCATCCGCGTGTTCGGGCACAAGATCACGCCCGGCGCGCCGGTGCTCTCGCGGATCGGCTCGTTCGTCGAGGGCTCGGGCTTCCTGCCGCACCTGTCCGGCCGGGCGAACCTCGAGCTGTACTGGGCTTCGACCGGACGTCCGGCCGAGAAGGCGCACTTCGCGGAGGCGCTGGAGATCGCCGGGCTCGGCAACGCGGTCGAGCGCCGCGTGCGGACCTACAGCCAGGGCATGCGGCAGCGCCTGGCGATCGCGCAGGCCATGCTCGGCCTGCCGGAGCTGATGGTGCTCGACGAACCGACCAACGGGCTCGACCCGCCCCAGATCCACCAGATGCGCGAGGTGCTGCAGCGGTACGCCGCGACCGGCCGCACGGTCGTGGTGTCCAGCCACCTGCTGGCCGAGGTCGAGCAGACCTGCACGCACGTCGTGGTCATGCACCGCGGTTCGCTGGTCGCCTCGGGCGAGGTCGGCGAGCTGGCCGCAGCCGGCGGCGAAGCGACGTTCCGGGTCGACGACCCGGCCGCGGCCGCGGCGGCGCTCAAGGCGCTCAGCGGGGTCACCGACGTCGACGTCGAGGGCGAGCTCGTGCACGCGAACCTCGGCGAGCTGCCGCGGGCCGAGGGCGTGGCCGCGCTGGTGCGCGCCGGGGTCGCGGTGGAGCAGGCCGGGCCTCGGCGCCGGCTGGAAGACGCGTTCCTGCAACTGGTCGGAGAAGAATCGTGACTCCCTCCCGCGGAGGCGAAATGAGCACCGGTGGGGTGCACACCGATCCGCACGCGCTCGACGAGCTGAGCGACCTCGCGTCGGCCGAGCACGCCGGCGTCGGGCCGGACGGCGCCGTCGAGGGCTACTCGGCGCGGCGGACGCTGCGGCTCGGCGTCGAGCTGCGGCGCCAGCTCAAGCGGCGGCGCACGCAGTTCCTGCTCGGGTTCGTCGCGCTCCTGCCGTTCATCCTGGTGCTCGCGTTCCAGCTCGGGCAGTCGAGCCCGAACCGGCGCAGCGGCGGGTTCGTCGACCTGGCCACGGCGTCCGCGCCGAACTTCGTCGTGCTGGCGCTGTTCGTGTCCGGGACGTTCCTGCTGCCGATGATCGTCGCGCTGTTCTTCGGCGACACCATCGCGAGCGAAGCCTCGTGGTCGAGCCTGAAGTACCTGCTGGCCGTGCCGGTGCCGCGACACCGGGTGTTGCGGCAGAAGGCGATCGTCTCCGGGCTGCTCTCGGCGTTCGCGCTGGTGCTGCTGCCCTTGGTGTCGCTCGGCGTCGGGGTGCTCTGGTACGGCGCGGGCGACGCGATCAGCCCGACCGGCGACGCGGTGTCCTTCGGCGACAGCCTGCTGGCCATCGCGCTGTCCACTGTGTACATCATCCTGCAGCTGGCCTGGGTGGCCGGGCTGGCGCTCGCGCTGAGCGTCTCGACCGACGCCCCGCTCGGCGCGGTCGGCGGCGCGGTGCTGGCGGCGATCCTGTCGCAGATCCTCGACCAGATCACGGCGCTGGAGGGCCTGCGCAACTACCTGCCGACGCACTACGCGTTCTCCTGGATGGACCTGATCTCGACCGACGTCGACTGGACCAACCTGGCGAGCGGCATGCTCTCGGCGGCGATCTACGGGACGGTGTTCTTCCTCTTCGCCGGGCGGCGGTTCGCGCGCAAGGACATCACGAGCTGAACCCGGTACGGTCGGGCTCGTGCCGATCACGCTGGAGAACCACCAGGACGTCGCCGTGGTCCGGATCGACCACGGCGGCGGCAACACCCTCGACACGGACTCGTGCCGGGCGCTGGTGCGGCGGCTGGAGGAGGCTGAGCAGGCCCGCGCCGTCGTGCTCACCGGCACCGGGCGCGTCTTCTGCGCGGGCGTCGACCTCAAGCGGATCGACGAGGGCGGCGCGTCGTACGTGGCGGAGTTCCTGCCGCTGCTGTCCGACGCGCTGCTGGCGGTGTTCGGCTGCCCGCGCCCGGTGGTCGCCGCCCTCAACGGCCACGCCATCGCCGGCGGCGCGGTGCTCGCCGCGGCGTGCGACCACCGCGTGCTGGGCGCCGGCACCATCGGCGTGACCGAGCTGCTGGTCGGGGTGCCGTTCCCGCTCGCCGCGCTGGAGATCCTGCGCTGCACCTACGGGACGACGCAGTTGCCGTCGCTCACCTACTCGGGTGAAACCTGGGCCGGCGCGGACGCCGTGGCCCGCGGACTGGCCGACGAGCAGGCCCCGCCGGAGGACGTACTCGAGCGGGCCATCGCCGTCGCGACCCGGCTCGGCGACCTGCCCGCCGAGCCCTTCGCGCACACCAAGGCCCAGATCCGGCAGCCCTTCCACGAGCGGATCGCCGAATACCGCCACTCGGACGACCCGCAGGTGGAGCGGCTGTGGCAGTCCGCCGAAGCGCTCGCCGCCGTCAAGTCCTATGTGGACCGGGTGCTCCGCTAGGCCGCGCGCACGCCGCTCTCGGCGAGCGCCTTGATGCCCTCGACGGTCTTCTGCATGTTGCCCTGCAGCTCGCCGAGGCGCATCGCGACGATCTCCTCTTCGTGCTCGGGCATCGAGCCGATGATCGCCGTCAGGTTGGACGGGCCGGGGCCGATCTGGGCCCACTGGCGCAGGATCGTGCCGTCGCCGTCCGGGACGAGCTCGAAGCGCCACGACGCGGCCGGGTTCGTCACGTCCATCACCGCCCACGCGAACAGCCGGCCCGGCTCGTAGCCGGTGACGGTCGAAACCGTCTCCCACTCGCCGGCGACCGGGTGGGAGTTGCGGCCGCGGAACTGCGCGCCGAGGCCGGGCTCGGCGCCGGGGACCCAGCCGCCGCCCTGGAACTCGGTGGAGAACCGGGCCGGCAGGTCGACGTCCAGCAGCCAGGACCAGACGTCGGCCGGCTGCGCGGCGATGCGGACCTCGACCTGGGTCGTCGGGCAGTCGGAAACCTTCATGGCGGACCCCTCGCTCGATGACGGTGCCTACGGTTTCGGACCGTAACCCGGCCCGGACGAGGCCGACAACTCGCACGGTGCCCGCGGCTGCGCACCCCGGAGGACGCGCCCCCGGGCGCGGCGCCACCCGCCGAAAGTCGGTTCCTGACCGATTCTGCGCCCGGACAGCCGATTGCCGACCCCGACGGGTTCTGTGAGGGTCCCACGCAGGGTTCGGTGAGCCGGGAGGGTGCTCGATGCGCAAGATGTTCACGGTGGGTGCGGTCCTGCTCGCGCTGGCCGGCCTGGCGCCGGCGGCCGCGGCGGCGCCCGACATCAAGGCGGAACTGCAGCGGATCCCGGGGCTGACGATCGTCTCCGAAGACGCGGCGCCGGCCGGGTTCCGGTTCTTCAAGCTGACCTACACCCAGCCCGCCGACCACCGGCACCCCGAGGCCGGCACGTTCCAGCAGCGGTTCACCCTGCTGCACCGCGACTTCGCCGCCCCGACGGTCGCCTACACCAGCGGCTACAACGTCAGCGGCTCGCCGAACCGTTCGGAGCCGACCCAGATCGTCGACGGCAACCAGCTGTCGATGGAGTACCGCTACTTCACGCCGTCCCGGCCGGAGCCGGAGAACTGGGCGAAGCAGCTGACGATCTGGCAGGCCGCGGCGGACGAGCACCGCGCGGTGCAGGCGTTCAAGGCGATCTACCCGGGCAAGTGGCTGGCCACGGGCGGCAGCAAGGGCGGCATGACCGCGACGTACTTCCGCCGGTTCTTCCCCGGCGACGTCGACGCGACGATCCCGTACGTCGCCCCCAACGACGTCATCGACCCGATCGACGTCTACAACCGGTTCCTCTCCCGCGTCGGCAACGACCCGGCGTGCCGCGACGCGTTGAAGGCGATCCAGCGCGACGCGCTGAAGCGGCGTGACGAGCTGGGCGCGATCGCCGCGGCGGACGCGGCGCAGCGCGGGCTGACGTTCTCGATCGTCGGGTCGGCCGACAAGTCCCTCGAGATCTCGGTGATCGACTCGTACTTCGCGTTCTGGCAGTACCAGAAGCAGTCCGACTGCGCGACGGTGCCGCACCCGGGCGCGCCCGCGGCGGACGTCTACGCCTGGTACGAGAAGGTGGAGAGCCTCAACACGTACTCCGACCAGGACCTGGCGCCCTACATCCCGTACTACTACCAGGCGGCGGTCCAGCTGGGTTCGCCCGAGGCGTACGACAGCTACCTGCGCGACCTGCTGCGCTACCCGGGCGCCGACCAGCCGAAGACGTTCGTCCCGGCGTCGATCCGCCTGCCGCGCTTCGACTACCTGGCGATGCCGGACATCGACTTCTGGGTGAAGACCCGAGGGACCCGCCTGCTGTTCGTCTACGGCTCGAACGACCCGTGGGGCGCGGAGCCGTTCGAGCTGGGCCCAGGCAGCCGGGATTCGTACCGGTACTACGTCCAGGGCGGCAACCACGGGTCGAAGATCGCCCAGCTGGCCCCGGCGCAGGCCGCGGAGGCCACGGCGACGGTCCGGCGCTGGGCGGGCCTGCCGCCGGTCTCGCCGTTGGTGGCGCGCTCCGCGCCGGCCGGGTTCCCGGACTTCGACGCGGACCTGAGCCTTCGCGCGAGGCTGTGACTTTCCTCAGGCCGGGCGTACTCTCACCAGACGTCGACGGCCCGGCCTGAGGAGGCGCGCATGCCTCGTCCCGTCCACTTCGAGATCCACGCGGGCGATCCCGAACGCGCGGTGGCGTTCTACACCGCGGTGTTCGGCTGGAAGTTCGAGCGCTGGGGTGATGTGCCGTACTGGATGATCACCACGGGGGACGGTGAGGGGATCGATGGTGGGCTTCTGCCTCGGCAGGGTCCCCCGCCGGAAGCCTCGGCGCCGATCCATGGCTTTGTGAACACGATCGACGTCGTGGATTTGGATGCGGCGCTGGGGGAGGTCAATCGGGCTGGGGGGACTTTGGCGTTGCCGAAGAATCCTGTTCCCGGGGTGGGGTGGCTGGCTTATTGCCGGGATACGGAAGGGAATGTTTTCGGGATGCTGGAGGCGGATGGGAGTGCTCCGGCTCCGGAGTGACCCGGGGTGAACTTCCTGATGGGTACGGGGTGCTGGTGAACCGCCTGTTGGGCATCCGGTCCCGGTGAAACGCCTGTTGGGAGGCCCTTCATCCCGATTGCCCATCGTGACTACGGCCGGTGGTACCGCGTCAAGGCGGGAAAGCGTGCCTTGACCCGGTACCACCGGCCGTGTTGGGGCTTCGGATCGGGATGCAGGGCGGGGTCTGGCTGCCGGTCCTGCTGGGCGCGGTCTCCTGACCGGCGCTACTTGATGCCTGCCGCGTCCATTCCCCTCAGCTCCTTCTTCAGGTCCGAAATCTCGTCTCGCAGCCTTGCCGCCAGCTCGAACTGGAGATCCCTTGCCGCCTGCATCATCTGGTCCGTCATCTGCTGGATCAGGTCGGCCAGCTGGGCTCGGGGCATTGCCGACACGTTCTTGTCGACCAGCATTCCGGAGCTGCGGACCCGGTCGCCCTGCTCGGGCTTCTTGCCGCGTGAAGAGTTTCGGCCCGAGCCGCCCACCGATACCTGCTCGGTGTCCTCGGCTTCGCTGTACACCCGGTCGAGGATGTCCGCGATCTTCTTGCGCAGCGGCTGCGGGTCGACGCCGCGCTCCTTGTTGTACGCCACCTGCTTTTCGCGGCGGCGGTCCGTCTCTTCGATCGCGTGGCGCATCGAGTCGGTGATCTTGTCCGCGTACATGTGGACTTCGCCCGAGACGTTTCGCGCCGCGCGGCCGATCGTCTGGATCAGGGACGTTCCGCTGCGGAGGAAGCCCTCCTTGTCCGCGTCGAGGATCGCCACCAGCGACACCTCCGGCAGGTCGAGGCCCTCGCGCAGGAGGTTGATGCCGACCAGCACGTCGAAGTCGCCCGCACGCAGCTGCCGCAGCAGCTCCACGCGCCGCAGCGTGTCGACCTCCGAGTGCAGGTAGCGGACCCGGATGCCCAGCTCCAGCAGGTAGTCCGTGAGGTCCTCGGCCATCTTCTTCGTCAGCGTCGTGACCAGGACGCGCTCGTCCTTGTCCGCCCGCTCCCGGATCTCGTGCACCAGGTCGTCGATCTGGCCCTCCGTGGGCTTCACGACCACCTTCGGGTCGACCAGGCCGGTCGGCCGGATGACCTGCTCGACGAACTCGCCGCCCGCCTGACCCATCTCGTACGGGCCCGGCGTGGCCGACAGGTACACCGTCTGGCCGATCCGGTCGGAGAACTCCTCCCAGGTCAGCGGGCGGTTGTCGACCGCGCTCGGCAGCCGGAAGCCGTACTCCACCAGGTTGCGCTTGCGGGACATGTCGCCTTCGTACATGCCGCCGATCTGCGGGACCGTCTGGTGCGACTCGTCGATCACCAGCAGGAAGTCGTCCGGGAAGTAGTCGATCAGCGTCGCCGGCGCCGTGCCCGGGCCGCGGCCGTCGATGTGCCGCGAGTAGTTCTCGATGCCGGAGCAGAAGCCGACCTGGCGCATCATTTCGATGTCGTAGGCCGTGCGCATCCGCAGCCGCTGCGCCTCCAGCAGCTTGCCCTGCCGCTCGAGCTCGGCGAGCCGCTCTTCCAGCTCCTTCTCGATGCCCTGGATCGCCTTTTCCATCCGCTCCGGGCCGGCGACGTAGTGCGTCGCCGGGAAGATGCGGACCTCGTCGACCTCCTTGACGATGTCCCCGGTCAGCGGGTGCAGGTAGTACAGCTTCTCGATCTCGTCGCCGAAGAACTCGACGCGGATCGCGAGCTCCTCGTACGCCGGGATGATCTCGACCGTGTCGCCCCGGGCGCGGAACGTGCCGCGCGCGAAGGCGATGTCGTTGCGCGTGTACTGCACGTCGACCAGCGCTCGCAGGAAGACGTCCCGGTCGAGCTGCATGCCGACCGCGAGCTTCGACGATCGGTCGAGGTAGGACTGCGGGGTGCCCAGGCCGTAGATGCAGGACACACTCGCGACCACGATGACGTCCCGCCGCGACAGCAGGTTCATCGTCGCCGAGTGGCGCAGCCGCTCGACGTCGTCGTTGATCGACGAGTCCTTCTCGATGTAGGTGTCCGTCTGCGCGATGTACGCCTCGGGCTGGTAGTAGTCGTAGTAGCTGACGAAGTACTCGACCGCGTTGTTCGGGAAGAGCTCGCGCAGCTCGTTCGCCAGCTGGGCGGCGAGGGTCTTGTTCGGGGCCATGACCAGCGTCGGCCGCTGGACGCGCTCGATGAGCCACGCCGTCGTCGCCGACTTGCCGGTGCCGGTGGCGCCGAGCAGCACGACGTCCTTCTCGCCCGCCCTGACCCGGCGTTCGAGCTCGTCGATGGCCGCCGGCTGGTCACCGGCGGGCTGGTAGTCACTGACCACCTCGAACCGGCCGCCGGTCCGCGGGATCTCCGAGACGGGCCGGAAGTCGGACTGGGCGAGTACGGGGTGTTCGGTTGCGAAAGCCACGTGGACCAGAGTAGGCCGACCCACCGACAATTTCCGTCGGGCCTGGTCAGCGGGGGCGGAAGACCGTGACGGAGGTGACACCGCCGCCGTCGGCGACGCAGTGCAGGACCGCGCCGGGGACGGGGTCGTCGCCGAAGCACGAGACGAGCACCCGGTCGGGGCCGGTCGCCTGGACCTCGGTGCGCGGGAACTCCGCCAGCACCTCGGCGACCTCGCCGTCCGGCGCGGTCAGGTACGCGAGGACGACCTCGCGCGGCGACGGCGGCGGCGGGATCGGCAGGCCGTGGCCGTCGAAGAGGCGGTTCAGCTGGTCGGCGGCGGAAACCGCGCGCGGGAACCCGGCGAACGCGGCCGTCTGGACGACGACTTCGCCGACCTCCGCCGGCGCCAGCCCGGCCGCCAGCCCGGTGCGCAGGTGGACGCTCAGCGGCGGCCCGACCATGCCGGCGGCGACGATCGCGGCGAGAGTGGCGGCTTCGCGGGTGCGGGGGTCGAGCGCCGGGCGTTCGTGCAGGTGGCCGTAGACGGTCCCGACGGCCAGCTCACCCAGCGCCGGGACGGTGGCGAAGAGCGCGTCGAGGCGCGCCTTCCCGCCTTCGACGAGCTCGGCGAAGTTGTCACGGCCGCGGTCGTGGAGGTCGGCCATCGGGTCGGTCATCGTTCTCCCCTCAGCAGCTGCAGTCGCAACAGCTGCAGCAGTCGCAGAGTTCGCAGCAGCTGCAGTCGCAGTCGCATCCCCAGGCTTCGATCGGTTTCCCGCTGAAGGGGCCAGGATACGGATCGCGACAGCAGAACTGGCAGGTGCAGCACATGTAGGGGATGAGGGCGCAGCCGAGGAAGGCGTTGCGCTTCTTCGGCGGGACGGCGAACTTCGGGTACCAGAGACCGCCGCCCTTGCCGTCGTGCGGACCGGGCTTGCCGTGTTTGCCGGGGCCGTTGGGGTCCTTGGGGTCCTTGGGGTTCTTGGGACCTCCTGGGCCGCCGGGTCCACCCGGGCCGCCGCCACCTGGGCCGCCGGGACCGCGGCCGCCGGGTGCTCCGGGCGGCGGGACGGGACCCGGGGGCGGAAACCCGTGCGGCTGCGGGGAGCCGTTCCAGCCGGGCGGGACCTGGTGCGGGTGCTGCTGCGGCGCCGGCCCGCGCCCGATCCACCCGGGCGGCTGCTGGTGGGGATGCTGCGGCGGGGTCGGTCCCGGCCCGATCCACCCCGGCGGCGGTTGCTGCCCGGCGGCGCCGCCCGGCCAAGAGCCACGCTCGAGCGATGCGCCTTCCCCGGACGACGAACTCTCGCCGGGAGCGACGGCGCTCCCGAGCTGCGAGCCGTGGTCCGAGCGACGCTCGAGCGAGGAACATTCCGTGGCCGAGGAGTGCCCGAAGACCAGACCTTCCCCGGAACCGGAACCAGCGCGGTGGCCGTGACCAGGACCCGCGCCGTGGGACGAGCCGTGGCCGAACGTCCGCCGCACCGCCTGGCGCAGCTCGTGCACCAGCAGCGCGTGCACCAGCCCCGGCACGGCGAACTCCGCCTCGCGCAACGCCAGCTCCACCCCCAGCACCGCGTCGTCGCACAGCCGGCGGGCCTCCGCCAGTCCCGTTCCCGTGGCCAGCAGCGGGTTCCACACCCCCGCCACCGCGTCGGCCGCGTGGTCCTCGACCGCGTCCAGCAGGTGCGCCACCCGGCCGAACAGGCGGCCCGCCTCGGCCAGCGGTGCCGCGTTGCCCGGCCGTCCGGCCAGCTCCGCCGTGCG
Source organism: Amycolatopsis sp. lyj-23 (assembly GCF_046549135.1). Taxonomy (NCBI): domain Bacteria; kingdom Bacillati; phylum Actinomycetota; class Actinomycetes; order Pseudonocardiales; family Pseudonocardiaceae; genus Amycolatopsis; species Amycolatopsis sp. lyj-23. The sequence goes on along the minus strand of NZ_JAJPWN010000025.1, from coordinate 63,023 downwards.
CGCGAACGCCGCGGCCGTGGCCCGCTCGGCGGGTTCCGTCGCCGCCAGTGGCGAGTCGCCCGGCCGGACCGAGGACTCCAGGGCCGCCTGGCCCTCGACCGCCGCCGTCAGCACCGTCGTGTCGAACCCCACCTGACCGCCCGTGCGCCGGCCCTGCGCGCTCCAGCGGGCCGCGACCCGGCGGGCGGCCGCCGCCACCGGGCGCCTGCCGAACGCGCCGTCGCCGTCCTCGACGTGGTCGCCCACCTTCGCCGCCGCCAGCACCAGGGACACCGCCGCCGCCAGCTGGGCGCCTTCCCGCGGGCCACCGACGCCGTCCGCATCCCCCGCAGCGGGCACGGGCCCGCGGCGCGCCGTCCGGCCGGGCCCGGTGCCTGGGCCTCGACCAGCACCGAGATGATCAGCCCGTCGTAGTTGGTCACGACACGCGCGAACTGGCCGTGTTCGTCGCGCAGCGTGAGGCACAGGCCGCACAGGTGCGCCATCCAGTCCGCGTGCAGGTCTTCCGCCAGCCGGTGCCGGCACGGCCTGATGATCCCGAACATCCCCAGCTCCCCCTCGGCTTCCCGGCGCTCGGCGCACCTTAGCCCGTACGTGTGACGGCGGAGGCGGGTGTACGCAATTCGTGACCGGCCCGGCAGGATGACCGGCATGGCCGCACTGCACCCCCCGAAGGTCGAGGTCTTCGACCCCGCCGAGCGCGTGAACGTCGACCCGAAGGGCATCCGGCGGGAGGTCGAGGAGTTCCGCGAGGAGCCCTTCGGCCTCTACCTCGCCCGCCCGACGCCGGGCCGCGCCCAGTTCCACTACCTGGAGTCGTGGCTGGTGCCCGGGCTCGGGCTGCGCTTCACCGACTTCTGGTTCTCCCCCGGCCACGAACGCGACCAGGACTTCTACCTCGACGTCGTCCGCGTCCACCGCGACGGGCCGCGCTGGGTCGCCACCGACCTGTACGTCGACATCGTGCTCAAGGACAAGCTCTCCCTCCGCGTGATCGACACCGACGAGCTCCTGCAGGCCCTCGAAGCCGGCCTGCTCACGGCCGACGACGCCGAGTACGCGCTGAAGACGACCTACACGGCGGTGGAGGGGCTGGCCGCGCACGGCTACGACCTCACCGCCTGGCTGGCCACCCGGGACATCGCCCTGACCTGGCGGCGCCACCCCTGATCCGAGGCCGAGATCCGGCCGCAGCCCGGAGAGCCTAGGGCGTCCAGCCGGTGGCCGCCGCCCACTTCTCCGCGCGGGCGAACACGCCGTTGACCCACTCCTGCTTCTCGTCGGCGTACGCCTCGACCGTGGGGTCGGTGGCGTGCGCCTCGGCCAGCCGCAGCTTCATGTCGCGGTAGTCGTCGCGCTCGTCCGTGTTACCGCGCAGGAAGTCGCGGAAGAGCAGCGCGAGGCGCCACGCGGGCGTCTCCACCGAGCGGACGTGCAGGTTCACCGGCCGCTTCGGGTCGGCGCCGACGTGCAGGCGCTTGGGCCACGTCCCGGCGCCGTCCTGGGCGTCGTCGCACCACTCGCCCGCCAGCGGCGGGAACCCGGCGTCGGCCAGCAGCCCGCCCAGCCGGTCCGCGTCCGCCAAGGTGGACACCGTGAGCTGGAGGTCGAGGACGTCCTTGGCCGGCAGGCCCGGCACCGCCGTCGAGCCGATGTGGTCGGCGCGGCGCGCCAGCTCCCCCGCCACGGCGCGGACGCGGGCCAGCACCCGCTCGGCCTGCGCCGGCCAGGTGAGGTCGTACTCGGCGATCTTCGGGGCCATCGGCGGCCGCGGACGGCGCAACCGGACGTTGGCTTCGAACGGCACCAGCCGGTCCGCCCACAGCGCGTCGACTTCGGCGAGCACGGCGTCCTCGGCGCCGCCGTTGTCCAGCCACACGTCGGCGACGGCGCGGCGCTGTTCGGTGCTCGCCTGCGCCCGGATCCGCGCCCGCGCGTCCGCCTCGGCCATCCCGCGCGCCGACACGAGCCGCCGCACCCGCACCTCGATCGGCGCGTCGACGACCACGACCAGGTGGTAGGCCGTCGCCAGGCCGTTCTCGACCAGCAGCGGGATGTCGTGGACGATGACCGCGTCCGGCTTCGCGGCCGCCATCAGCTCGCCGGTCCGGGCGCCGACCAGGGGGTGCACGATCGCGTTGAGCCGGTGCCGCGCTTCGTCGTCGGCGAAGGCCTTCGCGGCGAGCGCCGGCCGGTCGAGCGAGCCGTCCGCCGCGAGGATCTCCGGCCCGAACTCCGCGACCAGCCGGGCGAGCCCCTCGGTCCCGGGCTCGACCACCTCGCGGGCGATGCGGTCCGAGTCCACCAGCACCGCCCCGTGTTCGGCGAGCCGGTTCGCCACGGTCGACTTCCCGGCCCCGATCCCACCCGTCAACCCCACGCGCAACATGCCGATCACCCTAGTCAGCCGGCGCCCGCACCTTCGGCGGACACCTGCGGTCAGATCTGCGCCATTTGTGTGACAAGTGGGAAAATGTCGTAACAAGCAGCTGCTTCGGTCGACTTCCCCGGCAGGTGCGCCGCCTCGGCGCGGCTACGAGGGGGGATCGTGGGAAGGACGAAGATCGGCCGGACGGCCACCGTCCTGATGTGCGCGGCCGGGGTTTCCGTGGCCCTGCCGGAGGCGACGGCGGCACCGGCGACGAGCCTGGCCGCGGCACCGGCGTCGTGCCTGTCCGTCGTGCGCCGGGTGCAGGTGACGTGCCTGCCCGCCGTGTCGCGGCGGCTGTGCGGCGTCCAGTACCGGTGGATCCCGTTCACCACGTCCTGCCTGACGGGCGGAGGATCCGCAAGCGGATCGTGACGCGTGACTCAACCGATATCCGGACACGCCGGGTGGCTCGCCCGCCGCCCCGCCGCCAGTGCGTACCGTGCGCGCGACAGCGTCGCCCAAGCGGAGGAACGATGGCGGACAGCAAGCACGCCGGGAGGCACCGGCTCGGCACGCCGGGGCTGGTGCACTGCGTCGTCCACCGCCCGGTGGCCGAGGCACTGGCCGACTACCGGCGGACGTGGCTGAGCACGCTGCTGGTCCCGGCCAAGCACAGCTTCGCCGGCCTCCGCCGCAAGGCCCGCGCCGCGGCGCTGGAGCGCATCTGGGTGCCGTCGGTGGGCCCGGCGCGCCCGGCCGTGATCACCGTGCGCGCCGCCTGAGCCCGGCCCGCCGGCGGGTAGCCGGCGGCCGTTTCGCGCGTGGGTTCGAGCCTGCGCCGCCGACCGCGGCCGGGGTGGTTCACGCCGGAAATCCGCTCGGGTTGCGGGGAACCGCCGATCCGGACATCAGGCGCATTCCCAAGACGCGCCGGATATCGTATCTTCTGCTGCGAGTGGGTCACCCGGACGCCGCCTGCGCCCGGCTGCCGCAAAGGGGGTACGCCGTGGCTACCAGGCACTTGCCGATGCGCCCGGCTGACCAGGGTGGCCGCGAACGCTACCTCGACGCGGCGCTTTCGGTGCTCGTGGACCGCGGGGTCCCGGGCCTGACCGTGCGGGGCGTGGCCGAGGCGGCCGGCGCGTCGACGATCGCGGTCTACGCCCGTTTCGGCGGCCGCGCGGGCCTGCTCGACGCCCTGTACGAGCGCACTTTCGACTCGCTGCGCGAGTTGCTGGAAAGCCTGCCGCCGTCGAGCGAGGACGGCGTCGCGGACCTGCTGCACCTGGCGCTGGAGTACCGGCGCTTCGCCCGCGAGAGCCCGACCCGCTACGCGCTGATGTTCGAGCGCCCGGTGCCGGGCTTCGACCCGGACCCGGCGCTGCGGTCGGCGGTGCTGCGGACGACGTTTTCGCTGTTCATCGGCCGGGTCCAGCGGGTCTGCCCGCCGGGCGCGGACGCCCGCTCCGCGGCGTACCGCCTGTGGACGGCGATCCACGGCCTGGTGGGCGCGGAACTGCTGATGGCCTCGCGGCGGCCGCTGCCGGACTGGTTCATCCCGCCGACGGACGAGGCGAACGAGGCGATGTTCCGGGAAGGGGTCGTCGCGATGATGACCGGCCTGGGCCTGCGCAACCGCTGACCCGGCGCACCGACCCGGACGACGAAGAACCCCCGGTCCACACGGGACCGGGGGTTCTCGTTCAGCTCAGCGAGCTACAGCTCACGCACCACCGGAGAGCTTCTCGCGGAGCGCCGCGAGCTGCTCGTCGGAGGCGAGGGTGCCGCCGCTGCTCTTGGAGTCGGCCGGGGCCGAGCCCGAGGTGTAGCTTTCCGCGCCACCCTCGATGCCGGTCGCCGCGTCCGCCGCCGCTTCGGCGTCGGCCTCGACGGCCTTCTGGACCTGCTTCATGTGGGCCTCGTAACGGGTGTGCGCCTCGGCGTACTGGCGCTCCCACTCCTCACGCTGCTTGTCGAAGCCTTCCTGCCACTCCTGGGTGTCCGGGTCGAAGCCTTCGGGGTAGATGTAGTTGCCCTCGGCGTCGTACTCGGCGGCCATGCCGTACTGGGTCGGGTCGAACTCGGTGTCCGGCGTGACACCCTCGTTCGCCTGCTTCAGCGACAGCGAGATGCGACGGCGCTCGAGGTCGATGTCGATGACCTTGACCATCACGTCGCCGTTGACCTGGACGACCTGCTCCGGGATCTCCACGTGGCGCTCGGCCAGCTCGGAGATGTGCACCAGGCCCTCGATGCCCTCCTCGACGCGCACGAACGCACCGAACGGGACGAGCTTGGTGACCTTGCCCGGCACGATCTGGCCGATCGCGTGGGTGCGGGCGAACTGGCGCCACGGGTCTTCCTGGGTCGCCTTCAGCGACAGCGAGACGCGCTCGCGGTCCATGTCGACGTCCAGGACCTCGACCGTGACCTCCTGGCCGACCTCGACGACCTCGGACGGGTGGTCGATGTGCTTCCAGGACAGCTCGGAGACGTGCACCAGGCCGTCGACGCCACCCAGGTCCACGAAGGCACCGAAGTTGACGATGGACGACACGACGCCCTTGCGGACCTGGCCCTTGGCGAGCGCGTTGAGGAACTCGCTGCGCACCTCGGACTGGGTCTGCTCCAGGTAGGCGCGGCGGGACAGGACCACGTTGTTGCGGTTCTTGTCCAGCTCGATGATCTTCGCCTCGAGCTCGCGGCCGACGTACGGCTGCAGGTCGCGCACGCGGCGCATCTCGACCAGCGACGCGGGGAGGAAGCCGCGCAGGCCGATGTCCAGGATGAGGCCGCCCTTGACGACCTCGATGACGGTGCCCTTGACGGGCTCGTCCTTCTCCTTGAGCTCCTCGATCGTGCCCCAGGCGCGCTCGTACTGCGCGCGCTTCTTGGACAGGATCAGACGGCCTTCCTTGTCCTCCTTCTGGAGGACCAGGGCTTCGACCTCATCGCCGACGGTGACAACCTCAGCCGGGTCGACATCGTGCTTGATGGAGAGCTCACGCGAGGGGATGACACCCTCGGTCTTGTAGCCGATGTCGAGCAGGACCTCGTCGCGGTCGACCTTGACGATCGTGCCTTCGACGATGTCGCCATCGTTGAAGTACTTGATCGTCTTGTCGATCGCCGCGAGGAAGTCTTCCTCCGACCCGATGTCGTTGATGGCGACCTGCTGGGGCCCGGTGGGGGCGGTCGGGGCGGTGGCGGTGTCGGTGGTCATTAGGCGGGTTGCTCCGGTGGATGGGAATCGAGGGTTGGCAGTTGTCGGCGCGATGGGCGGCATACGACGACCTTGCGAGCAAACGTCCACCAGTGAACGACCGCGGCATGACCCCGCATACGGTGCGCGACCCCGAGTCCCAACCAGAAGCTGAGCGGAAGGCAGCGCGAACCCACTGCGCTAACACTTATCCTACGCGGCAGTCGCTAGGCGGCACAATCAGGGTCCCCCTGGCTCGCTAAGGTCCTCGCGGAAGCAAACCGCACGCACGAGGACGCAGGTGGAGCAGGTCAGGCGCCACCGGGACCGGAGACCCATCATGCCACCGGAGCAGGCGCCCGCGCCGGGGCGCCACGACGCCGCCGAGCACCGGCTGGGCACCGCGGCGGTCGCCTACCGCGAGGTCGGCGGTGCGGAGGCCGCGGCCGCCAACCTCGCCTGGTGGGACGCCGACGCCGACGACTACCAGGCCGAGCACGGCGGGTTCCTCGGCGACGCCGACTTCGTCTGGTGCCCGGAAGGCGTCCGGGAGGCCGAGGCGCGGCTGCTCGGCGACGTCCGCGGCAAGCGCGTGCTGGAGGTGGGCTGCGGGCAGGCCGCCTGCGCGCGCTGGCTGGCGGCCGAGGGCGCGCACGCCGTCGCGACCGACCTCTCCGCCGGCATGCTGCGCCACGCCCGCGCGGGCAACGCCCGCACCGGGCTCGACGTCCCGCTGGTGCAGGCCAACGCCGAGCGGCTGCCGCTGGCGCCGGGCAGCTTCGACGCGGCCTGCTCGGCCTTCGGCGCGATCCCGTTCGTGGCTTCGGTGGACGCCGTCTTCGCCGAGGTGCACCGGGTGCTGCGGCCGGGCGCGCCCTGGGTGTTCTCGGTGACTCACCCGATGCGGTGGATCTTCCCGGACGACCCGGGTCCGCAGGGGCTCACCGTCACGCAGCCGTACTTCGACCGCACGCCGTACGTCGAGGTCGACGACGAGGGCACCGCCACCTACGTCGAGTACCACCACACCCTCGGCGACTACGTGCGCGCGCTGGCCGGGGCCGGGTTCACCCTCACCGACCTCCTCGAGCCGGAGTGGCCCGAGGGGCACACGCGGGTGTGGGGCCAGTGGAGCCCGTTGCGCGGCAAGCTCTTCCCGGGCACCGCGATCTTCCGCACGCACCGCTCGTGAGCGCGCTGGAAGCGGAGCAGAACGCGCGGTTCGCCGCGCTCGACCCGCTGCTGCCGCCGATCGCGGCCCCGCCGTCGCCGTCGAGCGAGCCGCTGGTGGTGACGGTGGGCGGGCGCAAGGCCGGCGGCCTGCTGACGCACGTCGTGCACGCGCCGGGGTCGTGGCCCACGCTCTGGGGCCCGTCGGAGCTGCGGGACCTGACCGCGGTGCCGGGCGACAGCGGCGCCGCGGGCCTGGCCGCCCTGCTGGGCGCGTGGCGCGAGCGGCTGCGCGGGACGCCGGCCGGCCCGGACTCGGGTTGCTCGCTGACCTGGCCGAGCCGCGACGCCGAAGCCTCCGCCGTGCTCCTGGCCCACGGGTTCGCGCCGATGACGTGCCTGGCCGTGCGCGCGCCGGACCCGCCCGCCGGGCCGGGACCGGCGCGGGTGACCGTCCGCCGCGCCGGCGAGGGCGACGTCGACGCGCTGACCGAGCTGCGGCTGGCCGAGTGGCGCTACACGTCGCTGGTCGGCACCGCCGTCCCGCGGCCCGGCGCCCGGGCGCTGCTGCGCACCGAGGTCGTCCGCTCGCTGCGCTTCAGCGGGCTGGTCTGGCTGGCCGAGGACGACGGCGTGCCGTCGGGCATGGCGTCCTGCTCGCTGGCCGTGCCCACGCCGGGCGACACCGTCCACGGCCGGCTGCTCCCGGGCCGCTGGGGGTACGTCGACACGCTCTCGGTCGCACCCGAGGCCCGCGGCGGCGGGGTGGGCCGCGCGCTGATGGCGGTGGCGCACGGCGAACTGCTGCGGCACGACGTGCGCGGGACGTTCCTCTTCTACCACCCGGCCAACCCGCTTTCCCCGGTGTTCTGGCACCGGCAGGGTTATCGTCCACTGTGGACCATGTGGCTCCGGCGCCCCGCCTGGGCCTGACGGCACGACCCGAGGGGGCACCCGTGGACATCGCCGAGCCGCTGCTCGCGGCGCACCGGGCGCGCTTCGCCGCCGTCGACGCGCTCCTGCCGCCGGCCGCGCCACCGGCCGACGGCGAGCGGCTGGACGCGGCGACCGCGGACGGCACCCGGGTCACCGGGGTGGTGCAGCGGCAGCGGCTCGCGCCCGGCGACGTCCCGATGCTGTGGTCGGCGGCCGACACCTGGCAGCTCTTCCCGTACGTCGGCGCGACCGGCACCGAAGGCGTGGACCTGCTGCTCCGGGCCCTGCAGCGCCGTCTCGCCGCGGAAGCGATCGACGACGACTCGGCGTGCGTGGTCGTCTGGCCGAGCCGGGACGCCGAGGCGATCCGCGCCTTCCTCGACCACGGGCTCGTCCCGCTCTCGGCGGTCGGCGTGCGCACCGCTCCCCCGCCCGCGCCCGAGCCGGGGGTCGCGGTCCGCCGCGCCGGCCCCGGCGACTTCGACGCGGCCCTCGAGCTGGCGACGGCGACGTTCGACTACACCGGGCTCGTCGCGGCGCCGCGCCGGCCCAACACGGCCGAGCTGCTGGCGCCGTCCCTGCGGGACGCCCTCGCCGCGGCCGAGCCCGCCGTCTGGCTGGCCGAGGCCGCCGGCGAGCTCCGCGCCTTCGCGCACTGCGCGTGGATCGACGCGGTGCCGGGCAGCGAAGCGGGCGAGCTGCTGCCGCCGGGGCGCTGGGGGTACGTCAACAACGTCGTGACCGCGCCCGGCGAGCGCGGCGGCGGGTTCGGCCGGGCGCTGATGGCCCACGTGCACCGGGAGCTGCACCTCGGCGGCGCGACCCGGACGTACCTGTACTACAACCCGACCAACCCGCTGTCCTCGGTGTTCTGGCACCGGCAGGGTTATCGTCCACTGTGGACGACGTGGGAGGTGCGCCCGGCATCGGCACTTCGGTGACCCCCGGACGGGGCACTTTCACGTGAAAGTGCCCCGTCCGCCGGGTTCGTGAGCCACCCACAAGTGTGACGTGCGTCCGGTGATCTTGCCGCCACCCCGCGCCGGGACTAACTTTTGAACTGACCGGTCAGTTCAAAAGTTCTCGAAGCGGGAGAAACCGTGCAGGTCCGAGCCGATCGGGTGTCCCTCGAAGGGCACCACGGCACCTTGTTACCGCCCACCTCGCTGACCTTCGGCGCGGGCGACCTGGCGATCGTGCACGGCGAACCCGGCGTCGGTGTCACCGCCTTCGGCCTCGCGCTGGCCGGACGGCTCAAGCCCACCACCGGCACCGTGCACGCCGAGGGCGTCGACGCGCCGCTGACCGAGCTCGTCGCCGTCGTCGACGCGCCCGGCGTCAGCGAACCCGACGACGCGCTGCCGCTGCGCGTGGTCGTCGGCGAGGAGCTGGCGCTGGCGCACCGCCCGGCGGGCAAGGAGGACGTCGCCCGCTGGCTCGGCGAGCACGACGCCGCGCCCTTCGCCGGCACCCGGTTCGAGAACCTCGCCCCGGCGGTGCGCACGCGGCTGCTCACCGAGCTGGCCGCCGAGCGCAAGGGCGTGCGCGTGCTCGTCCTCGACACGCCCGACCGGCACACCAGCGACGTCGGCAGCTGGCTCGCGACGGCCCGTGCGCAGGCCACCAGTGGCCTGGCCGTGGTCGTGCTGGCCGCGACGACACCGGCGGCCGCGCTGCCGGTCACACCGGCGCTCCTCGGCTCGGCCGGGCAGCCCGCCCCGGAGCACTGCGCTCCCCCCGAAGCTCCCCCCGAAGCTCCCGCCGAAACCCCCGAACCCGAACCCACCGAAGAGCTCCCCGAGAGCACTGACGGAGCCCCCGAATGAACGCCTTCCGGATCGCGCGCAACGAGCTGCGCCGCCTCTTCACCGGCACGCTGCCGAAGCTCGCGCTGGTCGCGCTCGTGCTCGTGCCGCTGCTCTACGCCTCCTTCTACCTCTACGCGAACTACGACCCGTACGGCCGTCTCGACAAGCTGCCCGCCGCCGTCTTCACCAGCGACGCCGGTGCGAAGGACTCCAGCGGCCACGAGCGCAACGTCGGCCGCGAGGTGACCGACGAGCTGGTCAAGTCCGGCACCTTCCAGTGGCACGAGGTGTCCGAGCAGGAGGCGCGCGACGGCGTCCGCGACGACAAGTACTCCTTCGCGATCGGTATCCCGAGCGGCTTCTCGGCCGCGCTGCTGTCGGTCGGCAACTTCCAGCCGCAGCAGGCGACGATCACGCTGACCACGAACGACGCCAACAACTACCTCTCCGGCACGATCGCCAAGCAGGTCGCCGAGCAGGTCCGCAAGACGATCGCGGAGAAGGTCGGCAGCGAAGCCGCGGACCGGTTCCTGGTCGGCTTCTCGACCATCTACGCCAAGACCCAGGAGGCCTCGAACGGCGCGTCGCAGCTCGCCGACGGCGCCACGCAGCTCAAGACCGGGCAGCAGAAGCTGGCCGACGGCGCCGCGAAGCTCGCGGACGGCTCGTCGACGCTGGCGACCGGCCTCGGCACGCTCAAGAGCGCCACCGCCGACCTGCCCTCCCAGACGCAGAAGCTGGCCAACGGCGCCTCGCAGGTGGCCGCCGGTGACCAGAAGGTCGCCGACGCGGCTTCGGTCGCCGCGACGGCGTCGTCCGACATCCAGGGCAAGCTCGACTCCTACCGCACCCAGCTCCAGACGGACCTGCGTAACGCGGGCGTGCCGGAGACGCAGGTCGAGGCGATCCTGGCGAAGGCCGACCAGCTGCGTTCCCCCGTCGACCAGGCCAACAGCAAGATCCAGCAGGCCAACGGCGACCTCGCGAAGCTGGCCAACGGCGCCCGGCAGGTGTCCGACGGCGCGGCCAAGCTCGCCGCGGCGTCGCCGCAGCTGGCGAGCGGCATCGCGCAGGCGTCCGACGGCGCGAACCAGCTGAAGGACGGCGCGTCCCAGCTCAGCGACGGCGAGAAGACCGCGGTCAACGGCACGAACCAGCTCGCGGACGGCGCGGTGAAGCTGCGCGACGGGCTCGCGGCCGGGCTCCAGCAGATCCCGAACCCGGACGACCCGACCCGGAACGCGACGGCCAACACGATCGCGGACCCGGTCGCGGTGAACGCCAACGGCGAGGCGTCGGCCGGGACGTACGGCGCCGGCCTCGCGCCGTTCTTCATCTCCCTGGCCACCTGGATCGGCGCGTTCGTGCTGTTCCTGATCCTGCGCCCGCTCTCGACGCGCGCGCTGACCGCGGGCGCGGCCCCCTTCCGCGTCGCGGTCGGCGGCTGGCTGTCCTCGGCGCTGCTGGGCATCGCGCAGGTGGTCGTCCTGTTCGGCGCGGTCACGTGGCTGGTCGGCATCCACATCGCCCACCCGCTCGAAGCGATCGCGTTCGCGATGCTGGTGTCGCTGACGTTCACGTCGGTGGTGCACGCGCTCAACGCCTTCTTCGGCGCGGTCGGCAAGTTCCTCGGCCTGGTGCTGCTGGTGCTGCAGCTGGTGAGCGCGGGCGGCACGTTCCCGTGGCAGACGATCCCGGACGCGCTGTACCCGCTGCACGTGGTGCTGCCGATGGGTTATGCGATCGACGGCTTCCGGCACCTCTTCTACAGCGGCGCTTCGACCGGGCGGCTGCTCGGCGACATCGGCGTGCTGCTGGCCTACCTGGTGGGCGGGATCCTGGTGTCCACTTTGGCCGCACGCAAGCGTCGCGTTTGGACGGTGTCCGCGCTCAAGCCCGAGCTGAGCCTGTGAGCGGCGGGACGAAGCAGAAGCTCTTCGAGGCGACGCTGGAGCTCTCGAAGAGCCGGGGCCTGGTGGGCCTGACGGTCGACGACATCGCGGCCGCGGCCGGCGTCGCGAAGGGCACGGTGTACTACAACTTCGGCTCGAAGGACGGCCTGGTCGACGCGCTCCTGCGCTACGGCGTGGACATGCTGGCCGTTCGCCTGCGCGACGCCGTCTCCGACGCCGACCCGCTCGAGGTGATCGAGGCCCAGGTGGACACGACGCTGGAGTTCATCGCGCGGTACCCGGGGTTTTCGCAGATCCTGGTGAGCGAGCTGTGGCGGACGCCCGGCCAGTGGCACGGGACGCTTTCGCTGCTGCGCGAGGAGATCATCTCCATCGTCAAGCAGCAGCTGTCCCGGCTGGACGCGGCGGGCCGGCTGCCGGAGGGGGTGCAGATCCCGACGGCGGCGGCCGGGCTGTTCGGCACGATGCTGGTGGTGGCGCTGGACTGGCAGGTGTTCGGGCCGCAGCGGACCCGGGCGGAGGTGCGGGACGCGGTCATGGTGCTGATCCGGGGGCTCGGCCGCCGTTAGCCGGCCGCTTCCGCGCGGTAGCGGCCCGGCGTCCGGCCGACGAGAGCGGTGAAGGCGTCGATGAAGCTGCCCGGGTTCGCCCAGCCGAGCCGGGTCGCCGTGTGGGTGACGGAGGTGCCGTCGCCGAGTTCGAGCACGGCCCGCTGGACGCGCAGCAGCGTGCGCCACTGGGGGAAGCTCATCGCCAGTTCGCTGCCGAACAGCCGGCTGAGGGTCCGTTCGCTCGCGCCGGTCCGGTGCCCGAGCTGCGCCAGGGTCGCCGGATTCGCCGGGTCGGCGTCCAGCAGGTCGGTGACGGCCTTGAGCCGGGGGTCGGCCGGTTCCGGCAGGCGCAGGGGTTCCTGCGGCGCGCGGACGAGCTCCGAGAGGACGACCTCGAGCAGCAGCCCGGCGCGGGCCGGGTCTGGCTCGCCGGTCATCGCCAGGAAGGCCTCGCGCAGCAGGGCGCTGGCCACGAACACCGAGGGCTCCGCGGGCAGCCGGCCGGCCTCGGTCGCCGGGACCGCCAGCAGCCGGACCTCGGTTTCGCCGTGCGAGCGGCTGCTGTGGACGTGCCGCGGCGGCACCCAGGTGATGCGGTTCGCCGGCGCCACCCAGGTGCCGGCCCGGGTCGTGGTGACGAGCGCACCCGAAGCGGCGTACCGCAGCTGGCCGAAGTCGTGGGAGTGCGCGGCGACGTCCTCGCCGTGGGCGAGGGGTCCGCAGGCGCCGGTCATGACTCCACCGTACGTTGGCGGGTTTCCGGAATTTCCGGGCGGCCTACCGGTGGTACGCCCGGCTCGTGTCGATCATCGTCATGGGCATGCGAATCATCACCCAGCACCGCTACGGCGGCCCCGAAGTCCTGTCCGTCGTGGACACGCCCCGGCCCCGGCCGCTGCCGACCGAAGTCCTGGTCCGGGTCGAGGCGATCGGGCTCAACCCCCTGGAACCCCGCCTGCGGGCGGGCGAATTCCCGTTGCTCGGCCGGCCGCCGTTCGTCCTCGGCTGGGACATCAGCGGCGTGGTCGAGACGGCGCAGACGTGGCGCTTCCGGCCCGGTGACGAGGTGTTCGGCATGCCGCTCTTCCCACGCGCGGCCAACGCGTACGCGGAGTTCGTGGCCGCGCCGGCGTTGCACCTGGAGCGCAAACCGGCGTCGCTGTCCCACGTCGAGGCCGCGGCGTTGCCGGTCGTCGGGTTGACGGCGTGGCAGGGTCTCGTCGACCTCGGCGGTGTGCAGGCGGGCGACCGGGTGCTGGTCCACGGCGGTGGCGGCGGGGTCGGCCACGTGGCGATCCAGCTCGCGAAGTCCCTGGGCGCGCACGTGATCACGACGGCGGGCGCGGCGTTCGACCTCGGCGCCGACGAGGTCATCGACTACCGGACGGTCGACTTCACGGAAGTGGTGAGCGACGTCGATCTGGTCCTCGACACGATCGGCGGCGACACGGCCGCGCGCTCACTGGAGGTGCTCCGCCCCGGCGGCCACCTCGTGACGGCGGTGGCGGAGGAGGACGAGGAGCTGATCGCGAAGTTCGAGGCGGCGGGCATGCGGTTCAGCGGGATCGCGGTCGAACCGGACCCGATGGCGCTGCGGGGGCTGGTGGCGCTGGTGGAGCGGGGTGAGCTGCGGGTGCGCGTGCAGGAGACGTTCCCGTTCGAGCGGATCGCGGACGCGCACCGGGTGCTCGAGGGCGGTCACCTGCGGGGGAAGGTGGTGCTGACGGTCTGATCAGCCGCGGTCCTCGATGCGGGCGCGGACCGCCGCCGCGTAGGTGTCCACCGCGGTGGCCGCTGCCGTCAGCTCGCAGGGGCCGTCGATCAGCAGTCTCTTCGCCGGGGTGTACGCCTGCTCGATCTCCGGGTCGCCCACCAACCCGTGCTCGCGGGCCAGCTCGACGTCGCCCGCCAAGCGGGCTCGGAGCTGCTCGCGGCGGGCCACCAGGCCGTCGAGGACCGCTCGCTGGCGGCGGCCGTCCTCCACCGCCGGGGCCACCGCGTGCTCGTGGCCGTCGATGTGGCGCTCGACCCACTCCGCGTCGCCGTCCACCTCGGCCGAGCGGAGCTGCTTGAGCGCCCCGCGAAGCCGCTGCGCGCGGGCCGGGAGCATCGCCACGCCCGTGAAGCGCGTCGCCACGCGGAGCTGGTACGCCTCGATCTCCGCCAGCTCCGCCACCGCCTGGGTGAGCACCTCCAGGCGGCCGGCGAGGTCGTCCGGGGCCGGGCGGGCCTGGCCCGTGCTCGCCCGGACCGCCGCCACCCCCGGCGACGACTCCTCGCGGAACCCCAGCAGCAGACGCAGACCCAGCTCGGCCGCGCGGCCGGCGAGCGGGGCCAGCACCTCGCCGACCAGCCGGTCGGGCTCGGCCGAGTCGTCGATCGCGTCGACGACCAGCGTGCGGCCCGCGACGCCGGTCGTGAGCCGGTCGGCGATGCGGTGGCGGACCGCGTCCGCCGTGCGGCCGGTCGCGTCGACCGCCAGGTCCACGCTGCCCGGCGGCGGCACGTCGCCGAGCGCGGGCGGCAGCCCCGGCACGCCGAGGGAACGTTCCCGGTCGGCGAGCACGATCCCGAACCGCAGCGCCGCGGCGACCGGCGAGCCGGCCTCGCCGGTGTCGACGACCCAGACCGTCCCGGGCTCGGCGTTGGCGAACCAGCCGGCGACCCGCTGCACGAAGGAGACGTCGACGGCCTCGCCGACCGGGCGCGAGAAGCTCGCGTCCACCGCCGGGCTGCCGGAGGTCCAGATGCTGAGCTGGGGCAGGTGACCGAGCATCGTCTCGACGGGCACCATCCACGTGCCGGTGTCCTTGCCGACGACCATGCCGACGACGTGGCCGGTCGCCTCGTCCAGCACCGCCGTGCCGCCGAAGCCCGGGCCGAGCGGTTCGGCTTCGGCCGTGCGGAACAGGCGGACCCACTCGCCGCCGGTCTGCTCCGGGCCGCCGAGCCGGGCGTGCGTCCAGCGGCCGACCGAGCCGGGCGGGAACCCGAACGCGCGGACGAGCTGGTGCTCGCCGAGCGGCATCCGGTGCAGGGGCGCGCGGAACACGCGGGATTCGGGGCGTTCCAGGCGCAGCAGCGCGAGATCGCCGTGGCCGCCGCCGTCCGAGGGCACCCAGCAGCCTTCGACGACGCTCGCGGCGCCGGGCAAGGCCTCGGCCAGTCCGACGAAGTCGACGTTCAGCGCGGCGCGCGGGCCGCCCGCGGCCTCGACGACGTGCGCGCTCGTGAGCACGTGGTACTCGTCCAGCACCGTGCCCGCGCCGCACACCCGGCCGAGTTCGTCGTGCAGCCGGACCCGCCAGCGTCGTCGCTCACGCTCGAACCCCATTCGGCGGACCCTACGCCGTGATCGCCACGCGTTGGCGCCGACCCACTTACCCAGCGGTAATGGCTCACCCGAACGGAGTCCTCCGTTCGGCGCATCGCCGGATCACACTCGTCCGAAGACCAAGCTGCCGGGCGCGGCCGGGTCGTCGCCGGCCCAGAACTCGAACCAGTGCCGGGTGAACTCTTCCCGGGACAGGCGGCCGTCGCCGTCGGTGTCGAGGAGGGCGAAGACGTCCTCGCTCGGCGTGCCGACGCCGTTCCAGGCCGCGATGAGGCGCTCGTACTCGGCGGCCGAGATGACGCCGTCGCCGTTCTCGTCGACGGCTTCGAACATCGCCTCCGCCGTGCCGGTCACCGCGCCCGGCATCCGCGGGAGTTCGTCGACGACCCGGAGAACCTGGTCGAGACTGACCTTGCCGCCACCGCCCGCGGCGTCGTCCAGGGTGCCCCACCAGCCCATCATGATGCCGGTGAGCCGCTGCCCGGCGGGCGTGCTCGCGTCGGTGCCGCGGAGGTCGAGCCACCGCGCGGTGAGCGCGCGGAAGTCGGCCTCCGTCAGGAACCCGTCGCCGTCGTGGTCCATGGCGCCGAAGACGCCCGAGATCTTGCGCCGCTGGAAGTCACTGGACATGGCGCCCAGCATCGCCGCGGCGGGTGACGCCCGGCGACCTCCGCTCGAGTACATCCGCGTCACGACCCGGTGATCCGGGCCGTGACGCGGAGTGAGCAAATCTAGTGCGCGGCTTCGTTCCACGACCGGCCGTAGCCGACCGAGACCTCGAGCGGCACCGCCAGGGCGTACGCCGAGCCCATGCCCTCACGGACCAGCTTCTCCAGCTGTTCCTTCTCCCCCTCCGCGACTTCCAGCACCAGTTCGTCGTGGACCTGCAGCAGGATCCGGCTCTTCAGCTTCGCCTCGACCAGCGCGCGGTGGACGTTGAGCATCGCGACCTTGATGATGTCGGCCGCGCTGCCCTGGATCGGGGCGTTCAGCGCCATCCGCTCGGCCATCTCGCGGCGCTGGCGGTTGTCGCTGTTGAGGTCCGGCAGGTAGCGGCGGCGGCCGAAGATCGTCTCCGTGTACCCGGACTTCGCCGCTTCGCCGACCACCGAGTGGAGGTAGTCGCTGATGCCGCCGAAGCGGGCGAAGTACGCCTCCATCTGCTCCTTGGCTTCTTCGGTGGAAATCCGCAGCTGCTGCGAGAGCCCGTACGCCGACAGCCCGTACGCGAGGCCGTACGACATCGCCTTGACGCGGTAGCGCAGCTCCGGCGTGATCTCCTCCGGCGGCATCGAAAACGCCCGCGACGCGACGAACGTGTGCAGGTCCTCGCCGGAGTTGAACGCCTCGATCAAGCCTTCGTCCTTCGAGAGGTGCGCCATGATCCGCATCTCGATCTGGCTGTAGTCCGCCGTCATCAGCTCGGTGAAGCCCTCGCCGACGACGAAGGCGTCGCGGATGCGGCGGCCCTCCTCGGTGCGGACCGGGATGTTCTGCAGGTTCGGCTCGGTGGAGGACAGCCGTCCGGTGGCCGCGATGGTCTGCAGCAGCGTGGTGTGGATGCGGCCGTCGTCGGCGACGGACTTGATCAGCCCCTCGACGGTCGTGCGCAGCTTCGTCGCGTCCCGGTGCTCGAGCATGTGCTGCAGGAACGGGTGCTCGGTCTTCTCGAACAGGCCCTGCAGCGCCTCGGCGTCGGTCGTGTAGCCGGTCTTGGTGCGCTTGGTCTTCGGCATGCCGAGCTCGTCGAACAGCACGACCTGCAGCTGCTTCGGCGAGCCGAGGTTGATCTGCTTGCCGATCACCGCGTACGCCTCTTCGGCGGCCTGCGTGACACGCGAAAGGTAGTGCGCTTCCAGGGAAGTCAGCTGTTCGAGGTCCACGGCGACGCCGGCGATCTCCACCTCGGTGATGACCTCCAGCAGCGGCAGCTCCAGCTCGGCGAGCAGCTTCGCGCCGCCGATCTGTTCGAGTTCCTTCTCGAGCGCGCCGGCCAGCTCGAAGATCGCGCGGGCCTTGACCAGCTCGTCCTGGATCTCCTTCTGCTCCAGGCCTTCCGCGCCGCCGTCGAGCAGGGACAGCTGGCCGTCGCCGCCGTCGGTCTCCGAGCGCAGCTCGCGGTGCAGGTAGCGCAGCGCGAGGTCGTCGAGCTCGAACGTGCGCTGGCCGGGCCGCACGAGGTAGGCGGCCAGCGCGGTGTCCATGGCCAGCCCGGCCACCACCCAGCCGCGGCCGCGGATCGCGTGCAGCGGGACCTTGAGGTCGTGGCCGGTCTTGCGGATCGCCGGGTCGGCGAGCCAAGCCGCGAGCGCCGCGTCGTCGGCCTGGTCCATGGCGGTGACGTCGACATACGCGCCTTCGCCGTCGGCCGTCGCGAACGCGAACGCGCGCAGGTCGGACCGGACCGACGCGCCGACGGTCCGGAAGGACAGCGCCACCGGCTCGCCCGCGCCCGCGTGCGCGCTCAGCCACTCGCCCAGTGCACCCGGGGCGAGCGCGGACCCCGAGACCTCGAAGCCTTCGTCGGCCTCCGGCTCGGCGCTCTGCAGCGTCGCGAACAGCCTGTCGCGCAGGACGCGGAACTCCAGCTCGTCGAACAGGCGGTGCACCGCTTCGCGATCCCACGGGCGCAGCTCCAGCCCGGACGGCCCGACTTCCAGCTCGACGTCCCGGATCAGCTCGGTCAGCTGCCGGTTGAGCTGGACCGAGGACAGGTGCGCCCGCAGCGCGTCGCCGACCTTGCCCTTGACCTCGTCGACGCGGTCGATCAGGTCGTCGAGCGAGCCGAACTGCTTGATCCACTTGGCCGCGGTCTTCTCGCCGACGCCCGGGATGCTCGGCAGGTTGTCCGACGGGTCGCCGCGCAGCGCGGCGAAGTCCGGGTACTGGCGCGGGGTGAGCCCGTACTTCTCCTCGACGGCGTCCGGGGTGAACCGGGTCATCTCCGAGACGCCGCGCTTGGGGTACAGCACGGTGACGTGCTCGTTGACCAGCTGCAGCGCGTCGCGGTCGCCGGTACAGATGAGGACGTCGAAACCGTCGGCCGTCGCCTGCGTGGTGAGCGTGGCGATGATGTCGTCGGCCTCGAAGTTCTCCTTCACCAGCGACGGGATCCCGAGCACTTCCAGGACCTCCTTGACCAGGTCCACCTGGCCGCGGAACTCGTCCGGCGTCGTGCTGCGGTTCGCCTTGTAGTCGGCGTAGGTCTCCGAGCGGAACGTCTTGCGCGAGAGGTCGAACGCCACCGCCAGGTGGGTCGGGGCTTCGTCGCGCAGGAGGTTGATGAGCATCGAGGTGAAGCCGAAGACGGCGTTGGTGACCTGACCGGTCTTCGTCTTGAAGTTCTCCGCGGGCAAGGCGAAGAACGCGCGGTAGGCCATGGAATGGCCGTCGATCAGCAGCAGCTTCGGCCGCTCGGCGAGGCTGGTGGATCCTGTGGCGTTGGCAACGGTCGTCTTCTCACTCGGGCTCACGGGGCCGAGTCTAGGCTGAGGGTCCGACACTCTTACGTGTCGCATAGGAAGAGGAGCACTGCGTGACCGAACGCGCCGCCCACATCGACGTGGACCGGTTGTCGGGCATCGACCCGGCGGCGGCGGACCAGCAGCTGAACGACAAAGTCGGCATGAAGCTGCTCGAAGCGACGGCTGAACGCGTCGTCGGCACGATCCCGGTCGAGGGCAACCTCCAGCCGTACGGCCTGCTGCACGGGGGCGCCAACGCCGTGCTGGCCGAGGCGCTGGGCTCGACGGTCGCCGCGCTCAACGCGGGCCCCGGCCGCGCGGCGATGGGGCTGGAGCTGTCCTGCACGCACCACCGCGCCGTCCGCTCCGGCACGGTCACCGGCGTGGCGACGCCGCTGCACGTCGGCCGCGGGACGATCACCGCGGAGATCGTGCTCACCGACGACGAGGGCCGCCGCACCTGCACCGCGCGGCTCACCTGCGTGGTCCGGGACCGCCCGCCGGGCGCCTGAGCCCCGTGGACCTCGACCTCGCCCAGGTCCGGGCGTTCGTGGTGACGGCGGACCAGCGCCACTTCGGGCGGGCCGCCCAGGCGCTGTTCCTCACCCAGCAGGCGTTGTCGAAGCGGATCCGGAAGCTCGAAGACACCCTCGCCACGCCGTTGTTCCTGCGCACCAACCGCTCGGTCGAGCTGACCGCCGACGGCGAACGGTTCCTGCCGCACGCGCGCGAGCTGGTGCGGGTGGCCGACGCCGCGGTGGCCGCGATGGGCGCCGAGGACCGGCCGCTGCGCGTCGACCTGGTCGACCACCGGCTGTCCCCGATGTTCGTGCTCCGCCGGCTCGCCGCGCACGAGCCGGGGCTGCGCATCGACCGGGTCGCCGGCCGCGGGTTCGCGAACGCCATCGATCCGCTGCTGTCCGGCGAGCTCGACGCCGCCTTCGGCCGGGTGTCCGGCTGCGGGCGGCCGCTGCCGGACGAGCTGGAACACCGGCCGGTCCGGCTCGAGCCGCTGGTCGCCCTGCTCGCGCCGGAACACCCCCTGGCCGTGCAGGACGTGCTGCGCCTCGACGAGCTGCGCGCCGACGGGATCTGGCTGCCCGGCCTCGGCGGCCCCGCCGAATGGCTGTCCTACCTGCAGGAGCTGTGCGAGGCGTTCGGCGTGCCGATCGACGACTCCGGCGTCAGCTACGACCTGCGGCACACGCTGGAGCAGACGCGGTACGGCAAGCGGCGCGTCACCCTGGCGGGTGCCGACATGGAGCTGGCCCCGGACCTGAACCTGACGGTGCTGCCGTTCGAGCCGTCCCCGCTGTTCCCGTGGTCGCTGGTCTGGCGGCGGGGCCGGGCGCACCCGGCGCTGCGGCGGCTGCTGGCCCTGGCCGGGCGCACCAGCCGCGAAGAGGACTGGTGCGCCTACGACTCCGGGGCCGCCTGGCTGCCCGCCGGCGACGTCAGCCTCGCAACCGCCGGGCGAACCACTCGGTGAAGGCGGCGTCGACGCGCGCGGCGGCCGGGGTCCCCGGCGGGAACTCGTGGGCCATCCCGTCGACGGTCACCAGCTCGCTCCCCAGCTTCTCGTGCAGCGCCGCCGCGGGTTCGCGCACGGCGACGTCGTCGTCCGCCCCGGTGACCAGCAGCAGCGGCGCGGCCAGCTCGGCGGCCCGGTCCACGTAGTCGTAACGCGCCGCGACCGCGCGGGAGCGCTCGGTCCACGAGTAGCTGACGCCGAAGCGCCGTTCGTTGGCCGCGATCATCGCCGCGAGCTGGACGACCGGGCTGGCCACCGCCGCGGCGGCGACGTCCGCGTCGCCGCGGGCCAGCACCTCCAGCGCCACGATCGCCCCGGCCGAGCCGCCGAACACCCCGAGCGGTCCCGTCGCGCCCGGCAGCCGGTCGCGCAGCTCGGCCAGCGCGGCCGGGAACTCGCTCGCCGCCTGCTCGGTGACCGGCTCGAACACGTTCAGGACGGCGTCCTCGCTCGCCCGCCGGAAGACCTCTTCCGGACCGCCTTCGGGCAGCCGCGCGCCGGAGAGCGGCAGCCCGAGGTACACCCGCCACGCCGGCAGGCCCGCCATCGGGACGGCCTCCGCCATCGTGCGTTCGCTGGCCGGCGCGTCCATCAGGTGCCAGCCCGCCACCAGCGCGGCCGGCGCGGCCGGGTCCGCCGGCGGCACCGCCACGAACGGCACTCCCGCCGCGACACCCTCGACCATCTCGCCCATCCGGTTCTCCCTGTCTCTCGGTTGCCACCAGCCAACCGCCGGGGCGGGGCGGGGGTCCAACAGCCGTTCCGGCGGCCACGACAACCGCTGGTTGTGACAAGCCGGATGGCCTTTCGGGCAGACCTGCGGGGGCTGGGCCGAACGGCGGCCCGAACCGGACGTAAGGTGCATCCCTACGGCGGTGCTCGCGCGGCCGCACCCTCGCCAGGGTGAACACCGGATCGCCGGGAAACCGGCCACCGACCGGGCGCCGAAATGGGCGATGACATACCGGTGAAACACGGTCGTCACCCATTCGCCAAACGTGCGCCGATACTTAGCATCGCTGCGTGACCAGCGACAGCCCACCACGAAACGTTCTTGGCCTTTTCGTGCAATTCGTGTCGGTTGCGATCGTCACGATGTGGACACAGAGTAGCGAGGGCGCCTGTGCACAAGACGGCGGAGAGGGATATCTTCCTGCCCTAACCTAGCCCCTGTGTCGGGGGCAACGCCTACCGGCGGCTGGTTGGTCATGGGAGGTAGTCGGTGTCAGGAGTGCGTTTTGGACGGGTTCTCGCCCTCGCAGCGGCGACGTCGCTCGCGCTGGCGGGCTGCGCCGGTGGCGGCTCGTCCAGCAACAGTGGTGACGGCAGCACGCTGAAGATCGGGTTCATGGGCGACCTGACCGGGGAGAACTCCGGGATCGTGATCCCGCCCAACAACGGCGCCAAGCTCGCCATCGACGAGTACAACGCCACGAACCCCAAGGTGAAGCTCGAGCTGAAGAACTACGACAGCCAGGGCAAGCCGGAGCAGGCCACCTCGCTGGTGCAGACCGCGATCGGGACGGACAAGATCACCGCCCTGATCGGCCCCGCGTTCTCCGGTGAGTCGAAGGCCGTCGGCGGCGTCCTCGAGCAGGGCAAGATCCCGAGCGTTTCGCCGTCGGCGACGAACCCGGGTCTGGCGAACAACGGCTGGAAGTACTGGCACCGCGTCGTCGCGAACGACAACGACCAGGGCCCGGCCATCGCGAACTTCCTCATCACGGCGAAGTCGCCGAAGAACGCGTACGTCATCTCGGACGACCAGGAGTACAGCGTCGGCCTGGCGGACGCCTTCGAGAAGACCTTCAAGGAGAAGGGCATCACGACCGAGCGCGACAAGTTCGCCAAGGACGCGTCGGACTACTCCTCGACCGTGCAGAAGGTCAAGGCCGCGAACCCCGACGTCATCGCGTTCGGCGGGTACTACGCCCAGGGTGGCCGCCTGCTCAAGCAGCTGCGCGACGGTGGCGTGAAGGCCATCTTCGCCACCGGTGACGGTTCGCTCGACCCGCAGCTGGTCTCCGGCGCCGGTGCCGCCGCGGCCGAAGGCGCCGTCGTCGGCTGCCCGTGCAACATCCCGGACGCGGGCGCCCAGAACGAGTTCGCCACGAAGTACAAGGCCAAGTTCAACGTCGACCCGGCGATCTACGCCACCGAGGGCTACGACGCCGCGACCGCCATCATCAACGCGGTCAAGGCCGGCAACACCACCGGTGAGAAGATCAACGACTTCCTGAAGACGGAAGACTTCAAGGGCGCGTCGAAGCAGGTCAAGTTCAAGGAGAACGGCGAGCCGCAGACGAACGCGATCTACGTGTACCAGGTCGTCAGCGGGGTCATCAAGAACCTCGGCGCCTCGACCGAAGCCAAGATCAACGGCTGACGGAGCTAGAGAAACACCTAACGGGAGCGGGGGCGCTGTGGACGACCACAGCACCTCCGCTCCCCGCCAATGTGGCGACCATCCTCGCCCCGTCAGGTAAGGCAACTACGTCATGTTCCAAGATCTGCAGAGCCAGTTTCTGGGCAGCACCATCGGCGGCCTGGTAGCCGGCTCCATCTACGCCCTCATCGCCCTCGGCTACACGATGGTCTACGGCGTGCTGAGGCTGATCAACTTCGCGCACTCCGAAATCTTCATGATCGGGACGATGACGTCCCTGTTCATCCTCGTCACCATCGCCCCCACGGCGCCGTTCACCATCTTCTCGATGATCGGCATCCTGCTCCTGCTGATCGTCGCCTCCGCCCTCGTGTCCGGCGGTTCGGCGATCGTGCTGGAGCAGCTCGCCTACCGGCCGCTGCGGAAGAAGGGCGCGACCCGGCTCGCCGCCCTGATCTCGGCGATCGGCGCCTCGCTGTTCCTGCAGGAGGCCTTCGGCCTCAAGATCATCCCGTGGCTGTTCGACAAGCCGGGCCGCGTGCAGCAGTCCGCGCCGCGGTTCGTCCCGCACGAGGAGCTGTTCCGCATCGGCAACGGTGTCGTGCGCACCGACCACGTCTTCGTGATCGTCGGCGCGGTCATCGTGATGGTGGTGCTCGACCAGCTGGTCAGCCGCACCCGGATCGGCCGCGGTATCCGCGCCACGGCTCAGGACCCCGAGGCCGCCGTGCTGATGGGTGTCAGCATCGACCGGATCGTCCGCATCACGTTCCTGCTCGGCGGGGCCATGGCCGGCGTCGCCGCCGCCCTGTTCGTCATGGAGTACGAGAACACCGACTACCGCATCGGCTTCCTGCTCGGCATCAAGGCGTTCACCGCCGCGGTGCTCGGCGGTATCGGCAACCTGCGCGGCGCCCTGCTCGGCGGGATCGTGCTGGGCCTGGTCGAGAACTGGAGCTCCATCTTCCTCGGCTCGGCCTGGAAGGACGTCACCGCGTTCGTCGTCCTGGTGCTGGTCCTGATGTTCCGGCCCACCGGCATCCTCGGTGAATCGCTGCAACGGGCACGCGCATGAAGGGCGAAGAAGTGGCTACCAGCAACGGAAAGCCCGCCCGCGGCGGGTTCCACCCCGTCGACGGGCTGCGGGACTGGTGGGCGGA
This sequence comes from Amycolatopsis sp. lyj-23, assembly GCF_046549135.1. NCBI lineage: Bacteria > Bacillati > Actinomycetota > Actinomycetes > Pseudonocardiales > Pseudonocardiaceae > Amycolatopsis > Amycolatopsis sp. lyj-23. The sequence goes on along the minus strand of NZ_JAJPWN010000025.1, from coordinate 39,197 downwards.
GGCGCCCCAGTGGCAGCGCTACGGCGTCTACCTCGCCCTGATCGTGTTCGCGCTGATCCTGCCCGCGCCCTGGATCGGCGCGTTCATGTCGCCGGACTCGGACTGGACGACGGTGCTCATCTTCCCGGTCGGCACGTACATCCTGCTGGCCGTCGGCCTGAACATCGTCGTCGGCCACGCCGGCCTGCTGGACCTCGGCTTCGTCGCGTTCTTCGCGATCGGTGCCTACACGTGGGCGTCGATCGGCACGTCGTACGGGTGGTCCTACTGGCCGACGGTGGTGCTCGGCATCTTCCTGGCCTCGATCTCCGGCGTCATCCTCGGCGCACCGACGCTGCGGCTGCGCGGTGACTACCTCGCCATCGTGACGCTGGGCTTCGGGGAGATCGTCCGGATCACCGCGAACAACACCGACGCCATCGGCGGGGCGCGCGGCATCACGAACGTCCCGCACCCGGAGCCGATCTTCGGCATGGAGTTCTTCCTCGACCCGGCGCCGTACTACTACCTGATGCTGTTCGCGATCGTCCTCGTCATCACCTTCTCGGTGCGGCTCAGCAAGAGCCGGGTCGGGCGGGCGTGGGCGGCGATCCGCGAGGACGAGGACGCGGCCGAGCTGATGGGCGTGCCGACGTTCAAGTTCAAGCTGCTCGCCTTCGCGATCGGCGCGATGATCGGCGGGTTCGCCGGCACGATCTACGCCAGCAAGGCGGTGTTCATCGAGCCGAACAACTTCCCGTTCATCCTGTCGGCGACGATCCTGGCCGCGGTCGTGCTCGGTGGCTCCGGCAACCTGCCGGGCGTCATCCTCGGCGCGTTCGTGATCGCGTGGCTGCCCGAGCGGTTCCGGTTCCTGTCCGAGTACCGCATCCTCATCTTCGGCTTCGTGCTGGTCCTGATGATGGCCCTGCGGCCGGAGGGCCTGCTGCCGTCCCGGCAGCGCAAGGCCGAACTACGGGAAGGAACCGGCGGCATGGGCGCCATGGGTGCCGAAGTGGCCGGGCCCGACACCGAGGCTTCGGCGGAGGTCGTCAAGTGAACACCATGCTCGAGATCGACAACGTGACCATGCGCTTCGGCGGCGTGACCGCCCTGCGCGAAGTCAACATCAGCATCAACCAGGGCGAGATCTTCGCCCTGATCGGGCCGAACGGCGCGGGCAAGACGACGGTGTTCAACGTGATCACCGGCGTCTACCACCCGACCGAGGGCCAGGTCCGCTTCGACGGCGACCGCATCGACGGGATGAAGCGCTTCAAGGTCACCAAGCGCGGCATCGCCCGGACGTTCCAGAACATCCGGCTGTTCCACAACATGACGGCGCTGGAGAACGTCATGGTGGGCGTCGACGCGCACCACAAGACGGGCGCGATCGGCGCGACGCTCGGCCTGCCGTGGCACCGCAAGGAAGAGAAGCACGGCCGCGAGGTGGCCCGGGAACTGCTCGACTTCGTCGGCATCGGCCGGGTCGAGCACAGCATCGCGAAGAACCTCTCCTACGGCGACCAGCGCCGGCTGGAGATCGCGCGGGCGCTGGCCACGGACCCGAAGCTGCTGCTGCTCGACGAACCGGCCGCGGGCATGAACCCGGCGGAGAAGAACGCCCTGCAGGCGCTGATCCGCAAGATCCGGGACGACGGCCGCACGGTGCTGCTGATCGAGCACGACATGGGCCTGGTCATGCACATCAGCGACCGGCTGGCGGTGCTCGACTTCGGGCAGAAGATCGCAGAAGGGCTCCCCCACGAGGTGCAGAACAACCAGAAGGTGATCGAGGCGTACCTGGGGGTGTCCGAAGATGCTTCTTGAGGCCGAGGACATCAACGTCCACTACGGCAAGATCGCGGCCCTCAAGGGCATGAGCATCCAGGTCGACGAGGGTGAGATCGTCTCCCTCATCGGGGCCAACGGCGCCGGCAAGACCACGACGCTCAAGACGATCTCCGGGCTGCGGCCGCTGACCAGCGGCCGGATCGTGTTCAACGGCCAGGACATCTCGAAGACCCCGGGGCACAAGCGCGTGCTGCTCGGGATCGGCCAGTCGCCGGAGGGCCGGGGCGTGTTCCCCGGCATGACGGTGCAGGAGAACCTCCTGATGGGTGCCTACACCCGCAAGGACGACCTGAAGGCCGACCTCGACGAGGTCTACGAGCTGTTCCCGCGGCTGAACGAGCGCAAGACGCAGTTCGGCGGCACGATGTCGGGCGGCGAGCAGCAGATGATCGCCATCGGCCGCGCGCTGATGACGAAGCCGAAGGTGCTGCTGCTCGACGAGCCGTCGATGGGCCTGGCGCCGATGCTGATCGCGCAGATCTTCGACATCATCCGGGAGATCAACAAGCGCGGCACGACGGTGCTGCTGGTCGAGCAGAACGCCCAGCAGGCGCTGAAGCTGTCGGACCGGGCGTACGTGCTCGAAACGGGCCGCGTGGTCCAGAGCGCCCGCGGGTCCGAACTGCTCGACGACCCGAAGGTGCGGGCCGCCTACCTCGGTGGCGACCTCGGGGTCTGATCGCGGTTGTTTTTCAGGGGCCCGGCGCTTGCTGCGCCGGGCCCCTTTTCACAGCTTGATGTCGGTGCCGTTGAGGTTCTTCATGTCGGTGATCGTGGGGCCGCCGAAGGCCTTGATCGCGACCGGCTTGCGGTCCTTGGGGATGTCCCAGTAGAGGTCGAACTCGACGCGCACGCCGTGGCCGAGGTCGAACTGGGCGGGCTGGCGCTTGATCAGCATGGCCTGCTCGTCCGACGGGTGGGTCCCGCCCTGGTCGTCGACCAGCAGCTGGCGTTTCGTGTCGAAGAGGACGCTCGAGGTGCCGGTGTTGGTGACCACCAGCCGCAGGCGCACGTACTGGCCCTTGGGGAGCATCTCGGCGTGGCTCCCGGTGATGCTGGGCAGCCCGGCGGCGAGGCCGATCAGGTCGAACTCGGTGTCGCCGTTCTTGACGGGCGGCAGCTTTAGGGCGGTCTCATCGGGCCGCACCGGCCGCGGCGGCAGCTCGTAGGCGGTGGGCGCGGGCGCGCTCGGAGCGGCTGCTTGGCAGCCTGCTGCGCTGAGGAGGACGACGACGGCCAGCAGGCGGAGTTTCACGTGCGTGATTCTGCCTGCCGGCCGCCGGTCCGGCTAGCTCCCGATGCTCTCGACGACGGCCTCGGCGACGGCCTTCATGGTGGTCCGGCGGTCCATGGCGGTGCGCTGGATCCACCGGAAGGCATCGGGCTCGGTGAGGCCCTGCCGACTCATGAGCAGGCCCTTGGCCCGGTCGATGACCTTCCGCGTCTCGAGCCGGTCGGTGAGCCCGGCGACCTCGGCCTCGAGGGCCTGCAGCTCGGAGAACCGGCTGACGGCGAGCTCGATGGCGGGCACGAGGTCCCGCTTGGCGAAGGGCTTGACGAGGTAGGCCATGGTCCCGGCATCCCGCGCGCGTTCGACGAGGTCCCGCTGGCTGAAGGCGGTGAGGATGACCACGGGCGCGATCCGGTCCCCGGTGATCTTGGCCGCGGCCTCGATGCCGTCCAGCTTGGGCATCTTGACGTCGAGGATGACGAGATCGGGCTTCAGATCGGTGGCGAGGGCGATGGCCTGCTCGCCGTCCCCGGCCTCCCCGACCACTTCATAGCCCTCTTCACGCAGCATTTCGACGAGATCAAGCCGGATGAGAGCCTCGTCTTCCGCGACGAGCACCCGACGCTGCGGCACGGTGGCGGCACCGTTGGCCTCGGTAGCCTGATCGGTCACCGGGGTCCTCCTGAAGACTCGACGTGACGTTGACGTCCGGCGGCGTTCCGCGACGTCTCGCGGCGTTCCGCGAACCTGAAGCCTACCGGGAACGATCCAGATGAAGAGATGGCGTTCACCACGAAGTGGCGGGGGACACTGCGCCCCCGGAGTCAGCGGGGGGCGGGTGATCCCGTAGAGTCACGACGTCACGCCCCCGTAGCCCAACTGGCAGAGGCAACGGATTCAAAACCCGTCCAGTGTGAGTTCGAATCTCACCGGGGGCACGATCCAGAACCCCACCGGCACGCCCCTGGGGCGTCCCTTGCGGGTTCATCTGGTCGCCAATCCTCTCTGCTGTGCTCGCCACCTCGTTGACCTGGTCGGCGGGCAGGGTGATCGTCATTGTCGCATGCTCGCCCTCGTCGTGGACCTGGACGATGAGCTGAACCACCTCGAAGAGGGTCCTCAGGAGATCCTCCGGCGCCTTCGCGAGGTTCACGGCCAGGTACGGCAGCGCGTCGAGGATCGAGAGGGCTTCGGCACTCGGTTTGTTTGGCTCGGCTCCGGCTGGCTCGTCAACGGCCGCCAGCCTGGACGCCAGATCGGCACGTTGGGTCTCGAGGTCGTTGTACCGCCCCCTCAGCGCCTTGGTGAACGCGTCATCCGGGTCTCCGTTCATCGCTTGCTCCAGGACCGACTCCTGCTTCTTAGCCAGACCGTCCAGGGCCTTCTGCAGCTGCGCGCGCTGGGCATCGCGCTCGTCTGCCTCTCCGGTGTCCATGCCGGCCAGCTGAGCGTCGAGGATCGCTCGGCGTTCCGGACCGAATACGCGGTCAGCGAAGAAGGCAGTGACGGCGTCGAGTAGTGCGTCTTCGCGCAGGTAAAGCGTCTTGGGGTGGCCCAGGTAGTTGTCGGGCCGTCCGCGGTTGTTGTTGCTCGGCCGGCACAGGTAGTAGGGCCGGCCGTGGCGGATCTCCCCCACCATGCGACGGCCGCACGGGCAGTAGATCACGCCACGGAACAGGTAGGTCCGCTTCGTCTGTGGATGTGAGTTCGGCGCGTTGCTCGCCCTGGACCGCTCCTTGCTCCGGCGGCGCCCGATGAGCTCGTCGTACATCCACTTCGGGATCAGCGGCTCGTGCGCAGGCTCAGGTGACCAGACCCACTTGACCGGGTCGTTGTGCTTGCCCTTGCGGGACCGGGTGGCCCGGCGGTTGTAGACCTGGTAGCCGGTGTACTTCGGGTTCCGGAGAATGTCGTTGACGCTCGACCTGCTCCAGCATCCCCGGGCCCGGCGGCTGTCCGGCGGGCATGGTGGTGGATGCCTGACGAGGTCCTGGTTGAGCAAGTCCGCGATGGTGTCGGTGCCCAGGTGGTCGTAGTAGGCCCATGCAGCGATCTGTGTGACCGTCTCGCCGCAGGGCCCGTCCGGCTCGAGGCGGGATTTGGTGAATCCCTTCGCCGCCTTCGCCGGATTGGGGTGCCGGAAGACCTTGGCCTTATAGCCGTAGCAGGGCTTGCCGATGTTCCAGCCTTCGCGGACGTGGGTGCAGGTGCCTCCCCAGGATTGTTCGAGGGTGTTCAGGACCTCGTACTCGGCGACGGACTGGTTGATCCGGCGCTGAAGGATCCGCTGGGCTCGACTGCCCGAGACGCTGATGGTCTCGTTCGCCGCGAACAGCGAGACCTCGCACCGCTCGAGGTCTCGCTCGACCGAGAGTCCCTCGTAGGCCCGGCGCGCCACTCGCGCAATGCTCTCGCAGATGACGACGTCGAACCTGCGGTTCGGTCTCGCGGCTTCCTGCAGAAGGTCGGCGATGCCACCGTCACGGGCGATGGGGATGTCGAAGCGGTCGTAGTGGTCGCCGCGGCCACGCCGGTCCAGTTCCATGCGCCCGGATTCGACGTCGTAGAAGTGCGCGACGATGACCCAGGATTCGGGCAAGGCCGTCTTGCTGTTGCCCAGCTGGCGCAGGATCGACTGGCGGGGGTCCTGCTGGTCCTCTGTGGAGGTTCGCCCCAGGAAGGCGACGCGAACCTCGTCGCGCAGCAGAGCCAGCGGCATCCCCAGAGGCGAGACCGCATGGTCGGACAGTCCCGATGGCCCCGAGACCCCGGTGTGAAGGCCACGCTGGCCGAAACCGGGCAGCCCGGGGGCGGGAGGGTTGACGATCACACGCTCGGGTGAATTCATGGCGATCAGGCATCCTCGGCGGGTTCAGCGGACGACGCGTCGGCAGCCCAACGAAGAAGATCTGCCGATGCGCGAGCAAGCCGGGCGCGCAATCCTTCTGCGGTTGCCCCACCGACTAGCTCGACGCGGCCGGAGAAAGAACATTTCTCGCCGCGGGAATGCTCCTGATCGTAACACCACCGAGGACCACTCTGGCGCGATGCCAGCTCCCCCATCGAGACGTGACTGCACCCCGATTCCTCTGCCGAGACTGCCACTTCGACCACCGAGCCTGTTCGCGAGACCAGGGTCGAGACCGGCATGACTTTGATCCACAGGTCTCGCAACCCACTTCAGAGGGAACTTCTGAGCGAGACACGTGAAAAGACGTGGTCGACAATTCAATATCGCGGCAGGCTAGCTTGATCGCTAAGACCGGCCAGCCAATAGCGCGCTCACCAGGGAGCTGGTTTCCTCGTCAAGCTCCAGATCAAGTGAATTGGCGAGGGCGGCGAGCTTGTCGGCCGTCTGGCGAACGGCTGCGAGGTTGCCGGCGCGGTACTCGATGCGGAGCAAGTCTCGGTACAGGATCTCGCTCACCGGCTCGGCCAGCAGCCCCCGCATAGCTGCCCGGCGTGCCGATGGGAGGTCGCCGGCCTTCTGGTGGGCGTCAGCCAGTGTGTGGGCGACGTCCACGATCGCATCGATCATCTCCCGCTGCTGCCAGGAGCTCCACGCATACCTGCCGGCCGGGACGTTACCGAACGGGGTCCCCTGTACCAGGTCGAGAGCTTGCTGCAGATCCGAGACCCCGCTGTCTCGGTCGGCGAGACCACGGCGAGCCAAGTCTCGGAAGATACGCCAGTCGGAGGTGAACGAGTCCGACATCCGGTAGCCGCCGTGACGGGCGTCGACGTTCGGCACGTACGGATCGCCGTTCTCGTCTCGGCCGAGCCAGGTGCGGAGGCGCGAGATGTAGCCCTGCCGGGTCGCCGCGGACCAGGGCTGGGTATCCGTGCCGAGCTGGTGGGAGATCTCGTCGGCCGTCACGCCGGGATGCAGGGCAAGGAATGCGGCCAGCTCCGTCAAGCGGTTGAGCTTCTTGCCCTCGACGGCTTGCGGGTCGGCCCCGCGCAGCCGGACCGGACCCAGCATCTGGAGCGACGGCGTCGCCGTCACGGTGGAGTCCAGCATGACCGGCTTCACAGGCTCGCGTGCCTGATACGGCTCTGGCAGGCCGTTTTCCTCCGGCGGGACATCTCGGTACTCGTCGTGCAGTACCTGGTTGGACTCATTCGCCTCAGCGAGTGCTGACACGAGTTCGGCGACCTGCGCAGGTGAAAGCCTCCGCAGCTCGATGTCCTCGCCCAAGACCTCTAACGGCGTGAACCTGTTCGTCACGTCGAGGTGCCACGCACCCGGCAGCACAACGTCTTCTTCGTGAGCTGCCACGACGGCGTCCAAGCGAAGCGGCTGAAGGCGTCGCACGATGTCGCCAGTCAGCGGTATAGCTGACAGCAGCACCTGGGGCCGGGCCGGTTCGGGCTCGAGCGACGCGATGGCCTCGTCCCAGCCTGACGCGAACCGAAGTCGATCCGGGTGGGCCTCGGCCGAGGTCCTTCCCACACCGACCAGCGTGATCTGCGTCCGAGCGCTCCACGGAGCCGCTGCGAGGTCCCAAGCCATCGCGAGCAAGACGGGTTTCACCGCCTCAAGGTCGCCGCCGAGGGTAAGGACGCCCACTTCTCGCAAGTCAATCAGCAGGAGGTCTCGCTCCTGGGTATGCCCGAGGGACACCAACGCGGGATACGGGTGTGGGACGCCGCCGCCGTTCAGGCTCGCCGTCGAGTCCAGCCGCCACTCGGACGGTCCGGACTTGACGAACGGCTCGACCGGCTCGCTCGTCCCGACGAGCCGGAGCGTGATCCCCTCTGTCCCGATCTTCACGGCTCGGAGCTTCGGCAGGTCGTATCCGACATGCCCCGCAAGCGTTTGCAGCGCCCGGGCCAGGTCCTCCACAGTGGCCGGATGCGCGGCTGCTCGGAGGGCGTGTTCGAGCGGGCCAGGTTCCTTCGTGTGGATGCGGTGTCCGGGACGTCGACGCTGCTGCGCACGACGTCGCCGGATGGCCAGCAGCGTCAGCAGGCCGGCTGCGAGGACACTGCCGAAGCTCGTCAGCAGGACCGACGATCCGTCGTCTACCTCGGCGGCCGACGGCGGCGCCTTCGAGGGCTGGCTAATCGGGGCAGGGGTTTCGCTGCCAGACGGCTCAGGCGGTTGGACGGGATGAGGCGGAGACGGAGACGGTTCAGCCGGCTGGCACGAGTCGGAGACGCGGGCGAACACTGCGGCTGCCGGAGCCCCGCCACCTCCGGCGGCTGGCTTCGGCGGGCGGGGTATGCGCAGGACGTCGCCGGGATGGATCGTGTCGGGGTCGTCCAGCAGATGCCCAGCGGGCTGGAGTCGTCCGCGGTTGAGGTCGAAGATCTCGCGGTATCGTCCAGCGTCGCCGAGCTGTTCGCGGGCAATCTGGGTCAGCGTCTGGCCAGGCCGCACGACGACTTCTTCGCAGTCGGAGTCGTGCGGCAAGCGCAGGACCCAACCGGGCCGCAGCAGGCCGGGCTTCTGGATGGAGCGACCGTCAGGCTGGCGGGCGCCGCGGTTGAGGTCGTAGATCTCCTGGTAGCGGGCGGCGCTGCCGAGTTCGCTCGCGGCGATCTTCGTCAGGGTGTCGCCGGGGACGACCACATGCGTGGACGGAGCTCCGTCGCCGGCAGGCTCCGCGGCCTCGGCCGCTGTGCCGGTCAGTACGACGAGCACCAAGCCGGCAGCGATGCGCTGAGCCCATGCGAAGCAAGGGAGCCGCGGAACGGTGGCGCCGCGAAGCTGGGCAACCGCTTCCAGCGCGATCGCAATCACCAGCTGGAGCCAGGCGACGAATCCCGCGCCGACCAGCAGCAGAAGGAAGACCTGGCCGGTGTCTTCACTGGTCAGCCACGCGGCGACCTCTGACATCGAGGGCACGTGGTCGGGCAGGTAGGCGGACCGGAAGTGCCATAGCGCCATCGGCGGGGCCGCGATGATCGCGGCCAGTGTGACGACGCCGACGAACAGCCTCGCAGCTCGCATCGCACTTCCTCCTATCCTGCGGACACCGCGACCGCCGCTCCGGTGCCGTGGACGGTGAACTCGGAGACGCCGATCGAGCCGAGGAAGACAGTCGGCCGGGTAATCGTGGTTTCGACGATGAGGCGGCCGTCGGCCCAGCGCGCGGTTCCGCTTGCCCCGGACGCGGTGAGGTAGCGCTGTGCTTCGGCCACGGCCAGCTGGGGATCCACGTCCGCGTCGGTTCCTGCGGCCAGCTCGCGGGTCTTCAGTGCCTGGTCTCCGGCACGTGCGGCTTCCTCGGCGATCGACGTCGCCTGGGAATAGGCCTGGCCCTTGCGAGTGGCGTCGACGGCGAACCCGACGCCGACCAGCACCGCAACGCTCAACCCGAGGATCAGCACCGATGCCGAGCCGCGTTCACCTTGCAGGGACCTCATGACCGGGCTCCGTACCGGTCGATCGGCGAGCGGAACTCCGACCGGAGCGTCTTCGAGCCGCCGATGCCCGGAGCCAAGTCAGCCAGGGCCACGACGCAGGTCACGGTCGCGACGACGTATCCGGACTCTCCGAGCGACTTGGCGAAGTCACGGGCGTCCACCCCCACGTTCAGGCTGCTGCACGCCAACTTCTGCTCGGCCAGCACGGCGCGAGCGCGGCGATCCGCCATGACCGCGGCGGCCTGGCCGTCGCGAGCGATCGACGCCGCTCGGGCGGCGGAGCGGGCGGCATCGTCGATGGCCGCGTCGGCCACGAGCAGCCGCAGGCCGGCCAGACCGAGTCCGAAGATGAGGAAGAGCGCGACGACACCGACCACGGCCTCGATGGTGATGTCGCCCCGCTCGGACGGCTTCACGGCCGCAGCTCCTCGATCGGACCGGACGAGGTCTGGCTGATCGGGAACTGCGCGAACGGCACCAGCGACACCGCGTCCCCGGTGACCGTCACCGAGACGTTGGTGCCGTCGGTCTCGGCGTGCGCCGTGACGTCGTTCAGCCACGAGCCAGTGGCCCGAGTGACGTAGCCGGCCGCGGCAGAGGCGGCAGCCGCGGTGTCCACCGGCGGAAGCCGGGCCGCGTGGACGCCGTCGCGGGCGGCTTCGAGCGCGACGCCGCGGCCGAGCAGTACGACGGCGACCTGCAGGATCGCCCAGGCGACCAGCAGGATGGCGCTGAAGATGACCGCCGCGGCGACGTTGTCGTCGCCGCGTTCACCGGGCAGCATCAGTGGCCGCCGATCAGCGGGAGCTTGCCGTTGACGAAAGCGGTGATGCCGGCGCCGATCAGCGTGGCGACGGTGATGCCGAGTGCGGCGTAGAACGCCTTGGTGATGTTCTCGTCGCCGCGTTCACCCTCGTCGGCGAACTGGCTCAGGCGGGTCTGGAGGTAGAGCCACCAGTACGTGATCTTGCCGTGCATGATCTTCTCCCTTTCAGGTGCGGAGCATCAGGTAGAGGCCGGGGAACGCGAGGAAGGCGATGAACGCCAGGCCGAGCAGGGCGACGGGCATGTCCATGCGGTCCGAGCGGACCGAGGAGCCGGTCTTGCGGTCGGCGAGCTGCTTCTCGTCCAGGGCGGCGGCCTTGGCGCGGAGGGTGTCGACGATGCTGGCGCCGTCCTGGCCGGCGCTGGCGATGATGTGCCCGATGTCCTTCAGTTCGCGGACGCCGGTTTCCTCGGCCAGCTCGGTGAAGCCGTCCCAGGGCATCCGGCCGCGCAGGGTGGCTTCGTCGATGGCCAGTTTGATCCGCCGGAACGCCCAGTCCGAGCCGAGCGTGGCCGGGTAGCGCAACGCCTCGACCGGCCCGCGGTCGCCGAGCCGGCCCAGCGCGACGAGCCGGCAGTAGGCCGCGAGTGCGCCGGCGAACGCTGCCCGGGCGTGCTTGACCTTGCTGTTCAGCACGATCACCGGCAGCTGCCAGCCGAGGAGCGCGCACCCGATGGACGCCGCGCCGGTCAGCACGATCGGCGGGGCTGCACCGACCAGTGCCAGGACGACGGTCAGGACGGGGATCCACAACGCGCCGACGAGCAGGAAGCCGACCCGCTGGACCACAAACGACTCGCTGGACTGCCCCACCAGCGACAGGTCAGCAGGTTTCGCGATGAGCTTCAGCCGGTCCGCACGCGCGAGGAGACCATGGCGCACTCCCTGCGGCGTCTCGTGCAGCACGTCAGCAAGCCGGGGCCGCGTCGGCGCGAAGGCCGCCACGACCAGCGTCACGCCGATCGCGGCCGTGATGGCGAGGATGATCAGCGCCGCTTCGGTGTTCATGACCGTTCCCGAAGGAACCGAGGGGCCGCGGGCTCGACACCGAGCCGTCGCAACCACACCATCGCGACGCCGACGACGCCCAGCACGACAGCGAGCACCAGCTGCCCGCCGACCGAGTTGTAGACCGAGGTGTAGCTGTCGCTGCCGAAGGCGGCGAAGCCAACGAACATCACGGCCCAGAGGCCAAGCAGGATCCGCGCCGCGGATCGCCTACGGGCTCGTTCCGACTCCGCGTCCCGACGCGCCGCAACGTCGGCGGCGATCTGCCGGGCCAGGGTCGTCAGGAGCTCGGCGGTGCCAGTGCCTTGCCGGTACGCGACGCAGAGGCCGGCCGCGGCAGCGTCGCCGATCTGGTCGTCGAGGTCGTCGGCAAACTGCAGGAGCGCGTCGGCGACGTCCCAGCTGCGCAGGCGCTGCCCCAGCGTCGTGACTTCGGGGCTGATCGCGGGCGGCGCGTCGTGAGTGGAGCCCTGGAGCGCGCCGACGAGTCCCGCGTTACCTGCGCGCAGGACATCTGCGAGGCGCCGCAGCCAGTCCTCGAGCGCCTCCAGCCGCTCGATCCGCTCGGCGGCGAGCTTCCCGGCGCCGAACAACCACGGCAGGAAGACGCCGGCCGCGATGATGGCAATCCCGGCGACCGGCCAGCCGCTGACCAGCCAGACGAGCGCGCCCGCGCCGCAGGCCAAAGTCCACCGTGCTGAGCTGCGCCGCCGAGCCGCCCACCAGGCGAGGAGCCACCGCCCGCGTCGGAACGCCGGCACATCGGTCGGCTCGAAACCGTTGATGCCGAGGACGACCAGGGTGACGCCCAGGCCGGCGCACGCGCCGGCCAGCGTTAGGACGAACTCGGTCATCGGGGGCTCCGATCGGTCAGCCAGCCGCCATCGCCGCTGCTCGTCAGCCAGCTGCGGTCGAAGCCGCCACGCTCGTAGTCCTCGATGTCGGTCGGCAGGTTCCCGGTCGGCACGGAACGCCGACCCTCCGCCGAGGTGAACAGGAAGGTCCGAGCAGGACGCCCGTACTCCCCCGGCTCAACGGCGACGATCTCGGCGATGTGACGATCGAGGCGGCCGGGCTCCTGCACGAGGTCGACGTGGACGATCAAGTCGATCGTGTTGGCCACGACCTCGTAGGCGAACTCGGGCGTCCAGGCCGCGTTGGTCTCCAGGCAGAGCAGGACCATGCGGTGGATGGCCTGCGCGGCGCTGCGTGCGTGCAGGGTGGACAGCGACCCGGCGCCGCCGGCGGCGAGGGCGTTGAGCATCGGGACGATCTCGCCTCCGCGGACCTCGCCGACGACCGTACGCGCGGTGTGCATCCGCAGCGACTGCCACACCAGCCGTGGGAGGTCGACGCCGCCGACCGGCCGGCCGTTCTCCCACCGCTCGGTGTTGCCTTCCCGCTCCTCGAAGGCGACCACCGCAGGGAACCGGTCACGATGGCGGTGCAGGCCGAGCTCGAACTCGGTTTCCAGCGTCGCAAAGCGCTCGGTGGGCGGGACCTCCCAGCACAGCGCCCGCAGCAAGGTCGTCTTCCCGGCCTTCTGCCGACCGCAGATGACGATGTTCTTCTCCGCCCGGACCGCCGCGCGCAGCAGTGCCAGCTGGGCGGTCGAGAGCATGCCGCGTTGGCGCAGCGCTTCCAGGCCCGCGGTCGGTAGCCGGTGACGGCGGATCGAGATGTGCGGGCGATCGGTGACGCCGATGGCCGCGGCCAGGCGTTCCCCGCCGGGCAGCTCCATATTGAGCAAGGGGCGGGCGTCGTTGATCGTGTGCTCGGTGCGGCCCATCCGGGCAGCGATCCGCTGCAGCCACTGCACGACGGCCTGGTCGGTGGCGGCTATCCGCGGGGCCCGGCCGACACGCCCGTCGTGGTAGGACAGCCACACCGGGTCGCTGCCGATGATGTCGATGTTCTCGACCTCGTCGTCGGCCAGAAGGGCCTCGAGCCGGCCGAGACCGAACATCTCCGCCAGCACCGCCGACCTGACCGCCTGCTCCTGCTCGAAGTCGAGGAACGGCCGCCCGGAGCCGGCCCATTCCTTGATCACCGTCTCGAGGACGTCGTCGAGCAGGATCTCAGCGACCGCCCGCTCGTCCCGTTCGCCTGACGCGATCTGCTGCTGCACCAGCGGCGCGAGACGCTGCTGCACCCGGTCGACGATCTCGTCGAGATCCGCGAACGCGGCGACGTCAACGGACATGGCCGTTCACCACCGGTGGTGGCTTCCGCAGCCAGCTCATCCGCTCCATCGCGCGGCGGCCGATCTCGTCCGCGGCCCGGCGCGCGTGAGTCAGCAGGGGCGACGTCTCGAACTTCCGGCCAGGCCGGTGCAGATCGGTGAACTGTGCCGCGCCGACCGGGTCCCACGGCAGCGCGCCGACGACGTGCAGGCCGAGTTCCTTCCCGATCTCCCCGTGCGCGAAGCGCTGATGGATCCGGGGGTCCGGGTCGGCGATCAAGACCACAAGCCCTTCGTGGTCGAAGACGCCGTGCTCGTCGCGAAGGACGTCCACGGCCCTCGCGAAGCTTCCCAACGAGCCGCGGCAGTTCCGCACGACCGCCACGACGAGGTCGGCCTCGCTCAGCACCGCGGCCGGGGTGGCCCGGCTGCGGAACCGGCCGCAGTCGGCCAGGACGTCGACCGTCTCCAGCTCCAGGAACAGCGAGGTCAGCCGCCGCCAATCCAGGCTGTCGGCCTCCCTCGGAGAACTCACACCGGGCAGCAGATGGTGACGGCCGGTGCCATCCGGCAGGACGAGCAGCTGGCCGGACATCGCCCGGTGCAGCGGCATGGTCCGCGCCTGGAGCATCAAGTCGAAGACGCCAGGCCGGCCGTGGCTGCCATCCGGGTCGAACACGCCGAGCGCACGACCCCCGGTCGGGTCGCACTCGGCGACCACCGCGTGGCGCGGCCAGACCCAGGTCAGCGCCATCGCAGCCGTCGAAACGCCAGGACTGCCGTTGACCGAAACGAACGAGATCAGCACGTCGATCACCGGTCCTTCGGCAGCACGACGATCGCCACCCCACCGGCCGAGGCGCGAGAGGCCAGCTGCACGCCATTCGCTTCCGGCACGACGACGTCCACCACCTGCGTCGAAGTCGCGTCGCGGTCACTCACGCTGATCACTGCGCCGCGGACAGGCGGCCACGCCTCTGCGCCTGCGGGTACGAGGAGGATCGGCTGGCGAGGTTGCAACGGCGCCGCGGGCAGCTGTCCCGGCTTCACCGGCACGCCGATCAGTTGCTGCCCGGTACCCGGGACCGTGGGCGAGTCCGCGACCGCGTCGGGCGTCACGATCTCGCCCGGCTCGAGGTCCGTCGGGGCCGTCCGGCCGACGATCTGGAACCGCTGATCCCAGGGCATCGGCCGGAGGCCTGGGTCCGGCCGGACCTGGACCTCGCGCAGCGCCTCGGCGGTTATGACCTCGCCGTAGCGAACGGGCCGAGCGACACCGACCGCGGCCACTGCGTCATCCGTCGCCCGGAAAATCCAGACGATGCCCGCGGCGGAGACGGCCGACAGCACCACGCCCAGCAGGACGAGCAGCTTGGACCGGCGACGACGCGGCGGTCGAAGCGGAACCGGCGCCGGCGGCGTGCCGGGCACCCCACGCAACTGCTGCACCCGCGTCGTCATCGCAGGCCCCTGGTGTTCAGCGTGCGAATCTCGCGGACGGGAAGGCGCGCCGACGAGGTCAGTGCCATCGTCCGGAACGCGCTCTGCCCGCCACCGGGCCAGCGGATCTCCCAGCGGCTGGTCGCGTTGATCGCAGCCACTCCCCCGGCGACGAGGCCGCGATACACGTAGCCGCAGGTCGGCGACTGCTGTCCGGCCAGGCCGTCGCTGAACTCGGTGCCGGGCCCGACGCAGTTGACCGATGCCCCGTCGCCCATGGACCAGTCGATCTTCGCCAGGGTCGCGGTGGCGGTCACGGTGATCGAACCCGCACTCGCGGTCCGGGTGATCGGCCCGACGGTGGCCTCGCGACGGGCGGTCCACATCCACACCGGGAAGCCGATCGTCGCACCGTGCGGAGAGCCCGCCGGAGGCGCGAGCCGGATGTCCGGCGCCGACAGACCCATCGCCGAGATGGCCTGCTCGGCCAGCTCGGCCGGCGACACCTGCGGCACCACGACAGGCTGCCCGTTCGGCGCGAACACCACCCGCGGCCAGCCCTGCAGTGCTCCGCCGCCCTGGCAGATCAGCAGCTTCAGCGAGCCCTGGGACGGCGAGTGGCCACCCCACAGGGGATCGCCCGCCGGCGGTGGCGTCCACGGCTGGTCGACGCATGCAAACTGCGGCGCACCCGATGCGCGGCCACCGGCTTGCTCGGCCGGGCCCGAGCCGTGTTGCGGGGAACCTGCTGTGCCAGGGCGTCCCGGGTCGGTCGCCTCCACCCAGCACATCCCGCGGGTGCCCGCTGACTGACATCCGCCCGGGCCCGCCTGGCCGTACGCCACCGCGGGCAAGGCTGCGGTGACCAGGCCGGCGGCCAGGAGGCAGCTTTCTTTCAGCATGGTTTCTCCAGGCGTGGTTGGACTTGCTGGACCAGCCAGCGGTCCGGGTTCGGGTAGCGCACGAGCTGGGCTTCGAACTCGTACCGCCGCGGCTGGTCCGGGTTGTCGAGGTTCCGGCCACCCGCGTCGCTCACGAGGTGCTCGTCAGTGGCGTCGAGGCAGTCGGTGACGACCACCCGCGGCGGCTGGCCGAGGGACACCGAAGTCACCTTCGGCGCCCGCCGATAGCGGCCGACCGTGTGTGCCGGCACGGAGGCGAGGTTGGCGACCTCGTTCACGTAGTCGGTCAGCGCCGGGTCGGCCATGGCCTTCGCCAGCTCCGGCCGCCAGTCCTTCTCGCGAGGCGCCCGCCCGGCGTCCTCGCTGATCTGCCAGTAGAGCTCGTAGGCAGCCAACGCCGCTCGGGAAGCCTCTTCCTCCGGCAGCACGGGTTTCGAGTTCGGCGGCTGCGACGCTCCGGAAGGCTCCGCGCTCGCCGACGGCCTCGGTGTTTCCGCCGCACAACTCGCCAATCCCGCCGAGACGAGAATCAGCCCCGCGATCGAGAACCAGCTTTGCATCATCGTTCAACCTTCCTGACGAACCGTTGATCAGGTTCATCAAACCGGGCAAGCAAGGCGACACATTCCTATTCACTCGAATGTGTGCTTCACGCTGGTCCGTAGTAACCGGGAGCACAGCCAACGCCACCGTTCCACCAGGCGCCGGTGACACGCCATCTGATCACCGGCTGCAGGTCGGTCACGCCCGGCCCGACGCAGTAGTGGTAGATGTTGCCCCAGATATCCTGGACGTCCAGCATCACTGTGGAACCCGTGCCACCGTCGCAATGCCGATACATGCCCCAGCTCTGATACCCGCACGAGTCCCTCAGGCCGATGTGGACGGCCGCGTCCGCGGCCGGCGTCAACGCGCCACCGAGCATGGCGATCACGATCGTCCCCGTGGCAGCGATACGGCCCGTCAGGTGACGAGATTTCGAACTCTTCATTCCGGCCTCCAAAACGATTCACGGTGGTGGTATGAATCCGGTCTACAGGCGCATTCCCACGCACTGCAAACGGCGCATGACACGGACTTTCGGGTACGCATGGGACTCATGTCGAGTTCACCCGTTCACACGGCAGGAAGTCCGCTAGGAGGCTGCTCGGCCCCGAGGCAACCAAGACGGCAGGCGTCGCGGACCGTGGATGTAACGCACTGGCTGCAGGCGCACATACATTCATCGCACCGGCCATCGGAGCGGACCTGCGAGAAGGGTCACCTACCTGGTGTTCGAAGACCAGGAGCGCGTCGACGTCCTCGATGTCACCTGACTCGGATGACCGCTGCGGCTCTCGCCTCGGCGCTGGCGCCTCCTCAAGGAAGAATCGGCTGGCAACCCACTGCAGGTCACCTCAGCGAGGCCCGTTTACCCGGACAGCCTCGCCTAGGATCACCGGTAATACAGACTTCTCGACCAGCAACTTGGCTGATCCGCCGGACAAGTGCAGTTCGTCCCGAATATCGACACGCGTCGTTACGCTGAGCTGCTCCTGGGCGACTGGTTCGATAACGATGAAGGAGGGCGCCGTGGGCAGACGTCGGCTTCGGCCACGGAGTCAGTGGCCCGTGGTTACCATGGCGTTTGCTCTGCTGGTCGTGGCCGGCGGGCTTGCTCTGGCTCAGAAGTGGCAGGGCGCCACATGGTGGGTCGTCGGCGGGGCCGCGGGGCTGGCCGCGGTAGTAGCCGGGGTATCGCCGCTGTTGCTACGCTCGCGTGACCAGCGAACAGCAGGGGCGGCAGTGGTCCGCCGCAGCGTGCACACGACTGGCAGGTCAGTGACCGAACTGAGCCTGGACGACCTGCGCGTTCACACCTCGGTGGTCGACGTCCCCTACCTGCCGAGGCCGGAAAAGGAACGTGAGGTAATAGAGCACCTGCGTGCACGCCGCGCGGTATTGATCGTGGGAGCGTCGATGGTGGGCAAGACTCGGTTGGCGGCCGCAGCGGTTGAGCAGTTTCTTCCCGACACGCCGCTGCTGCTGCCAGACACCCCGACCGCGCTCACCGACCTTGACAAGGCCGACGTTATTCTTGATCAACAGGTAATTTGGCTTGACGACCTCGAGCGATTCCTTACCACTGGCGGCGTGACAGCCGGGCTCATCCATCGCCTGCGCGAATCCAACTGGCTCGTGGCTACCCTCCGGGCGCACGAGTGGGACCGGTTCCAGCCCACCGATCACCTACGCCCGCCCGAATGGGATGCACTCCGCCTCTTTGAGTTGGTGCTGCTCGATCGCGACCGAGACCAGCCTGCCGAGTCAGATCTGCGCCGTGCGGTACCCGACGAATATGTTCGTGAACGGATAGCAAGGATAGGAATCGGCGAATACGTCGGCGCTGCCCAACACGTCCGCGACCAGCTCACCGTCGGCGAATTCGCCAACCCCCTCGGTTTCGCCCTAGTCGCAGGTGCGGCGGACTGGTCACGCATGGGCCTCAACCGGTTCGTTCCCGCTGAGCTGCTGCCACAGTTGGCTGCGGCTCGTCTCGCTAGCCGGCGACGCGCCGAACTCAGCGACGAGAAGAAATTCCACACCGCACTAGAGTGGGCAACTCGGAATATAAACCCGGCCGTGTCGTTTCTAGAACTTGTTAACGGCACCTACCAGGTTCATGACCTCGCCTTAGAACAACTTGCAGCCACCCATAGAGCTATTCCCATTGCCACTTGGGAATTAGCTGTCGACGAAGCCGCAGAGGGCGAACTGATGTCTGTCGGTTACCAGGCCATGGTGCTTCACGATCAGCACGACATCGCCGAACGCGCATGGGAGAAGGCAGCAAAAATGGGCTATACCGGCGCAATTAATAACCTGGGCTTGCTGTCGAGGAAGCGCGGCGAACTTACCAAGGCAGAGCACTGTTACCGCCAAGCCGCTACTATAGGCGACACCGAAGGCATGAATAACCTCGGAGCACTACTCGGCCAACGCAACAAAACTGAGGCCGAACACTGGCTACGCAAAGCCGCCAACGCCGAACATGTCGGCGCAATGAACAACTTAGGCATGCTACTGCGCAAACAAGGCGAGTCGACCGAAGCCAAGCACTGGCTGAGCAAAGCCGCCAACGCTGGCATCGTCGAAGCAACGTACACCCTGGGCACGCTGCTCGAGGAACGAGGTGAGACAACCGAAGCCGAATACTGGTACAGCCAAGCGGCAGACCTCGGCGTGACCGACGCAATATTTAATCTGGGCGCGCTATTGCAAGAGCGAGGCAAACTAGCCGAAGCTGAATTCAGGTTACGCGAAGCTGCTGTCGCAGGTTACTTCGGCGCGATGTTCAGACTGGGCGTACTACTCGAAGAGCGAGGCGAGTCAACCGAAGCCGAGCGCTGGTACCTGGAAGCCGCCGAGGTGGGCGATACCGACGCGATGACCAATCTGGGCGCACTGCTGGCGAAACGAGGTGAATTAACCCGATCTAAGTATTGGTTGCAGGCAGCCGCCGAGACTGGCCATACCGAAGCGATGGCCAAGCTGGACCTGCTTTTGCAGGTCCTGAACGACCAGCCCGAAGCAGAAGATTGACTGCGGAAGGTGAAGCGACCAAGCCGATAAGCTGCCGCACCACAGTCCTCGTCGCTAAGTTCTAGCGGGTCATGCGCCAGTCCTCCTGAAAGTCGCAGCCTAAAACAACACCGGTCAGCGATCGGAACCGGAGCGAGGCGCCCCTTTCGCCAACCGCGCATTCACCTGGGCACATGCGGCCGTGCAAGCTCGGGAACACAGTAGGTGGGCCGTTAACTGCCAATTTTTGCGCCCGCGATCGGGTTGTTCCAATGCGGCATGGACGTCACCCAGGCGGACTAAATTCGCCGCCCCGGCGCAGCTGCGGCCTGCCTTCCGGCACAAGTCGACAGCCTGCCGGAAGTGCTCACATGCGTGGGTATGCGCTGCTCCAATGCTTGCGAGACGTACTAGCGTATTCAGGATATACATCTGCCCGTACTCGTCGTTCAAATTGCGAATCCCGAATCGCGACAGACGATATAACCGTCCTCACCAACCGCAACAAAGCATCATTCCGGCTTGTGAGCGGCCTTAAGTATAGCCTGCAAGGCGGCTACAAGGCAGGCAACAGCGGCGCCGAGCAGGATCGCATCGACGAACAGGACGTTGCGCGAGCGATCTTCTTTGCCTTGGTCGAGAGTTGCGTAGACAATCGGTCCGAGTTCGTTCTGAGCTTGCCAGGCGAGCTCATTCGAAACTTGCAGCGGTGGCGACGCCTGAGTGACAGTCTCCAGCGGGTTGAGTCTCCCACAGTCGACGGTCAAGTTGAGCGACTTCGGACGTGCGGCAGGGATTGCGGCGCCTGGCCAAGGCGAGTTGTCAACAGGACTGGGCAGCTCAGCAGAGATCGGCGGCAAATACACCACGGATCGCGAGGCAGTACGTCTCTGAACGGATCCTATGATGGTGCCGTAGTACCAGCCGGGGTTATCCTGCGCTGCTAAAATTGCTTGACGGCCGTCGGATGAGGCGGTCAGCGTGATTCCGTCCATGTCCCTCCCGTCGTCAGGGGTCAGCCGGGCTCCTCCGGATAGGATTATTCCCCAGCAATGGTCAGCGGAGCCGCTCAAAGCTACATTCAGCGTCAGCAGCGTCGTCCCGACGCCGTCACCTGGGGAGAACTTGACGGCGAGGTTCACCTCGGCAGCGGCGTCGGCTGTGAACACGGCTATGGCCGAGTCGTCTGTCACTGGCGTGGAAAACGGAGCGGTGAAGTACGAGATTCCGTTGAACGATACGGAACCTAGCTGCCACGCGATCAATAATAGCGCCCCAACCTCGGCGAGAGCGGCCATTTTCCAGGACGCGGCGAGCCATGCAAGTACGCCGACGAAAACGATGAACAGTCCTGACTGCAGCAGTAGCCCGCCGACATCAAACGCGTTGCGGTCGGTCCCAGCTTTGATCATCAGCAGGTCGAGAGGGGCCGCTATCGCAGCCAGGAAAGCGAGCACGGTGAATGTCCCCAGGCCGTGCCGCTGGACCGGTCCTCGGAACTCGATAGCCAGCTTGATCACGGCGGCAGCCGCGGCGATCTCGGCGAGAAGGAAGTGTTCTTGGCTCGACAGCCAAGAGGAGAGTGCCAGCAGCGGTGGCACGAGGATGAGGGAGAGGACCGCTGTCGGAGGACGCGGCTGTGCGTCCGGTCGTTCCACGATAGGGGGCCGCGCTCGCAGCACCACCGGCCGTTCCGCCGACGCGCGCGGGTGGGTCGTCACCAGGCGGCCTAGTACTGCCCCGAGAATCACTGACACGGCGACCAGCAGGGCCTTCCGACCCCACTTGGGCTCGTGAGTCACCGAGTTTCCTCCCCTGAAAGATCTTTCACGTACCGGGGAGTCGTGACGATGTGGGCGGCCGTTACGCGCCGGCACAGCAGTGTTCACATCGCGCATGACCTGTGCGCCAATCTCGAGAACGGATTTTGAGACCACTCAGACTCGCCCAGGTCAGAGGAGATCTACATGCTAACGACCGTGCGAGCCATGTCGCAGTCGCAAGCGAATAAATCGTTATACGGCGTAGTCGCCACGGCGGCTCTGGCTACGCTGATCGGGCGGGGCCGCCCTCCTTCATGCGGCCCGGCCGAGCGGCAGGCCAACGGCATCAGCGCCCATCGCCGACATCGGTCATCCTTCGACTTCAGACAACTTCACGCCCCCGCAGGTCCAGTGTCGCAACCGTTTGCGAAGTAAGTCGGTTGTTCACCCAGAGTCGGAGCCCGCCGGCCTGGTCTACCTGGACGCGCTCGCCGTATACGTCGCCGCTCGAAAGGCCGCGACCGCCGCCGAAGAAGCGCCCGCGTACAGCGCGTTCGTGACCGCGCCGAACGCCAGATCGGCAACCCGGCCACGCCCGAGACCGACCTCGTCGCCTGCGAAGACGCCGCGACCGGTGTCACGGACCCGCCCGCTGTCGCGCTCCACGCCGCGGCCGAGACCGCAAAGCATCGAGGCCGCGGCGACTTAAGGCCTGCGCCACCGACCTGACACCTTCACCGGAGCGAATCAAGGATCACTTCCAACATCGGAATGTCTCCTTTGGAGACAGCGACCAACGCCAGCAGCAGAACGCCCGCGATAAGCAGGACACGCAACGACTTTCTGTCGCGTAATGCACCAGCCACACCTGCGACGGCGATGAGGGCGACCAGCACCGCAGCGGGAATGATTTCGTACCAGGCCATGTGGCCCCCTTCCTAAGCGATCATTTCTCGCAAGATCAGGGGGGCCAGTTGCACTCGGACGGGTTTAGTACACGAAAGAAGTAACTGCGCGGCCCCGACGGCCGTCCCGCCGACACCGCAGCGGATGCCGTGAAGCTCGCGCCTGCGGCAGTCACAAGCCCGCCGAAGCCTGGCGCCGATCACCGCCGGATCAGCTTGACGAGCGGACAGCAGTTCGGCTTGCCGGTGGCAATGCACATCGCCGCGAGATCGAGTACCCAGCGTCCTCGATCGAGTTGGGTGCCGGGGTCACCCTGCGTGCGACATCCGCGTCGCGGAGTTACTCATAGCCAGACATCGCGCAGCGTGCCGTCCACACGAACACCGATACGAGCGCGCTAGCTATGAGCTACGACGGCACGGCCTTCGGGCGATCCATTCCATGATCGTCATCCTCGGCTGGCCCCGTCCCAGCCACCCGGCCAGATGCCACTCCACGATCTGGACGGCCCATGCCTTTGACACCATTTCAACAGGCTATGGGACAGAGTGTGGGCGACGCGCCGCCGGCCACGATCACCCCCGAGACTCAAGGGGCGGACGCGGGACGTGCGCGCATCCGCCGCAGAATCGCCTCCGTGCTCGCTCATGCCGATGTCCGGATGGGCGTTAGCGCACGACCTCGACGCCATCGCGAGCGTAGTTAGCGTTCAGGCCGGTGATCTCCACGCGCTCCAGGTGGGGCATGCCGTCGAGCGGACCGAGATCGTCGATCAATGTTCCGACCAGACTAAGTTCCCGCACGGTGGCGCCTACTAAGCGGGCGAAAGTCCGGAGGTCGTAGTTGCCAGCGGTAGACGGGAGGCGCAGCTTACGCAGCTTCAGCTCTGCGACGGACCCGGTCAGGTCAGCTGTGGGCGGTTCTACCCACAGGTCATCGAGCAGGACTTTGCTGAGCACGTTACTCGCGTATCGGGCGGGCTCGGGTACCATCGCCCATGCTGCGACGAGTTCCACCCGGATCTCCGGCTCGGGCCGAGTTGCCAGCGCATCGAAGGCGCTGCTACCTGCAAGAGCCAAGGCGCGGATTGAGGCTGCGGCCTC
The DNA here is from genome assembly GCF_046549135.1 of Amycolatopsis sp. lyj-23. Taxonomy (NCBI): domain Bacteria; kingdom Bacillati; phylum Actinomycetota; class Actinomycetes; order Pseudonocardiales; family Pseudonocardiaceae; genus Amycolatopsis; species Amycolatopsis sp. lyj-23. Next base: position 16,070 of record NZ_JAJPWN010000025.1, on the reverse strand, counting down.
CGCGACGGACAGGGTGGCGTGGATCTTCCTCGTTAGGGCCGTCAGGACATCGGGGCTCGCGTTGGCGACTTGGCGGGCCTCGTAGAAATCTCGAGGGGGCAGGAGGTCAATCGCAGGGCCATGAGTCTTGCCAGCCGTGGCGGCACACTCCGCGGCGAGCAGGTGGAAGTAGCGGCTGCCGCTTTCGGAGGCACGCTTCGCCAAGCCGGCGGTGATCATATCTTCCGCTTTCGGGTCCAAAGCGGCGGCGCGCACGATCACGTTGTGGTAGTCGGCATGATCCGCGTGCTTGACCAGGTGTCGCAGGTGATTTCGCCGCACTGCTTGCTCAGCAGCCAACTGATCACCTGTGCCAGGGATCCGCAACTCGAACCCACCTAGACTATTTTGCTGGAGTAGCCCGGTCTGCTCCACGATCTCCCACAGTAACTTCTCGGCGTCCACCCTATCCTGCGCGTCAGCCCAGTCCAGGTGGTTCGCAGAGTCGGCGAATGACTTCGCAGTGCTGAGGTCGATCGACTCCTCGCCATTGATTAGCAACCACCACGCGATTTCGCACAGCAGGTCGCGCGACACCTCTGCCGGGACCTGCCAGTCCAACTGGCGGAAAGCACGGACCACGTCGCGTCGGATGAGTAGGAGTTCGAGCACTTGGTCGAGAAAAGCCGAGCCGCGCACGTCGTGATGGTGCCTTCCGAACAGCGCGCAGTAGGAGGCGGCCAATAGCGGTGCGGTCAACTGGCGGGCTAGCAGGGAGTCAGTGGCAATCGCGACCCACACCGCCTCGGGAACAAGCTCACCCTGCGCCTCGAACCAGGCTGTTATGAATCGGTCGACCTGCGCGCGAGTCATGGTCCGCAGCCCGGCGGCAATGAAACCGGAGCAGACCAGCATGCTTCGCCAGTCGTCGCGCAGCGCGGAAGGTCGGGACGTTGCGATGAAGCTGGCCTCGGGATACCAGTGCGTTAGGTCGGTGAGCCACTGCACGACGTCACTTCGGTGCCGCTCCCGTACCTCATCGATGCCGTCGACCAGCACCACTGCCTGCCCTGACAGCAGCAGACCGGTTTCCCAGCCGTCTGGTGGCTCCCCAGCGAGTGGGGCGGTGGCGGCGGCAAATTGGTTCGGTTTCGGCAGGACGAGGACATCGTCGACCACGAACGACCGCAAGCGTAGCAGGAAGGGCATCCGAGGTTTGCTGCCCAACAGTCCGCCGCGTGCCGCCTGAACAGCTAGCTTGCGCAGAACGGTGGACTTTCCAGTTCCTGCTGCCCCTTCAAGCAGCACGAGCCGATGTTTGTCGAGCAGTTGCGTCGACGTGGTCGCGGTGAAGACACCCACCTGCCCGGTCGGCTCCACGCCGAGGTCGATGTACGCGGTGGAAAGTTGGATGCGCTCGTAGCGTCCGAGTCCAATCAATTGCACGTGATCGTTGTGGTCGGCTACTCCAGCGCGAAAATTCGTCTCGTAGTCCGCAGCGGGAGCGGTCTTGTCGGGTACCTGGTGGACGATGAAGTTACCGTCGACCGTCCCCGCAACCGGCTTGCTCGTACCGGAAACGAGCGCGTCGGAGCCCCCGAACACGCCAGTCTCCGCCCTGGCGCGGCCCACCTCCGGCACAGCTGGAAGCGACTTCATCACCGGCACATCCGAACCGGTGATCTCCACATCACCCTGTACAACGTCCGTATCAGGATCGCTGGCACTGCCAGCGCCGTCCTTGACTGGCACTAGCCAGGCGGCCCTGCGCTGCCAGGGGGTAGCTGTGTTGGCTGGGCTGGCGTGGTGCCACAACTGTTCGGCTTCGTGTCGTTTCAACAGCCGGCTTTCGTTGTCGTGGGCACCGAAAGCCAGATCCACAACGCTCCGCACGAAGTCCCAGTCGGGTCGTTTCCGGGCGTTGACGCGGTTCGACAGCGTCTGGGCGGACATGTTCAGGTACCGGCTGAGTTCCCCTAGCGGTTCGGGGCGCCGTTCCAGGAGCTCACGCAGGAATTGCGCCAAGGCGCGCGTCTCGGGAGTGCCACCTGTGAAGGGGCCCCACCGCCTTGGCTGGCCGGGGAGACGCTTAGTCACTGGGGCTCCCGTTCTGTACGTCGCTTGATGTGCCGACTTGCACCCCCTTGACCTGCGCAAACGGCTTCGCGGCCACGTGGATGACGAACAGTAATCATACCGTCTCAGGGTCTGGATTACACGGTGGGACGCGGGTCACGGCTGCGGCCGGGAACGGGGGTCGTGGTGTGGGGTTTACTCGCGGGAGCGTCGCCGTACGTTATGGTGGCTGTACTGGTGATCGCGATGGGAACGGTGCTGGTTATCACGCGGATTGTTAAGAACTCTCCGCATCCGATGTGGGTCCGGTTGCGATTCCTCGGGTTCGAGGTGTCTCGGGGAGCAGACGACGTGAATAACGACTCGTGCGGCTGCGCTACGGAGTGGCGGCTCCCTTCGACTACCGAGGCCAAGTGGGACGCTAGCCACTCGTGTCAACAACTAGTTGTTGCGGGTCACGACGTTGGTGACGCGAGCGAAGGCCTGCAACGAGGGACGGGGCTTTCGGCGGCAGGATGAGAAGTGCGACCAACTCGCCTCGTCCGGGAGTGCATCGCCACCATCCTCACTCGGCCGAACAGGATCGGACTGCGATCCGAACGGGTCACTCCCCATTCACATCCGCCCGTGCCAACGGCGGAGATTGAGACCGACGAACCGAGCACTGACGCTTACCGACGGCCGGCTTTGCTGCCGTCGCAGCTTTTACATCGTCGCACTGCTAGTGCTTTGGGGGCTGCCCCAGCTTATTCTGACAGCGGGCATAGTGCCACTCAATCGAGGAGTCGTCGCGCCCATCGTCGACACGAAGACGCTTCTCGACCCGGCAGCGCTGACCAAGGCGTACCCAGGGGCGAACGACGCCGTGTGGAAACTGTGGAGCTGGTCGTTTTTTCTCGCCCTCGTCTACGCAGGCGCGAGATGGAAGTTCCGCAGGTGGTCAGGCTTAGTCGTCGTGTTTGTGATCATCGCGGCCTTGGGCTTCACCATCCCCGGGTCCGTCGCAGAGGGCGGACGTCGCCTGGCGCGTTACGGTGTGGTGTCGTTACGGCTGGTGGATACTGGCTTCACGGTCGACTATGCGACTGTTCGATGAATCGATCCGGCTCGAAAACCACTGTCCATCGCCGAGCAGAAATCGGCCCAGCCAGCGGACCCGCCGAACCTCTTGATCATCATCAATCAATCGCCGACCAACTACGCCTTCTGGGACTGCCGGACCGGGCAAGCCCACGTGGTCAGTGCCACAGACGTCGTGGTCGAGCGCGTCAAGCCTCCACGTGGAGTCGACAGTCGGCTTTGGCTGGAGAAGGGAACGGACTGTGACCAGCAACCCTAGGTCTCCTGCACGCCAGGGTTTCTGGTCCGGCTCCACACCGGGTCGTGTGCTCAGGCGGCCGGGTGTGGCACCGGCTCTTCCCAGTCGATGTGGTGCTGAGTCAGCCACGCCGCGGTGTTGCGCGGGCCGCCCTTGAGCCGCTTCGAGATCGCCAGGTCGCGGATGAGCCGCTTGAACGGCCCCGGCGTGGCCGTGCCGCCCATCTTCGCGCTGGTCGCCACCAAACGCTCGACCCGCTCCCGGCGCAGCTGCTCGTAGGCCCGGAACGCCGCCGCCGGCTCACGGAGATCACGCAGGCACTTGGCCAGGACCACGGCGTCCTCCATGGCCATCGACGCCCCGTGCCCGGCGTTCGGCGCCGCGGCGTGGGCGGCGTCGCCGATGACGATCATCGGGCCGGCGTGCCACCGCGGCGCCGAGGCGATGTCGTAGCCGTTGTTCGCGCGGATCTGCTCCGAGGCCGCCACGATCGCCGCCGCCGGCGACCGGTCCCGCCGGAGCACGGCGATCGCCTGTCGCTGCCACTCCTCCAGCGACGTCGACGCCAGCTCCGCCTTGGACACCTCCGGGCGCGGGATGTTCACAAACCACCACGTCTCGCCGTCCGGCGCGGTCGTGTACGCGAAGAACACACGCTTGCCGTAGATCATCCGGTACCCCCCGGGCAGCGGCTCGACCGGCGCGTGCCGGGCGTAGCCGCACAACACGACCGTCCCGGTGTACCGCGGCTCGGGTGCCTTCGGGTCGATCAGCACCCGGGTCGCCGAGTGAATCCCGTCGGCACCGATCAACAGATCACCTTCGTGGCGGGAGCCGTCCTCGAAGATCGCCGCCACCCCGTGCTCGAAATCGGTTTCGACGTCATCAAGCCGCGTCCCGTGCTCGACCTTGATGCCACGCCGGTCTGCCTCGTCGTGCAGCACGCGGTACAGCTCGGAGCGCTTGATGGTGTGCGGCCCGTACGAGCCTGCCGTACCGCCGCCGATGGGTGCTTCGCCGAGCTTCTTGCCCGAGCCGCTCCAGAAGAACGCGCGGTCAGCGGGGAAGGACGCCTGCAAGACCGGCTTGTCGGCGTCGATGGCGTGCAGGGCGTCGAAGCCGTTGTTCATGATCGTCATGAACGCGCCGACGTCGTCCGCGCCCGTCCGATGAGCCTCGTAGACGACGGAGTCGATACCCGCCTTCTGCAGGGCCATGGCCGTGACCGGCCCCGCGATACCTCCACCGATGATCAACGCCTTAGTCATCCCCGCTCCTCTTGTCTCGAGGCCCCTGGCCAGCCGCACCAGCTCGCGAACGTCAGCGTCGAGTCCGTCACCCTCCGGCAGTGCGACCGGAACCGCCTTCGCCGGCACAGTTTCACCGGCGGCGTGCGCGGCCAGTGCCTGCTGCAGACGGCTCGGAAGATCAGCGGCGGTGTCGGTCCGCGCCAGGTACGGGCTGATCCGGACCAACCCGTCGCGGCATTCGACGACCCGGCGGTAGTACCGCCGATGCGTCCCACGCAGGCGGAGCGCGTCCCGCCACGGCGCCGCCGGCACTCGGTCCAGTGCATCATCGGGAAACTGCGAGTGCAGCACCGTCCAGAGAGGCGCGAGCTGCCGATACCCACGTCGGTGGCGCCACCAGATTCGCACCGCGCTCAACCTCGTCATCACGGCCGGGTAGCTGACGCCAGCCAGGAACAGCAGAACACCCGGCATTAGCAGCACGGTGACGGCGAGCGCACCCACGACCGTCCCGGCGGAACCGGCGCGATCGGCGACGCCGACGCGGAAGATCAACCCCAGTACGATCGCGGGCACGAACACGCAGTTCGCCAAGACGATCGCGACCAGGCCGACGGCCGCGATACGCAGTCCTCGAGCCAACCGCGCGCCGGCCTCACGCGCGTACTGCCAGGCCCAGACTGCCGCCGTCGCGAAGCCGAGTGCCATGAAGACGTCGGCCGCGATGAAGAAGACAGCCACGCTGGGCACCGACTGGTCGTTGGTCCGCACGGACGCCGGGGTCGCCAGCGCGGCGACGAGAAGCACGCCCTCCGCCACCACGAGCAGCGCTGCGTACCAGCCGGCGCGTCGCCGAGCGACCGCCCGTTCCCGCGCCGAGAACAAGAAGAAGCACACGAGGCTGTACACGCCGACCAGCAGAAGACCGTGCTGGATCAGCCGCGAGATCATCGGTGGCAGGCCCAGCGCATGAGCGCCCTTGTCAGCCGCGGCGCCGAACGGAAAGGCGACAGCGAGGCACGCCACGAGCGCCGTCACGCTGCGCAGAGCGGCGTTCCCCGGGTTCCGCGTCAGCCTCCCGGCCAGCCACAACAGCAGGGCGGCCGACGCGATTCCGTAGGCGAGGACCAGGGGCGTCACAACCACCCCAACCGGCCGTCGAGCGCGGCTCCCATTTCCTGGGCGGCATCGCTTGCTCTTCCGCCGGCGCCGACCTGGTCCAGGACCGACGCCCATTCCAGGATGATCGTCGCCGTCGTTTCGGCCTCGCGCTCCTGGTCGGTGTCGTACGAGGTGCGCCGCAGCGCCCGGCGAACGGCGTCCGGCTCGAGATCTGGGTACCGCCGGCGCAGGCTGTCCGTCGACATGTCCGGGTAAAACTCGGCCAAGAGGTCGTCGTCGCACGGATCGCTCTCGTGGCCGGCCAGCAGGTGGCCCAGCTCGTGCAAGATGATGTGGTTCTGGTGCGGCTTGCTGGTTTCACGCTGGTACAGGATGTAGTCCGCCGGGCGCGTGCTGATCCACACGCCGAACGGGCCGGGCACCGGGATGGAGTGGGCCAGCAGGCGGATCGGCTTGCCGCGGCGTTCACCGACGCGCCGGCACAGCTCGACGACGTCCAGCGGAGGCCGGATGTCCAGCTCGTTCAGCAGCCGCCGGCACCGGCGCCGCAGCAGCCGCTCGTTCACCGCTCCCCTCGCTCCCGCGCTGCCTGCTGGTCGCGGTAGACGACGTCGAGCAGATCCATGACGAGTTGACGGCGATCCGGCGTCAGCTCACCGGCCCGCATCGCGATCCGCTGCGCTTCCTCGTCACCGGCGTTCGCCTTGAGGCGTTCCTGCTCGGCCGCCAGCTCGCGGAGCTGCTGGTTGACGCGATCAGTCACGTCGTCGTCGAAGAAGTAGTTGACCGGCACTCCGAAGAACTTCGCCAGCCCCTCCACGTGCTTGATCGTGGGGTTGTCGCGCTTCCGCTTGCGCAGCTGCCAGATGTAGGTGCCGGAGATCTTCGTGTCCGCGGCCGTGATCGATTCCGCGGCGAAGTCGTTGCTGTACTCGTCGCCCTCCGGCGATTTCGTGACGGTGAACAGGTGGTTCAGCTTGTCCGCGAAGTCACGCCCGCGTTCGGCCATCACCCCTCCTCAGTTCCCTTCGACGGTACCGCTCACCAGGCGTCTTAACTGAAATTAAGACCTGATCAGGTGAATGCCCGTTCGATAGTTGAGACGTGACCTGCGGAAACTTAAGATCAACAGCCTGGGGTGATCGAACCGGGGAGGGAACGATGACTCGACCGAGCACACAGGCCATCACCGCCGAGGACGCCGAGCGCCTGCGCAAACTGCACGACGCCAAGCAGCTTTTCGGCGGCGATTGGATGACAGCGATCCTGCTGGCGCTGAAGAGCGGCCCGAAGCACTACACCGAACTGCTCGACATGGTCGGCTCGCTCAACGACGCCGCGGCGGCGAACAGCTGGTCCGGGCGGCCGCGGGTGCTGCACGCCAGCGTCCTGACGCGGACTCTGAAAACGATGACGGCCGACCGCTTGATCGTCCGGGACCAGGAGGCGGGCGTCTTCCCGCCGTCGGTCGTCTACTCGCTGGCGCCGGCGACGCGGGAAGCGCTCGAAGCCATGCAGCCGCTGGCCGACTGGGTGAGCGAGCACGCGGACATCGTCGACCAAGCGCGGCACCGCCGGAGCCAGGACGCCGAAGGGGCCCGCCGCTCAGCCTGATGAGAACTGGGCCAGCGTGCCGCACACGAAGGCGACGACGACCATGGACGGCCCCATCGGCACCTGCCCCTCCCGGAACGAGTACCTCCGGAGCAGCACGCCGATCAACCCTGCCACCGCGGTGAGGACGTACATCGCGAGGAAGCCGCCCAAGAGCCAGGACCAGCCGAACCAGCCCAGCAGAATCCCGACGCTCGGGGCGAGTTTGACGTCACCGGGTCCCGGCTGACCGGTGATCAGGTAGGACAGCAGCAATGCGGCACCCCACAACGCGCCGCCGACGAGAGTGCGCAGGCCACCCCCGACATCATCGCTCGCGATCGAGGCAACAATTGCGGCGACGACGTTGACGCCGCACAGCGGGAGGCTGAGCAAGTCCGGGATGCGGTGTTCGACGGCGTCGACAGCCGCGGCCGGGACACCCAGTAAGGCGAATGCTGCGCCGAAGGCCATGGCGACCGGTGCCCAGAGCGCCACGACCGCTCCCGCGGCCGCGACGACCACGACCACCTCTGCGACCCATCCAACCGACAGCTCGGAGTTCATCGACCGGCGCAGCAGGCGCACGGTCACCGGCGTGAGCGCCAGGCCCACGGCCAGCCCGAGGGCCAGACGAAGCATCCCCGTCATCCGGCACCCGCCCCGCGATCGCCTCACCCGAGGTGATCATCGTAGGAACGGGGCAGCTCGCTCGCCACCGGTGACCGTCAGGGCCGCCGAGCAGGCTTTACGACGAGCAGGCCACCGACGTCCGGCGGTGGACGGGGAGGCCGTCCGGCGCCCCGGTGACATCCTCATCGAGGACATGGAGCTCGAACCTGGCGGTGTCGTAGCCGCCGGCGTCCCAAGCGAGGTCGCTGTCGCCGATGCGCCACTCGCAGCCGGTGACTCGCTCCCTCAGCAACCACGCCACTTCGACCTCCCGGGACCGCGACCTCGAACGGCGTGAACCTACCACGCAGCTAGAACACGCGTTCGATGAAACGGCGCGTGGTCAGGCTTTCGTGAGACGCTCCAGGAACGCGCCCCAAGCAGCCTGATCGACTGACAGCTGCCCATCGGACGGCGCCTTCGAGTCGCGCACGCCGACATCGTCACCGAGACGAACCTCAACGCAGTCCTGCGTTTCGGTGCTCCAGCTCGACTTGAACCAACCGGTCGAGTTCGTCATCGTTTCATCTCCAACAGCTCGCTCTTCACCTTCGCAATGAGTTCGAGACTCTTCTCCACGCTCATCGCCTTACTGCGCGCTGCCTTGGCCTTCTGCCGATGCACCGCGATGTCCTCCTCGGCGTAAAGCATCAGCCCGCCGCGATGCAGCTCAAGACTGACGATCGACGGCGCCTGAGCCGAATCGAACAGGATGAACGAGCCAGCCAGCAGCGGCGTCCATCCGGCTTCGAACGGGATGATCTGCACCTTGACGTTGGGCAGATCGATCATCTCCGAGAGGTACGTCAGCTGCTCTGCCCAAACCTCCCGGCCTCCGATCACGTGCCGGATCGCCGCCTCGCCAAGCAGCACATCAAGGGTCGCCGGAGCACTTCGAGTAATGAGGTCGCGTCGCCCGATCCGGATCGCGACTCGCTCGTCGATCTCGTCGGCCGGTACGTCGCCTTCCTCCATCATTGCGCGGATGACCGCGCTGGTCTGGAGGACGCCGGGGATCAGCAGCGGAGCCAGGTGCGTGACGGTCGTCGCCGTCCGCTCCGCGGCGAGCAGCGCGTTCATCTGCTGCCGCCGCTCGGCCACCGTCACGGCATGCCAACGCCCGCTTTGGCCGGCATTGGTGACCAGCGCCATCAACTCGGCGCCGGCGTCGTCGCCGAGACCGAGCGCTTCGACGATCGACGCCACGTCGTCCGGCTTCGGGGTGCGCTCGCCGGTTTCCCAGCGCGAGATCAGCCCGGAATCCGACTCCTTGCGACCGATGAGCACGGCCAGCTTCCGCAGCGAAACTCCACGCGACTCGCGCGCCTCTTTCAGGGCGTCGCCGAGGTTCATCGGCGCCTCGCGGTGCTACCAGCCATGCAGCACATGCTAGTGCAGGTGAAGCGGACCGCAGAGGTCACCCGATTAGGTCATTGCGCAGCCACGCTACCAGCGCTGACACTTGCTACCAACATTCGGTAGCAGTGTCAGCGCCCAGCTCATGGCCCTGACAGCCTAACGGGAGGGCGCACATGCGAGGGCACCGCTGGAGTGGAACACCGCTGATCGTCCCCGCACGAACTCCGGCCGGCTCGGCGACGCAGGTCACATTGGGCCTGATCGACACGACCGACGGACTTGTCCGCGCCGTCCGGGTCGGCACCGACGGACCGCCCGCCTTCCTGCCTCGGCAAGCGATGGCCGAGCTGGTCAGCCACGCCCAGACGATGCTCGTCCTCGATCTGCCGGGAGACCGGAGATGAACGCTCGCGAGTCCGCGCCAGCGGCGAGCTGACAGCCGCCCCTGATCAGCCCGGTCGGTGCGCTTGCCCCGACACAGCGCACCGGCCGGGTGTTCACCGTTCCTTTCGTCCAGCTTGACCGCGGAGATTTCACGATGGCTACCGCACCTACGAGACACCCGGCTCCCCCACGCCTGCTGTGGGTCACCGAAGCGTCGACCGGCATCAACCACCTCGTCACCGAAGCTGCTTTCGTCGACGGGATACGAGCCTCCGGCTCGTACCGCGGGATCTGCGGCGCCCAGTTCTCCGCTGCGCCGATGATCGCTCCTCCGCGCTGCGCGTGCTCGGCCTGCCGCGGACGCCTTGTCGCCGATCGAACGTCGTGCCGCAGCAAACCGCGTCGCATCTCGTGGTGGCGACGCCGGCGACGGCCCAAACCCCGGAGGCTCAATGACCGGCTCTGATCGCTGGGACGAAGCTGTTCTTGCCTGGGAGCGGTCCAGCGCGGCCATCGACGAGTCCCGCCGCCGCGGCTGGGAGTGGCGCAGCGCTCCCGCCGGTTCCGCGGAGCCCACGACGATGGTCGGCCACCGGACGACCGATGCCCACCATGACGTCGTGCGTATCGAAGTGCGGAAGGCCTCGGTGCGCGCCATCGGGGCCCGTTTTGCCCTGGGCGACTGGGGAAAACATGGAGCACTCCCGTTGCGAGGACCGGTCGACGGCCTACCCGAAGATGTCCTGCTCCAGGTGATGAGTTGGTCCGACGATGTGCCGAAATGAACTTTCCCGAGGTGGTGAAGCACCGTGGCGCCAACCACGATCACCTGGCCGTCCGAAACCGATTTGTCCTTTGCGGAGCACCCGGAGTATGCCCACCTCTGCAGAGTTCTCGCCGGGTTGCGCCGACTCTCCGATAAGGACAGACCGACTGTCACGCGCGGAGTTCGCATGACCCGTGACACCCAGAAGCTCGTCGACGCTCTCGAAGCGGCTCAGCTGCGGATTTCCGTGGTGGCCATCCAACTGCGAGACGGCACCGCGACTCCGGACGAGCACTACGACCTCGCCGACGTGATCGGCGACCTCCCCGATCTGCTCCGCTCCCACGGCGACGACATCGCCGCCGGGATCATCCCGGCAGCCCGTGACCTGGAACGAGAATGCGCATGACCAAAGCAAGCTGCTACCTTCCGGCCCTGCTCGCCTTGAGTGCCTCACTGCGGAAGGCCCGAACCGCAGAAGGGCTGGGGCTGCGCCAGCTGGCACACAAGCTCGGAGTCTCGGCTCAGGCATTGTCCCTGTGGGAAACTGGAAAACGCGCGCCGGCGATCGAGGACGTGGCACACGTCCTCGGATTTCTCCAGGTGGACTCGGCGGAGTACAACCGCGTCATGCGGCTCCGGCGGCAGCTCGAGGACCCGATTTCCATCGAGGCCCTGGACGCGAGCCCGACCAGTCAGCGGCGAACCCTGGAGGAGCTCGCGGTCCGCATCTTCGAATGGGCACCGCACGTAGTCCCGGAACCGCTCCAGACGCCGGAGTACATCCAGGCGATGGCGCGGGAGCACGTGGTGGCGCCCGACGACCTCGATCAGGCGGTCTTCGAACACCAGGTCCGGCAGCTCGGCCAGGGCTGGACCGCCCAACGCACCGTACTACTGGGTGCCGCGGCCCTGAAACCGGCAACCGGTCCGCAGCTACAAGCGCTTCGGGCGGCGTCCAACGGTCCCGGCCTGGTAGTCAAGATCGTCGCTTCGAGCGCTGCGAAAACAACCGACTCCTTCACGATCTACGAGGGCACCGGCAAAACCTTCACCGTCGCGTTGCAGCACCAAGACAACCTCATCTTCATCAGCGAGCCCGACACAGTCCAGGGCTACCGGTCGACGTTCGAGGCTCTAGAACGGAAATCCTTTGCATGCAACGAATACCAGCCGAACAAGTCATGCGATGCACCACGATGGCCGCGCTGATCTACCTCGACATGCAGACCGTTCGCCCGGTCATCGACGGGGAGTGGCATCGCCTTGCGGGAGCGCTCGAACCAGCAGAAGCGATCACCACCCTGTGCGGTGTCACCGACACGCCGGTGTTCATGCCGTTGAACGAACGGCGAAGTCAGCGCATCCCTCGGCAGTGCGACGCGTGCGACACGATCTACCGCCGAAGCCACGGCATCCCATCACGACCGGATCGGCTCCGCGGCCGTCGACCCGCTCAGGAGTAGCCCGAACGTCCGAGACGGGACTCTCACGGTTGCACCGCCGAGCGATACGACGACGACGCTGTGCCTCAGTTCGAGGCGCATCCGCCTTTCTGGCGAAAAGGCGCCTCGGACGATTGAGCCGCCTCCTCGTCTGGGTATGTCTCCACTACTCGGGATGGGGTTCTCGGGGACGGACGGCGGCCTGCCGCGATGACCGCCTCGCACCGTCGGGGCGGTGTTGGGCCATGACGGTCATCGCAGCAGGCCGCCGTCGTCACGCTCACCACTCGAGCGCAGGCCTTGACAGCGGCCGTCCGTATCCAGTCAGGTACGCCGCCGCTGGTAATAGCCGGCGGTGACCGCGGGAACGTCGTGTGGCGTGGGTATCGACAGCGACAACAGCGAGCGGAAGGAGAGTCGTCCACCGATCACCGACGCTGCCGAGGACTGGATTCAGATCCGGGTATCCGGCGGCTTGGTCCTGCCCTTCGAGCACGAAGCCATCCACGAACCGCTCGCTTGGCAGTCGATCGATGGTCTTCAGCCGATGCAGGCCTGCTTGGGCATTGAGGTAGTGCCCGCCGCCTGGGCACAGAGCACGGGCGCGCTCTTGGCGACCCCGCGGTTCGGTCCTGTGTTCGTCGAGCTGACGGCACCGGTGCGCCCATCAACCCCTGGTGATCAGCCGAATCTCTACCCGGCAGGCCTTCGACCGGTGATCTCACCGCGACCGGCTGGCCTGGCGTCAGCCTGCGGTGATCCACTCCGCCGGGACCAGGGCGCCTTGACCGTCACGCCACCGTCGGATCACCGCAGATGCGAAGACCGGTTGCTCCAGGTCTGCGTGTTCCATGGCGATGACCTGGAGCTTGCCATCCGCGGTGGTGATGGTGTTGGCGATGGCTTGGTACACGCGCAGGAGAGCTGTCCGGTCGGACTCCTCGGCTGGCTGTAGGTCTGTTCCTTTGTAGTCGGCGGGGAAGTAGACCTGGGAAGGCTGGTCGAGAACGAGCAGCTGCGGCACTGGCCGATCATGGTCGATGAACCACTCGTGCAGGCTCAAGAACGCGGCCAGGTGGTAGCCCAGCCAGTTCTGCCCGCCGCCGATCTCCTTGAGGGGGACTGGTCCGTCGTCGGTGTCGGCCACGACGGTGAGGTGGCGCAGGTCGAACCGGATGGGGGCGTCCGAGTGCTCGAGGACGAGTGCGCGGGCCTTCGCGGTGATCTTCTGGTTGATCAGTGACAGGCTGCTGTTGACCCGGTCGGCCTGCACGTCGTGGCCGAGGGCGTCCTCCAGTTCCTCGATGGCCGCGCGCATCTCTTCGCGCTGGTCGCGGATGCGGGGGGCGGCTGTGTAACGTGCGGCGTTTTCCAGGAACAGGCTGATGCGCCCGCGGACGGCGGCGGCGCGTAGCGTGGTATCGCGGTACCGTGCGGCCTCGCGCATGCCGGCCTCGAGTGCGTTGCGCTCGTCGTGGTTGGCGCCGAGTGCGCGGCGGTGCTCGCGGAGCAATTCTTCTTGCTCGTCGATGAGGGCCTGGATCTGCGGGGTGTCGTCGCTGACGTGGACGACGTTGGCGTTGAGCTCCTCCAGGTCTGTCCGCAGTGCGGTCGCGACGGCGCTCGGGGCGGTCACTTCGCTGTTGCAGACCGGGCATGCTTCCACAGAGGTGTCAGGGCTGACTTTGAGCAGTGACAAAGAAGTCAAGCGTTCGCGGTGATCGAGCGCTTGCGTCAGGAACTCGCTGCGGTCGCGGAGTGCGCTTCTGAGTTCAGCGAGCCGGGCGCGCGTCTGCTGGAAGGTGATGCGCAGTCGATCCCGCTCCTGCGAGAGGGTGGCCAGGGGATCGTCTTCGTCCTCGGGGATCTCAGGCAGACCGGGCAGAGGTGCAGAGGCGGCGGTGCCGAGCAGCGCGAGCGCGTCGTCCAGCGTGAGTTCGTCGGTGCTCAGAGGGTCGAGCAGCGAGGTCTCGACTGCTTCCCTGACCAGGGCGCGGGCCTGTCCGGACGCGGGCGCTGCGGATTCCTGCTGGTTGAGATCTCGTTCATGGTTCCGCAGTTCGGACTTCATCCGTTGCAGCTGTGCACGTTGCACGGCCTGTTCGGGATCCACAGCCCCGATGAAGTAGGGGAAGATGTCGCGGATCGTCCTGGGGCCATGATCCTCCCCCTGCGAGTGGAACAGGTGGTCAGGATTCGCCACCACGTTTTGGGCTTGAATGCAGAAGTACAGGGCATGGCGGATGGACGGAGCCATGGTGTTGCCCCGGGTGGTTGGCAGGCGGATTGAGAGGTCGATGCCCGTGAACTCGGCGAGCAGGCCGCGCGCGGCCTCGATGGTGAAAGTGAACTGCATCTGCTCTGCAGCCAGCGGGAGATCTCCTGGCTGCTGGAAGACCAGGCAGAGCCGGGGGGATGGGGTGGTTCCGCGCGCTGCCGGGCGGGCCACGAACAGCTGGCGGTCGCCGCGGACAATCTGCACCGCGAAAACGTCGACGTACTCGCGCAGCTTGCCCGCGCTGATGGGGTAGCTGTCGCCGCTGCTGGCCATGCAGTAGTTGGTGACATCCCAGATGGAGGTCTTGCCCGTGAGGGAGTCGCCAGTGACGATGTTGAGTTCGCCGAGGTTGAACTCCAGGCTGCGCACCTGACCGGGCTGCTTGCCGTAGAGGGTCAGGGACTTGAGCTGCCAGGTCACGGTCGTACTCCAAGCAGGGTGAGGACGGTGGCGGTGGGTCCGCCGGTGGGCAGCCACCGACCGAGCATGTGGGCGGCCTTCTGGACCGCGGCGGCTTCGGCTGACCGGTTCCGGATCCCCTTCGGGATGGCCCTGTCGCGCAGGGTGAGTGCGGCCCCATCCAGAACGAGGACCCGGGTCTGCAGTGCGAACAGCAGTCCGGGTCGCACCACGGTGAGAAGTCCGGGGGCGTTGGCGGACATATGAACTTTGATGGTCCCGTTGTTTTCCGCCCACTGGGCCATGTTGGCGTTGGCGTTCGGCAGCAGGTCCCGGACCGCAGGTTGCAACGCCATGACAGCGGAGGCGACCACGAGGGGCAGCGGACCGGGGCGTTCGTGCGCGTCCAGGTGGCCTTGGACGACGCGGGCGCAGACCAGGGCGGTGAAGGCCGGGTTGTACAGCGCCCGCTCTTCCCTGCTCCACTCGACAGGGCTGCTCATTTGCTCGACACCGACCCGAGCAGCGCCATAAGGCGCTCCCGGAACTCGGGGTGCCAGCCGACCCGCCGCTCGTCAGCGAGGATCTGGTACGAGCCCTTGGTGACGAACGGTTCGTCGCATCCCGGCCGGATGGGGAACCGGGCATGGTGATCGACCCACCGGTAGATGGCGCGGGCCTCGTGAACCTTGGCCTCCTCCGCGGCCTCTTGCCCCAACTCCTCGCGCATCTCCTCGAAGCGGCTTGACCACTCCTCGACGAGACGCTTCTCGTACTTGCCCAGCTCACCCGGCCGGAGCAGGTTGTCGTTGACCCACCTCGACCGCTGGGTGAACGCCCGCAGGTAGTCGCTGACCGCCTGCTGGATCCTGCTGTCGCCGACATTCACGAGGCGCAGTTGCCGGACGTAGACCTGTTCTCCGCCGGCGGGGTCCGCGCCGCCCGTCTCAGGCAGGTCGTCGTCGATGGGCAGGCTGTCCGGGCCGAAGCCATTGCGGCGGTCGCTGAACACCACGTCGAACTCCAAGCCGGTCACCGGTCCCGACGCAGGGTCGCGCAACTGGGCGACGACCCTGCGGAAGAACCACCCGTCCAGGCGCTCCAGAAAGACCTTCGCGTGTTCGTGGCCCACGGCGAGACCCAGCAGGCGCTGGAGGCGCTCGGTTGTCTCGTCGATGTCAGGCGCCGCGTCGAGCACGTGAATCCGCTGAAGCAGGGAACGACGCTGGTCTGCCGTAAGCCTGTCCCACGCCTCGTACGCGGACTTGTTGGTCTCGTTCCTGGAGATGCGACGGGCTTCATCTAGGGCCTGTATCGAAGTGGGTCAGAGCCATTCGTTGATGGCGGCGATGTGGATGATGGCTTCGTAGCGGGCGGCGAGTTTGTCATAGCGGGTGGCCACCCCGCGGTGGCGTTTGAGGCGGTTGAT